>NZ_RSAJ01000777.1 GCF_003933965.1 Streptomyces sp. RP5T
GCTTGTAAGGCAGGCGCTCTACCCCTGAGCTACGCACCCGAGACGAGTCGACAGCCTACCTTGCCCGGGACCCTGTCCTGCAATCCCTTACTCGGGTGCCCGGCGGGCTCGGGGTCGGTACGGGGGAAAACCCCACCCCTGATCCGGGAGCGGCCCGGATCCCCCGCCCGCGCTCCGCTCCCTAGGGTCGAAGCAGGGTCGCGGAGTGACCGCGGCCGCCCGTCAGGGCTCCAGCAGGGGGAGATCATCATGGTCCGTTCCGTTCCCGTACGTGCCGCCGCCGCGGCCGGGGTCGTCGCGCTCGTCGTCGCGGGCGCCACCGCCTGCGGTGCCTCCGCCGGGGACGACAAGACCCCCGACCACAGGTCCTTCGCGCTCCAGGGCCGCACCCTGACCGTCGACTCCGACGACTCGGCGCTGGAGATCGTCGCCGCCGATTCGAACAAGGCGGGCACGGTCGAGGTCACCCGTTGGTTCCAGGGCACCGTGGCCGTCGGCAAGGACCCCGAGGTGACCTGGTCGATGAAGGGCGACCGGCTGGTGCTGCGGATGAAGTGCAGCGGTGTCGTCGCCGACTGCGCGGCCAAGCACCGCATCGAGGTGCCGCGGGACATCGCCGTGCGGGTCGAGGACGGCGACGGGAGTGTGCGGGCCCGTGGCTTCACCCGGCCGCTGAGCATCAGCACCGGGGACGGTTCGGTGCGGGTCACCGACTCCAGCGGGCCGCTGGAGCTGCGCAGCGGCGACGGCTCGGTGCGCGCCCAGGTCGCCTCCCGCCGGGTCACCGCCCGCTCCGGGGACGGCTCGGTCCATCTCGAACTCGGCGCCGTACCGGACCGGGTGGAGACCCGCAGCGGCGACGGCTCGGTGACCGTGGAGCTGCCGAGGGCCACCTACCGCGTGGACGCGAAGTCCGGTGACGGCGGGGTCGACGTGTCCGTGCCCCGGTCGGGTTCCAGCGACCACTTCGTGTCCGCCAGGAGCGGAGACGGGAAGATCACGGTGCGAACCGCGAACTGACCGGCCCGTGTGTTCGTCCCTTACCGGTGGGAGAATGACACCGGGCCCCGCCAGGACGGACCACAGCACGGGAGAGGGATGTGACGGCGACACCACCGCAGCCGTACTCGTCGTCGTCGGTGCCGCGCGCACACCGCCAGGCGCTCAGGGACACCCTCGTCCTCGTCGGCCTGCCCCTGCTCGCGGCCCTCGCGCTGCCGGCCGCGTTCGCCGGCGGCGGCACCCGGCGCTGGTTCGGCGGGCGTGCGGAGAGCCAGCGGGCCGAGGCGCAGGCCGCGAAGGACGCCGCTGCGGCGGCTTTCTACGAACTGGACACCGCCCAGCGGGATCTGCGGATCTCGATAGAGACGATCACGGCGGTCGACGACTCCCCCGCCGCCCGGCGGGCGGTCGCCGACTTCCAGGCGATCAGCGGGCGCATCGACGAGGCCAGCAGCCGCTACATCGAGGCCGTCGACGCCCATGACCTCGACCGGGACGACCTGGAGGCCTCGGTCGCCGCACACGCGCGCGCCGAGCTCACCCGGGCCAAGGACGAGCTGGGCAACGTCAAGAAGGAGCTGGATCGTTTCGGCGACAGCCTCGGCCCGCTGCTCGGCAAGGCCGAGACCCAGCTCGCCCGGCTCGCCCCGGCCGTGGAGCGGGCCCGGCAGGGACTGCTGGCCGCCTCCAACGCCCTGGACGCCGTACGGGAGTCGGGGCTGCGGGCGGACGACCTAGCCGCCCGGCTCGCCGCCCTCGGTCCCGAACTGACCAAGCTCAACCAGGGGGCCGGACAGCACGGCGTGCCGCAGACCCTGGAGCGGGCCGAGGGAGTGGCGCGGGAGGCCGGGGCGATCCGGGCGGAGGCCGAGCGGCTGCCGGAACGGGCCGCGGAGATCGACCGCCGGCTGGTCTCCCTGCGCACCCGCGCCGAGGCCCTCACCACCCGCGCGGGCCAGGTCGAGCCGGTCCTGAGCGAACTGCGCCGCCGGTTCACCGTGGCCTGCTGGCAGGACCTCCAGCACGTCCCGGACCAGGCCGCGCAGAACGTCCGGCAGGCCGAGCAGAAGCTCCGCGAGGCCCGCGTCGCGCGCGACGAACAGCGCTGGCCGGACGCGACCTCCCTGCTCTCCACGGTCCGCGCCCTCCTCAACACCACCGACGAGTCCGTCTCCGCCGCCGGTGACCGGCTGCGCCGGCTCAACGCCGTGCAGAAGGACCCCCAGCAGGAGATCGACCGCACCCGTTTCGCCATCCGTGACGCCCAGCGCCTCGCCATGACCGGCCGCACCACCCCCGACCCGCGGCACGCGCGCCCCCTGGACGACTCGGTGGCCCGCCTGGACCGGGCGGTTGCCACCCTGGAGGGCCGTCACCCCGACTACTGGCACTTCCTCACCGAGACGGAAGCGGTACGGCAGACGGTCGCCCGGGTCGTCGCGCAGATCCGCGAGGAACGCGGCAGCACCCACTGACGACCCCTCGCCCTCGCTCGCCACACCCTCCCGAGCGGAGATTGACATCCCGCCGGACCAGACGATCGCCCGCACGGAAGCCCGACACCCCGGCTACGGGCACACCCTCACCGAGACGGAAGCGGTACGGCAGACGGTCGCCCGGGTCGTCGCGCAGATCCGCGAGGAACGCGGCAGCACCCACTGACGACCCCTCGCCGTCGCTCGCCATACGCTCCCGCGCGGAGATTGAATCTCGCACGAACTAGACAAATCACCCTTTTTTGCATAGATCGCCCTAATGCGGTGACATGTACTGAGACCCGCATATCTCTCGCAAAGGAGATGGTGGTATGTCTTCCACCGAGTTCCAGCTCGAGGACCTCACCGAGGTTCCCGGCATCGACGTCGAAGCGGCTCTCGACCCCGTCGAGGCCGACGGCCACTACCGCGACAGCCGTCAGTGCGCGGCGCTTGCTCTGACGTCCTCGACGAGCAACCTCCTGCTGTCGCCTCCGACGCCACGGCCGAAGAAGGGCTGACGGGAGAACCCGAATGGAGCAGTCAGGCACTTCGACCCGCCTCGCGGGCGCGGTGCAGGACCTCACGTCGGAACTGGTCTCCGCTCTTCGGAGCGGAGACCGCTTCCGGCTCGCAGGCACGGTCACCCAGGGCCCCGGCCCCGGATCGACCACCGACCCGTCCCTCGCCGCCGTACGGGTGGTGGGAGCCGATGTCGTGCTGCCGAGCGTCCTGCTGCGCTGCGCGCCCCCCGACCCGGACGATCTCGCGGTGCTCGGCAGAGCCGTGCACGCCTACCC
>NZ_RSAJ01000778.1 GCF_003933965.1 Streptomyces sp. RP5T
GTGGTGGGGTGCGGCTGCGGCGGGGTGTGGTCGTCGGCCTGGTCGTGCGGCACGGCGTCATGCCGGCCGTGGTCACCGTGCCCGTCGGCGGGGAGAGGCTGCGCGAGGCCGTTGGCGGCCACGGGAGCGGGGGGCTGACCGGCGGGGGCAGCCTGGACCGGACCGGGCACCTGTACGACGCCGGGGACCTGGGCCTGAGCCGGTACGGGTGCGGGTGCCGGGGCCTGACCGGGCATCTGGACCTGACCGGGCACTTGCGGCTGACCGGGCACCTGAGGTTGACCGGGCTGCGGCACCTGTCCTGAGAGCTGACCTTGGCCCGGAGCCTGCATCTGCCCCTGCATCTGTCCCTGCGCCTGCGCCTGCCCCTGGGACTGCGGCTGGATCTGAGGCAGGTGCTGCTGAGGCACGGGCTGCTGGGGCTGAGCCTGGGACTGCCCATGGGACTGTCCCTGGGGCTGGACCTGTGCCAGGGCCGCCGGGTCGGTGGCGTCGGCCGGCCGGTCCGCGTCGGCGGGCGGAAGGGCGAAGACCGAGCGCGGGGCCGCCTCCTGCGCCGCCGCACGCTCCGACGCGGCCGCGAGGGCACGCCGACGACGGCCGTCCTGCTGCGGTGTGCCGTCGCCGGACGGGACCTGCCCGGCGACCTGGAGCTCACCCTGTGCCCGCCCCGGCTCGGCGGAGCCGCCCGCGGGCAACGCCGCCGGCAGCGCGTGCTGTTCGCCGCCCTCGCGCCGGGCCCGGCGCCCGGCGGGGACGGGCACGCCCTGCGGCGGTACGGTCCCGCCGAGACCGGTGCCCATCGCCGCGGATCCGGCCCCGTGCTCGCCGGCCATCACCACGGCACCCTCGGACACACCGGCATCGCCGGCCTCGGCGCCTTCGGCGGGACGCCCACGGCGTCGCCCGGTACCGCCGGAGCCGTCCGCGTCCTCGCCGGAGGCCTGCGCCGGTACGGCCACGGGCTGCTCCTGCCCGGCTGCCGCCCGCCGCCTACGACGCCCGGTGGGCGGTACGGACTCGTCAGTGCCGGTGCCGTTCCCCGGGGGGACGTCGGCGTCCAGGAAGGAGTCGGTGGAGGCACGCCGGGCCCGCCGCCGCCCGCCCCCCTCGGCAGGAGCGGTGTCCGTCGGAGCGCTCTCCATCGGGGCGCTCTCCTGAGGGGAGGCCTGAGCGGGAGCGGCCTCCAGCGCGGCCGGACCGGGCGCCGCGACGGCCCCCGCCCCACCGCCGATGGGCACTTCGAGGACGTAGGCGCTGCCGCTCATGCCCGGCACCTCGTGCGTCTGGAGCACACCGCCGTGCGCGCGCACGATCCCGCGCACGATGGGCTCGTGCACCGGGTCTCCCCCGGCGTACGGGCCGCGCACCTCGATGCGCACGCTCTCGCCGCGCAGCGCGGCCGCGACCACGACCGTGTTGTCCATGTAACCGCCCGCGGACACGGGGGAGTTGCCGGTCGCGTCGACCCCGGCCACGTCCGCGATGAGATGCGCGAGCGCGGTCGCGAGGCGCTGCGCGTCGACCTCGGCCTCGATGGGCGGCGCGTGCACGGCGAACTGGACGCGCCCCGGCCCGATGAGCTCGACCGCGCCGTCCACACCGGCGGCGACGACCGCGTCGAGCATGACGTTCGTACGGAGGATGTCGTCGGCTCCCGCGTCGAGGCGCTGGTAGCCGAGGACGTTGTCGATGAGGTTGGTGATGCGGGAGTAGCCGGCCGAGAGGTGGTGCAGGACCTGGTTGGCCTCGGGCCACAGCTGTCCGGCGTCGTCGGCGGCGAGCGCGGACAGTTCGCGCCGCAGTTCGTCGAGGGGCCCGCGCAACGAGCGTCCCAGCAGCGTCAGCAGCTGGTCGTGCCGTCCGGCGAGGGCCTCGTAGCGGTCCTTCTCGCGCTCCCCGAGGGCGGCGTACCGTTCCTCGCCCGCGGCGAGTTCCTCGTCGTGCCGCTCCTGGAGCTCCTCCAGCTCGGTGATGTGCTTCTGGCGCAGCGCGGTCAGCTCGGAGGCGTGCTCCTCCTCCAGCCGCTCCAGCTCCTGCGCGTGGGCCTTCTCGGCGGCGGACTTCTCGTCGGCGAGGGCGTCGTAGGGCCGCCGGTCGTTGAAGGTGAGCACGGCGCCGACGAGCTGGTCCCCGTCGCGCACGGGCGCGGTGGTCAGGTCGACCGGGACCTTCTCCCCCTTCTTCGACCACAGCACCTGCCCGCGCACCCGGTGCTTGCGCCCGGAGCGCAGGGTGTCGGCGAGCGGGGACTCCTCGTACGCGAAGGGGCTGCCGTCGGCGCGGGAGTGCAGGATGAGGTCGTGGAGCTCGCGGCCGCCGAGGTCGCTGGCCCGGTACCCCAGTATCTGGGCGGCGGCCGGGTTGACGAGCACGATCCGCCCGTCGGTGTCGGTGCCGACGACCCCCTCGGACGCGGCCCGAAGGATCATCTCGGTCTGCCGCTGCGACCGGGCCAGCTCGGCCTCGGTGTCGACGGTCCCGGTCAGATCGCGTACGACGAGCATGAGCAGCTCGTCGCCGCTGTAGCCGTAACCGTCGTAGGCCTGCTGGCCGTTCTCCAGGTTGGCGCTGGTGACCTCGACGGGGAACTCGCTCCCGTCGGTCCTGCGCGCCACCATCCGGGTCGGCTTGGTCCGCCCGCGCGGGTCCATGTGGTCGGGCCGGCGCATCGAGCCGGGGATGAGCCGCGAGTCGAACTGCGGCAGCAGATCGAGCAGACCACGCCCCACGAGGGCCGTCCCGGGCGCTTCGAAGGCCTCCAGGGCGATGGTGTTGGCGTTGACGACGGTCCCATTGGCGTTGACCAGCACCAACGCGTCGGGAAGCGCGTCGAGTATGGCTGCGAGGCGAGCAGCGCCTCGGGATGGCCTGCTGCTCACGAGACGCTTCCTCCCTGTTACCGCACCTTGCCGACCGTTCGGGCCATCTTGCCAAGGGGCCCGCGACGTGTCACGCGAGGGAGTCTAAGCGCAGCGGTTGTGCGGGGGTGCCGGATGAGAGGGAGGTCGCACGACGAAGTGAAGTAGAACGTGTGACCGCATCCCGGGGGCTAGGTGTCCATGCCGGGGAGGAGGGGCACGAACCGGTCCCAGCGCGCCGTCTCGCACCCGTTGCTCCGGTCGAACCGGGCGTCCACGGGGCGGCCGGCCCAGGTTCCCGTGACATGGGCGGTGGCGGGACCGCCGTAGAGCATCGTGCACATGCTGCCCTCGGGGACGGGGGCGAAGGTGTCCTTCCCCCACCGGGTGTTCCGCTCCAGGGCGGCGCAGGCAC
>NZ_RSAJ01000779.1 GCF_003933965.1 Streptomyces sp. RP5T
CAGCCACCGGTGCCGGGGCGGGTTCCTCCACCGTCACGCCGAAGTCCGTCGCGATGCCGGCCAGCCCGTTGGCGTACCCCTGTCCCACGGCCCGGGCCTTCCAGGCGCCGTTGCGCAGGTAGATCTCCACGACCACCAGCGCGGTCTCGGTGCCGAGCTGCGGCGGGGTGAAGGTGGCCAGCTCGCTGTTGTCGTCCGCGTTGCGGATCGTGGCCGTCGGCTCGATGCCCTGGAAGGTCTGGCCCGCGGCGTCCGGGCTCGCGGTGACGACGATCTTCTCGATGCCGGGGGGCAGGGCGGCGGTGTCGACGCTGATCGCGTCCGGCGCCGTACCGCCGCCCGACCGGTAGGTGACCCCCGGTCCCGTCGGCTGGTTGTAGAAGATGAAGTCGTCGTCGGAGCGCACCTTGCCGTCGGCGGTGAGCAGCAGGCCCGATACGTCGAGCCGCACCGGGGCGGAGACGTCCACCGTCACTCGGGTGACGGGGAGGGGGATGTTCGAGCCGGGGGTCATAGCTGTCATGCCCGGTGAACGAGCGAGTGCGCTTTACCGTTCCCTTAATCTTCTACGGCACCACCACGATCTTGCGGCCCACCCCCGACGCGAACTGGTCCAGCGCCTGCGGATAGCTGTCCAGCGGCAGCCGGTCGCTGATGAAGACGTCCGGGTCCAGGACCCCGGTCGCGAACAGCTCCGCCGCGCGCTCGAAGCTGTGCAGGACCGCCATGGAGCCGGTGATGGTGATCTCCTGGTTGTAGATGCGGTACGGGTCGATCGTCACCCGCGTCGCGTAGTCGGCCACACCGAACTGGAGGAAGGTGCCGGCCTTGGCCACCCGGTCCAGGCCGTCCTGGATCGCCGCCGCGTTGCCCGTCGCGTCGATCACCAGGTCCCAGCCCTGCGGGCGGTCCAGCTCGTCCGGGGTGCCGGCCGAGGCCGAGACACCGAGCTTGCGGGCCGTCTCCAGCCGGGCCGGGTTCACGTCCACCACGTCCACGCTCGCCGCGCCGGTCCGCTTGGCCAGCTCCAGCATCATCAGGCCCATGGTCCCCGAGCCGTAGATCAGCACATGGGCGCCCAGCCGGGACCGCAGGACGTCGTAACCCCGCACCGCGCAGGACAGCGGCTCCACCAGCGCCGCGTCCTGGGTGAGGATGTGCTCGGGCAGCCGTACGCAGTTGGCGACCGGCGCGACGGCGAACTGCGCCGCGCCTCCCGCCGTGGTCACGCCGATCGCGGCCCAGCGCTCGCAGAGGTTGTTGTGGCCCGTACGGCAGTACCGGCACTCGTGGCAGTAGAGCGAGGGGTCCACGGCCACCCGGTCGCCGACCGCCAGCTCGGTGACCCGGGTGCCGACCCCGACCACCTCGCCCGCGAACTCGTGGCCCGGCACGATCGGCAGCTCGGGGGCGAACTCGCCCTGGAGGATGTGCAGGTCGGTGCCGCACAGGCCGCACGCGGCGACCTCGACGACGACCTCGCGCGGCCCTGGCGTCGGGTCGGGGACCTCGGTGACGACGGCACGGCCCACGGACTCGATGACGGCGGCCTTCATTTCACGGCTCCCAGCGACAGGCCCTGGACCAGTTTGTCCTGGGCGGCGAACCCCGCGGCGAGCACCGGCAGGGAGATGACGAGCGACGCGGCGCACACCTTCGCCAGGAACAGGCCCTGGCTGGTGATGAAGCCGGTCAGGAAGACGGGGGCGGTCTCGGCGACCACGCCGGTGAGCACCCGCGCGAAGAGCAGTTCGTTCCAGCTGAAGATGAAGCAGATCAGGGCCGTTGCGGCGATGCCCGGCAGGGCGATGGGGGCGACCACGCGCGCGAGGACGGTCGGCAGCCGGGCGCCGTCCACGCGCGCGGCCTCGATCACCGCCACCGGGACCTCGGCGAGGAAGGACTGCATCATCCAGACCGCGATCGGCAGGTTCATCGAGGTGTAGAGGACGACCAGCAGCCAGATGTTGTCGAGCATGCCCGTGTTCTTCGCGAACAGGTAGATGGGCAGCAGGCCCGCCACCACCGGGAGCATCTTCGTCGACAGGAAGAAGAACAGGACGTCCGTCCACTTCTTGACCGGCCGGATCGACAGCGCGTACGCCGCCGGGAGGGCCAGGAGCAGGACGAGGAGGGTCGAGGCCAGCGAGGCGACGGTCGAGTTGATCAGCGCGGGCCAGGGGCTCGCGCCGCCGCCCGTGCCGAAGAACTCGCGGTAGCCGTCCAGGGTGAGGGCGGCGCCGAAGGAGGGCGGGTTGGTGGCCGCGTCCGTCTCCGAGTGGAAGGACGTCAGGGCCATCCAGGCGATCGGCAGGAAGAAGACGATCCCCAGCAGCCAGGCCACCAGGCCCAGACCGAGTCCCTTGCGTTTCACGGCGATCTGGCTGCTCATGCGCGGCCGGCCTCCTCACGGAACAGGGACGACACCACGCGCAGGGCGAAGGTCGCGATGATGATCGAGCCGATGACGACCAGGACGCCGGCGGCCGAGGCGAGGCCGTTCTCGTGGGCCTGGTAGAAGCTCTGGTAGACGGTGTAGGGCAGGTTGGCGGTCCCGAGGCCGCCGGAGGTGATGGTGAAGACCGCGTCGAAGTTCTGGACGATGTAGATCGAGCCCAGCAGGGCGCCGAGTTCGAGATAGCGGCGCAGATGCGGGAGCGTGAGGTGGAGGAAGATCTGCCAGTCGCTCGCGCCGTCCACCCGGGCGGCCTCCATCTGCTGCTGGTCGCGGCTCTGGAGGCCGGCCAGCAGGATGAGCATCATGAACGGCGTCCACTGCCAGACGAGGGACGCCTCGACCGCGAGCAGCGGGGTGTTGGAGATCCAGTCGGGCTGGGGACCGCCCACATAGTGCAACAACCCATTGAGCAGGCCGTATTCAGGGTTGTAGAGCACATGTTTCCAGAGCAGGGCGGCCGCCACCGGGACCACCAGGAAGGGGGCGATCAGCAGGGTGCGGACCACGCCCCGGCCCTTGAAGCGCCGGTCGAGGAGCAGGGCCAGGAGCAGTCCGAGGACCAGGCTGACCAGGACCACCGTCACTGTCAGCAGGATCGTCGTCCACACCGAGTGGCGCAGGTCCGCGTCGGTGAGGACCTCCTGGTAGTTGTCGACACCGGTGAAGTGGCGGGCCTTCGGATAGAGGGAGTTCCAGTCGAAGAACGAGATCACCACCGTGGCCACGAAGGGCAGTTGGGTGACCGCGATCATGAAGATCAGGGCGGGGAGCAGCGGGGCGCGGGTGGCCCAGGCGCGCAGGCGGGCCTTCGAGGGG
>NZ_RSAJ01000077.1 GCF_003933965.1 Streptomyces sp. RP5T
CGGGTGACGCCTCCGCCGGCTACGGCCCCGCGACCCTCGCCGGGAACGCCCGGGTGACCGACGCCCAGCGCGCCCGGCTCGAAGGCCGGTCCCCGATCATCGAGCCCGGCATCCAGCCCGCCGCGCTCACCGCGCTGCTCGGCCTGCTGCTCTCCGGCGCCGCGGCCGTCGGGTCGTACGCCCTGCTCGTGCCCCTCGTCGTCCTCCAGGCCGTCACCGCGGCCGGCTGGTTCCGGCTCAACGGCATGTGGCCGGCCCGCCAGGGCATCGCGCTGGCGTTCCTCGGCGCGCTGGTCGCGGACGCGGCCCTGCTGACGGCCGGCCGGGAGAACGCGCCCGCGGCGATCCTCGGCACCCTCGGCGTCTGGGTCCTGCTCAGCCTCGTGATGCAGCTCCGCTCGCACGCGGACCCCGACGAGCGCATGTACGGCCTGATGGCGACCGTCGCCTCGGCGGCCCTGGCGATCGTCGCGACCGGCCACCTCGCGGCGGACCCGGACGCGGTCACGGTCGGTGCGGCCGCGGTGGCCGTCGCGGTCCTGGCCCGCGCGCTGCCCCTGCCCACCCCGGCCTCCGTGGTCGTCGCGGTGCTCGCCGCGGCGGGCGCGGGCATCGCCGTCGGCGGGATGACGGACCTCGGCGCGAAGGGCGCCCTGCTCGGCGCGGGCGCGGCGGTGTGCGCGCTGATCGGCCACCGGGTCGCGAGCTACGACTACCCGTCCCGCTTCGTGCACTTCACGGCAGGAGTGGCCCTGCCCCTGGCCGCGGCGGCGCCTGCGGTGTACGTGCTGGGCCGGGCGATCAGCTAGGCGTCTCGACCCAGAGGCAGAAGGGGTGCCCGGACGGGTCGTGGAGCACCCGCACGTCGTCCTGCGGCTGGTACTCGGCCGACCGCGCTCCCAGCGCCACCGCCCGCGCGGTCTCGGCCTCCAGATCGTCCACCTGGATGTCCAGGTGCAGCATCATCTGCTGCTCGCCGGGCTCTCGGCCGGGCCAGACCGGCGGCACGTACGCGGGCTCGGTCTGGAAGGCCAGGGACGTGCCCCCGGTGCCGGGCGGCGGTCCGATGAGGACCCAGTGCGGCTCCTCGGCGCGCATCACGTACCCGAGGAGGCGCTGGTAGAACGCGGCGAGCTCGTGGGCGTCATGGGCGTCGAGGACGACGGTGGACAGCCGCGCGGAGGAAGACATGCCCGCCTTCCTACTGCCGCCGCTTCTTCCCGTCCAGTTCGTCCCACCACTCGTCGGACTTGGGGTCGCCGGAGGGGTCGTCCCACCAGCGGTCGTCGGGGCCGCGCCGGTTGGCGACCATCGCGGCCAGCGGCGGGATCACCATGGCGACCACGCACATCCCCACGGCCATCGGGATCGACCAGAGCCGCACGACCCCCCAGGCCAGGACGAACAGTCCGATGCAGGTGCCCATCATGGCGAAGTAGACACGCCGTCGTCGCGCCAACATGGTTCCAGCGTAGGCCCGGACAGGCCGAAGGGCCGTACCCCGGGGGTACGGCCCTTCCCCTGCTCAAGCGCCTCAGACGGCGATCGCTACCTCGGACAGGCCGCCCTGCTGGGCGACGACCGTACGGTCGGCGGTGCCGCCGGGGACCAGGGCGCGGACGGTCCAGGTGCCCTCGGCCGCGTAGAAGCGGAACTGGCCCGTCGCGGAGGTCGGGACCTCCGCCGTGAACTCGCCGGTCGAGTCCAGGAGGCGGACGTAGCCCACCACAGGCTCGCCGTCACGCGTCACCTGACCCTGGATCGTGGTCTCACCGGGCTTGATCGTCGAGGCGTCCGGGCCGCCGGCCTTCGCTCCGCACATGTCTTTCTCCAAAGAGGGGTCTGACCGGAAGGAAGGCCGGTCGGGTTGGACGGGTGTCTTACTTGTTGGCGCCGAGCTCGATCGGAACGCCGACCAGGGAGCCGTACTCGGTCCAGGAGCCGTCGTAGTTCTTGACGTTCTCGACACCGAGCAGCTCGTGCAGCACGAACCAGGTCAGGGCCGAGCGCTCACCGATACGGCAGTACGCGATGGTGTCCTTGGCGAGGTCGACCTGCTCGTCGGCGTAGAGCTCCTTGAGCTCCTCGTCCGACTTGAAGGTGCCGTCGTCGTTGGCGTTCTTCGACCAGGGGATGTTGCGCGCGGACGGGACGTGGCCCGGGCGCTGCGACTGCTCCTGCGGCAGGTGGGCGGGGGCGAGCAGCTTGCCGGAGAACTCGTCGGGCGACCGCACGTCGACGAGGTTCTGCGAGCCGATGGCCGCCACGACGTCGTCACGGAAGGCGCGGATGGACGTGTCCTGGGCCTTGGCCTTGTAGTCGGTCGTCGGGCGCTCGGGCACCTCCTCGACCAGCTCGCGGGCGTCCAGCTCCCACTTCTTGCGGCCGCCGTCGAGGAGCTTGACGTTCTCGTGGCCGTAGAGCTTGAAGTACCAGTAGGCGTAGGAGGCGAACCAGTTGTTGTTGCCGCCGTAGAGGATCACCAGGGTGTCGTTGGCGATGCCCTTCGCGGACAGGAGCTTCTCGAAGCCCTCCTGGTCGACGAAGTCGCGGCGGACCGGGTCCTGCAGGTCCTTGGTCCAGTCGATCCGAATGGCATTGCGGATGTGGTTCTTCTCGTAGGCGGACGTGTCCTCGTCCACCTCCACGATCGCGATGTTCGGGTTGTCGAGGTTGGCCTCGACCCAGTCGGCGTCGACCAGGACGTCGCTGCGGCTCATGCTCTTTCTCCTCCGGGGCAGTTGCGGCGGGGCGTGCGGAAGGGTGCGCGGGGCGCACGGATGCCCTGGGACGCCAGGGCGGGGGATGCGGAGGCGGTGCCGTCCGCTCAGAAGGGGCGACAGAGCATGGCGGCGACGCGGCACAGGTCTACTGCCCGCCGCTTCGTGAGATCCGCCTGTCGCTTCATGTGGTCGATCGTAGGGACGGACATACCGGCATGTCACCGGTGTGTCGCATGCTGAGATGCGATCGTCCGAGATGTGGGACCAAAAAGCCGCCCGGACCGTGCTCCCACGGTTCCCGGGCGGCTGTAGCCGTCATCACATCTACGGTACGGACGTCACCGTCTCGCCTGTCGGACGAGCCGTGGTCCGGTCCGAGGCTCGTCCTACCCGGCGAGCTTGACGTCCGAACCCGTCACCGCGATCTCCACACCGTTCGCACCCGCTTCGACCCTGTCGAGCTTGATGCCGCCGGGCAGACCCTCGATCTTCTGGTCGAAGTCGGCGACCGAACGGAAGTCGGAGTCGGCGAGGGTGATGTTCCCGAAGCTGGGGATCGAGTCGGCGTGCACCCGGACGGTGTCGCCGTCGACGACCGAGACGGTGCTGAGCACGGAGACGGGCTTCTCCAGGGCGCTGAACTTGATGTCGACCTTGATCTTGCCGTTCCCGCCGTCGGAGAGTCCGACGACCTTGGCGGTGACGCCCAGCGGGAGCTGGGCCTCCTGGGACCCGGCCGCCTTCAGCAGCTGGTCGTAGGCGATGGTCGCCGAGCCGGCGGCGGTGGAGGCGGTGGCGGAGCTGTAGTCGCCGGAGAAGGCCACGCCCTTCATGGCGGCGTTCAGGTCGTCGATGCGGATCGTGCCGCCGCTGGTGCCGGTGTCCGCGGCGTAGTCCTTCATCCCGACCTCGACGTCGTCGAGCTCACCCCCGGCCACCTGGGTCAGGAACGGGAACCCCTTGATGTCCACGCTCGGCGTCGTGGTCAGCCCCTCCTGCGTCTTCAGCCGGTCCGCGACCTCGCCCTCCGCGAAGTGGACCGCCAGACGGTCGGCGGCGACGAACAGCCCGCCGAGAATCACGGCGGTGATCAGAAGTATTCGCAGGGCGCGCATGCGGTTGGATCCCCCAGAGCGGCGGTGGTGTCGACAACGGACGGGTGGCCGTCGAGCGTGAGACTAACCCCGCCGGGCGGGGCGTTCCTTGAATTGTCGACCACCTGTGACAGGCCGCCGGTCCGCCCGGCGCGGGCCGGCTCAGTAGACGAGCGCCTGCGTCCCGTCCGCCAGGGCCTCCTGCACGAACACCTGCGCGCCCGCGATCCGTACGCCCTCGATGACGTCCTGCTCCGTGATGTCCCGGCGGGCCGCGCACTGGGTGCACAGCGTGAGCCGCCCGCCCGCGAGGATCGAGTCCAGCAGGTCGGGCAGCGGGGCCGCGTGCGGCAGCTCGAACTCCGCGGCCCGCCCCGGCAGCGCGAACCACGCCGACTCCCCGGTCAGCCACAGCGAGACGTCCACCCCACTGGCCACGGCCACCGCCGCCACGGTGAACGCCTGCGAACAGCGCTCGGGGGCGTCGGCCCCGGCGGTCACCTTGATCACGAGCTTCTTCGCCATGCGGGCAGCGTAGTGCGAGGACGGCCGGACCACCGCGACGACCACCACCACCGACCGGCCTCCGGCGCCACGGTCGGCGTGTCCTGATCGTGATCGGCCCCGCCGCAACCTCGGCCGCCGACCGGCGGTCTCCTGTGCGGCGCGCACGCGGAGTGCGCGGTACACGCCCTGTGGGAGACGTACGTGAAGGACCCGAAGAGACGGATGGCCGCCGCCGCGGCCGTACTGGGTGTCGTCGCCGGGACATGCGCCGGATACCTGGTCCAGGCGGCCCGGGAGCCGAGGCTGCCCCTGCTCGTCCAGCCGGAACTCCCGCGGGCCCGCGGGCCCCAGCCGCAGCCGCTCAGCGCCGAGCAGGACCGCAAGGTCAGGAACGACGGCGATCTGCGGGAGCTGCTGCTGACGAAGCCGGCCGGGGCGACCACACCGGACTGGGTGGCGACCCAGGGCTGGTTGTACCTGGAGGACTACGCCGCCACGTGGGAGCACCCCGAGGCCGGCGCGACCTACCTCGAAGAGCAGGAGTTCCTGCGGGCGGCGGTGACCGGCTGGGACACGGGCGACCACGAGGTGGAGATCTGCCTGGTCCAGTTCGGCCAGAAAGAGGTCCCGGCGGCGCCCGAGGACGACAGCGAGAGCACCCGCTTCTGGGCGCAGGAGGACCTGGACGTGGAGAGCCGGCCGATACCCGGCACCGGCGGGGGCAAGGCGTACGTCCACCCGGAGCCGTCCAGCGAGTCCGCCGTCGCCCCCGGTCTCAGTGCTGAGGCGCACGCGTCGCGCGGCGACCTCTCCCTGCACATCTGGGTCTACGGCGACGACCCGGTCCCCATGGGGACGATCATGGATCTGGCCGAGCGACAGATGGAGCGGCTGTGAGGGGAACGAGGGCCGTGTCCGCCCTGCGCTGGATCGCCGTCGTGGCCGTCTTCGCCGTGGGAGGGACCGCCACCGCGTACGGCATCACCCGCCTGGACCGGGAAAACGTGCCCGGGCTCGCGGCGCCGACGGAGCGCCTGTGGGAGTACCCGCGTCTGAGCGGTGCGCCGCTGCCCGCCGACAGTCCAGCCCCGTTCGCCGACGAGGACGACCCGGGCGCCCATCACGCGGATCTGCGGGCCCTGGTGCTGCCCGCGCCGGAGGGCGCCGTGGAGGACCGGGCGCTGCGCGGCACCGGGGGATGGCTGGCGACCGACGACTTCCTGGCGGAGTACGCCGAGCCGGACCGGGCGGCCCTCCGGCAGACGCTCGTCGACACCGGGCTGCGGCATGTCGCGGCACGCGGCTGGACCACCGAGGACGGTACGCACACCCGTGTCTACCTGCTCCGCTTCGGCACGGCCGCGGTCGCGGACGACCTGTTCCACCAGCACCTGGCACGCCAGGGCGCTCCGGGCCACCGAGTGCGCGGCGCCGAACGGGCCGTCCACGACGAGGATCTCCCCGACGCGTCCGGCATCGCCGAGATCCGCCGCTCCGTGTACGACGAGACCCGGCCCTACGGCGCCGAGCACGTCCGGCAGGCCTATCTGTCCGCCGGGGACGTGCTGGCCGTGGTGCTCCAGTCCCGCGAGGGGGCCACCGTCGACACCGTGCCCTTCGTGCAGACCCTGGCCCTGCAGAGCCAGCTCCTGGCCTGAGCGTTCGTGCCGTCGCGCCGTTCCGGATGTGTCCGGATCGTGATCAACCGTGCGTACAACTCTGGGTGTTGAACAGGAGTCACCTGTGGAGCGCGCATACGGAATGCGCGCTTCTTGTCTGTGGGGGACCCGTTGGAAGTACCCGAAGAGAGATCCGGCGCACGCCGCCGGGGCCGTACGACACTGTTGATCGCCGGCGCGGCCGTACTCGGCGTCGTCGCCGGAGGCTGCGCCGGATACCTGATCCAGGCCGACCGCGAGCCGACGAAGCTGCCCTCCCTTTCCCAGCCGACCCTCGCCCAGGCCAGGGAGCCGGCCCCGGAACCGCTGTCGGCCGCACAGGACCGTCGAGTCAAAACGGACGGCGACCTGCGCAAGCTGCTGCTGAAGAAGCCGGCCGGGACGAAGACCGCCGCGTGGCTGTCCTCGGTCGACGGCTGGCTGAGCCTTCCCGCGTACGCGGACACCTACGTCAAGCCGGGCGAGGCCTTCGGCGACGCCATCAGCGGTGAGTTCCGCAGGGCGGCCTCCGTGGGGTGGACCAAGGGCCAGGCGGACTTCGAGGTCCGGCTGACCCAGTTCCGGCAGGAAGAGACCCTCGCCGCCTCGGACGTCACGTCGGGCGACCAGTACTGGGCGGCCGACGAGTCCGCCACCCGGAGCTGGACCCTGCCCGGCACGGAGAACGGCATGGTGTACGTCCACGACAAGCCGGACACCAAGCCCGGCTATCTGCCGCAGTACTACGCGGAGGCGCACGCGTGGCGGGGCGACATCGTGGTCGACGTCTGGGTCTACGACACCAAGCCGGTCCCCAAGAAGACGATCATGGACCTGGCCGAGCGGCAGATGGAGCGGCTGTGAGCGAGAACGCCGAGAACGCCGAAAACGCCGACAGCGCGGTCAGCGTCGAGGACGCGGCGAGTGCCGAGGACGTGGTGAGCGCCGAGGGCGTGGTGAGTGCGGGGGCCGTGCCGGAGCCGGTCCCTGCCGGTCGCAGTGGTCGCCGCGGCCGTATCGCCGCGATCGCCGTGTCGGTCGTGGCGGCCGGGGCCGTCGTGGCGGGGGTCGGCTGCACGGTCGTCACCGTGAACGGCGCGGACCGCGACGCCGGCGCGCCGGTGTGGACGTTCCCGAAGGGGGCCGGGGCCGGGGAGGCGAAGGCCGCGTCCGCGCAGGGACTGGGCGGGTTGCTCGTGCCGTACGGGTCCGACGGATGGAGCCGGGGGCCGGACATCGGGGAGTTCGGGTACGACGCGCAGCTCAGCGGCGCGCGGGCGACCGCGCTGGCGAAGGAGCCGCTGAGCGGGTTGCCGCGCAGCCAGCGCAGGGAGCTGGAGAAGCGGATCGACAGGCAGCACATCTCCGGGATCGCGATGCGCAGCTACGTCAGCACCGAGGAGCTGTCCTCCGTCTACACGGACCAGGCCTCCGTGCTGTCCGTCCAGCTGGCCCGCATGGGGAGCACGGCGGCGGTCCGCGACCTCGCCCGCTCCCAGCAGACCTTCTTCGACTCGCTGGGGGTCTTCGACGAGGGCCCGAAGATCGAGGGCCACAAGGACGCCGCGTGCTACCTGCCGCCGGTGGACGAGAAGGACGGCAAGAACGCCCTCGAGTCCATGTACTGCGTCGCCGCGCAGGGCAACGTCCTGGTCACCCTCACCGCGACCAGCGCCAAACCCCTCCAGAAAACAGGCATCACCATGTTCCTGCGCGAACAGCTGGACCGTATCGAGGAGCCGGGGGAGGCGGTATGACCCACCAGGCGGAAGAGACCGGCCACGGGACGAGCACGGACCCGGCGAAGGGACCGGCGGAGACCTCGGGGCCGGAGCCGACGGAGACCGACATGTCCCACTCGGCCGATGAGCCCGAGCCCACGCCCGGGTCCGTTCCCGAGCCCGCGCCCATAGCGGTACCGGAGTTCTCCCCGGCCCCGCTCACCGCGCCGCGGCCCCCCACGTCCCGCCGCCTCCTGCGCACCGCCCTGCGCTGGGCCGCCGCCGTGGCCGTCTTCGGGATCGTGGGGGCCGGGACGGCGTACGGGATCGCGGGGATGGAGCGGACCGACGTCCCCGGTCTCGGGACCGTGTCGGACGGGAGGTGGGTGTATCCCACGCTCACGAAGCCGCCGCTGCCGAAGGGCAGTCCCGGGCCGCTCGCCAAGGAGAACAGGACCGGGACGCACTACGCGGGCCTGCGGAAGCTGGTGCTCCCCGCACCGAAGGGCGCGACGGCGGACGCGGCGCTGCGCGGCACCGACGGCTGGCTCCCGACGAAGGACTTCCTCACGGCGTTCGGGGAGAAGGAGGACCGCGAGGAGCTGGCGCAGAAATTGACCGAGTACGGGCTGCGGCACATCGCGGCCCGCGGCTGGGCCACCCCCGACGGCACCCGCACCCGTGTCTACCTGCTCCAGTTCGACACCGCGACCGTCGTCGACGAGCTCACCGGCCAGATCGCCCCCTACGGCGGCCCCGGCTACCAGCTGCGCGGCGCGGCCGACTCGGTCTCCGACGACCGCTTCCCGGGCAAGGCGCAGATCGAGGACGTCACGCACGTCGTCTACACCGAGGCCAAGCCGTACGGCGCCGAGCAGACCCGGCACGCCTACCTGGCCGTCGGCGATGTCCTCGCCCTGGTGATCCAGGACCGCAAGGGCACCGCCGGCCCCGTCCCCTTCCAGCAGACGGTGACCCTGCAGAGCCAGCTGCTGGCGTGAGGAGGCCCGCACGGTCCCCCGGGCCCCGGCCGCGTAAGCTGGGGCCCGGCCCGTGTACATGCACCGCACCCCGCTCATCCGAGGAGCACCCCGTGGAGATCTTCTTCGAAGCCCTGCTGGTCCTGGTCTGCGTCGGCGTTCTCGCCTTCGCCGGACTGACCGTGAAGAAGCTGTACCAGGGCCAGCGCTGATCCCCCTCTAGGAACCGCCACTCATGATCGAGATCCCGTCCGACCTCCACAAGGACCTCGTCCCGCTCGCCTTCCTGCTCGGCAACTGGGCCGGCGCGGGCGTGCACGACTTCCCGGGCTCGGAGAAGTGCAACTTCGGCCAGGAGGTGACCTTCGGCCACGACGGCCGGGACTTCCTGGAGTACCGCTCCCACACCTGGGTCCTGGACAACGACGGCAACAAGGTCCGCCCGCTGGAGACCGAGCACGGCTTCTGGCGCATCGACTCCGACCGCAAGGTCGAGGTGACGATGGTCCGGGACGACGGCGTCGTCGAGATCTGGTACGGCGAGATGGCCGACCAGAAGCCGCAGATCGACCTGGTCACCGACGCCGTCGCGCGGACGGCCGCCTCGGGCCCGTACAGCGGCGGCAAGCGCCTCTACGGCTACGTCAAGAGCGACCTCATGTGGGTCGGCGAGAAGCAGACCCCCGAGGTCGAGCTGCGCCCCTACATGTCCGCCCACCTGAAGAAGGTCGTCACCCCGGAGGAGGTCGAGCGCTGGGCCAAGGACCTGCCCGACGACATGCCGGACGACGGCATCGCTTTCTTCAAGTAGTCCTAGACTTTCCGGTGTGGTGAGCACCGACTGGAAGAGCGACCTCAGGCAGCGCGGCTACCGGCTGACGCCGCAGCGCCAGCTTGTCCTCGAAGCCGTGGACACCCTGGAGCACGCGACCCCCGACGACATCCTCACGGAAGTGAAGAAGACGGCGTCGGGGGTCAACATTTCCACGGTCTACCGGACCCTGGAGCTCCTGGAGGAGCTCGGTCTGGTCAGCCACGCCCACCTCGGGCACGGGGCGCCGACGTACCACCTGGCCGACCGCCACCACCACATCCACCTGGTGTGCCGCGACTGCCAGAACGTCATCGAGGCGGACATCGAGGTGGCCGCCGGCTTCACCGCGAAGCTCCGGCAGGAGTTCGGCTTCGAGACCGACATGAAGCACTTCGCGATCTTCGGCCGCTGCAAGGACTGTTCTCTCAAGGCTTCAACTACCGAGTCGTAGGCTTAGGCATATGAAGAGCCCTCTGCTGTCCCTGCCCGGCGCCGTCCCCGCCGAGGGCGTGGACGAAGGCGTGGCCGCGCACTACGGCGACCTGTTCCGCGAACAGCGCGCCCTCGCCGACGGCACCGGCTTCGTCGACCTCTCCCACCGCGGGGTCGTCACGGTGACCGGCGACGACCGCCTCAGCTGGCTGCACCTGCTGCTCACCCAGCACGTCAGCGACCTGCCCACGGGCCAGGCCACCGAGGCGCTGATCCTCTCCGCGCACGGGCACATCGAGCACGCGCTGTACCTCGTCGACGACGGCACGACCGTCTGGGCGCACGTCGAACCCGGCACCCAGGGCGCGCTGATCGCGTACCTGGAGTCGATGAAGTTCTTCTACCGGGTCGAGGTCGCCGACCGCACGGACGAGTTCGCGGTCGTCCACCTCCCCGCCGGTTCCATCGCCGAGGTGCCGGAGGGGGTAGTCGTACGCGAGACGCCGTACGGCCGTGATCTGTTCCTGCCCCGCGCGGACCTGGAGTCGTTCGCGGAGAAGTCCGGCCCCGCGGCCGGCCTGCTCGCCTACGAGGCGCTGCGGGTCGAGCACCACCGTCCCCGGCTCGGCTTCGAGACCGACCACCGCACCATCCCGCACGAGCTGGGCTGGATCGGCAGCGCGGTGCACCTGCAGAAGGGCTGCTACCGCGGCCAGGAGACCGTCGCCCGCGTCCAGAACCTCGGCAAGCCCCCGCGGCGGCTGGTCTTCCTGCACCTGGACGGCAGCGAGGTCCATCTGCCGCCCGCCGGCGCCGACATCCGGCTCGCGGACGAGGGGCCCGAGGGCCGCAAGATCGGTTTCGTGACGACGTCCGTACGGCACCACGAGCTCGGCCCGGTCGCGCTCGCCCTGGTCAAGCGGAACGTCCCCCTGGACGCGCGGCTCATCGCCGACACCACGGCCGCGGCCCAGGAAGTCGTCGTCGAGCCGTAGGAGGCAGGACGGTACGACGGGGTCACCCCCGCCCTCGTCCGGCGTCAGCCACAGCCAGGGGGCGAGCGCCTAGCCCGCCCCCTGGCTTCCCTGTTGCATCTGCGGCAAGCGGTACGGACGGCCCGGCACTCTCCGGCGCAGATGGCACGTCTGCGCCTCGACGAGGCCCGCGCGCGGCTGCGGTCCGCCAGTCCCGGGGTGCGCGCCGCGGCCGACGGTCTCGCCCGCATCGCGCTCACCACGGCCGAGGAGCTCGGCATGGCCGCCGTGGCCCGGGACTGCCGGGAGCTGCTGCGCGTGCCGCCGACCGGACCGTGAAGGGGCGCGTCGCCGGCGGCCCGTGAACGTCACATCTCCAACAGGACCGTGAACGGGCCGTCATTGGTGAGGGACACCCGCATCCGGGCGCCGAAGCGGCCGGTGGCCACCGTCGCGCCCAGGGCGCGCAGCTGGGCGACGACCTCGTCGACGAGGGGCTCGGCGACGTCGCCGGGGGCGGCGGCGTTCCAGGTGGGGCGGCGGCCCTTGCGGGCGTCTCCGTACAGGGTGAACTGGCTGATCACCAGGAGCGGGGCGTCGATGTCGCTGCACGACTTCTCGTCGTGCAGCATCCGCAGCGACCAGAGCTTGCGGGCGAGTTGGGCCGCCTTCTCCTTGGTGTCCTCGTGGGTCACCCCGACGAGGACGCACAGGCCCTCGCCGCTGATCTCCCCGACCGTCTCCCCGTCCACGACGACGCTCGCGCCGTCCACCCGCTGTACCACTGCACGCATGTGACCATCATGCCGGTCCCGCGGGAAGGACCCGCGTTCGGGCTGGTATTTGATCCTTAACCCCCCATCTGGGGCCGTTGGGGGCCGTTCGGGGGCACTCGGTCACATAGCGGCCACTTGGGGTGGCACGATGCTTCCACACGCCGGTCGAGGGGACGGTTGAGGCGCATGAGCACACCGATCACGGGGCAGCATTCCGGGCCCGTCCGCGTTGTCCGCGGGGCGGAACCGGAGGCACTCCGGCCGCCCGCGCAGCGCACGGACAGCCCGCTGCTGCCGCCCGATCCACCCGAGCACGATCTCGCCACGCTGAGCCTGCCCGAACTGCGCACCCTGTGCAGGGACGCCCAGCGGGACGAGGCCGACCTCAGTTACGTACGGCGGCTGCTGCAGGGCCGTATCGACATCCTCCGCGCGGAACTGCACCGCCGGTCCCCGTCGGGCCCGGTGCCCGAGCGGCTCCCGGAGGCCTCCGTCGTCGAGCGGCTCCCGGAGATCCTCGCCGACGCCCCGGCCCGCCACCGCTCCTCGGCCCGCCACGTCAGGCTGGGCACCCCGCTCAGCGAGGAGTACCGCCTGCTGGCCGCCGAGATGCTCGCCGAGGTCGAGCTCTCCGACCTGGGGGCCCGCACCGACCTGGAGCTGAACACGGCGATGGGCCGACTGGTGCGGTACGAGCAGCAGGTGTCCGGCCGGCGCCAACGGCTGCAGCGGACGGCGGACGAGTGCAGCGGGGAGATCACCCGGCGGTACCGGGAGGGGGAGGCGCAGGTGGAGGATCTGCTGACCTGACCTGACCTGACCTGACCTGACCTGACCTGACCTGACCTGACCTGACCTGACCTGACCTGACCTGACCTGACCTGGCCGCGCTGCGGTCCGGGGGCGCTGAAAACCGCGCGACACCTCCGCTGGGTCCGCCTACCGTGGCCCCATGAGCGCCCCCGCCGACATAGACGTCCGTCCGGTCACCGAGGCCGAGTATCCCGAGTGGCTGCGGGCCGTGCACGCCGGGTTCCTGCGGGAGCCCGTCGTGTCGGAGGCGGAGCTGGAGGCGCGCCGGAGCCAGTTCGAGCCGGGGCGGTTCGTCGGGGCCTTCGAGGGGGACCGCTGCGTGGCGACCTTCCGGTCGTTCGCGCAGGAGGTCACGGCGGTCGGCGGAGCCCTCGTACCGGCCGACGCGATCACCGCCGTCACCGTCAGCGCCCCGCACCGCAGACGCGGCCTGCTCACCCGCATGATGAATCAGGATCTCGCCGCCGCGAAGGACCGCGGCGACGTCGTGGCCACCCTCATCGCCGCCGAGTACCGGATCTACGGCCGCTACGGCTTCGGCCCCGCCACCTCGGCCGCCGAGTGGACCGTCGACGTCCAGCGCACCGGCCTCGACGGGCGCGGCCCGCGGCTGG
This sequence comes from Streptomyces sp. RP5T, assembly GCF_003933965.1. GTDB lineage: Bacteria > Actinomycetota > Actinomycetes > Streptomycetales > Streptomycetaceae > Streptomyces. The sequence goes on from NZ_RSAJ01000077.1 coordinate 13,107, forward strand.
AGGGCGGGAGCCGTATCGAGCTGGTGGGCCCGGACGAGGTCCGCAAGCTCGGCCCCGAACTGCACGACCGGATGCGCCGCGCCACCCCGGGTGCCGTCAGCCGCGGCGACTGGTGGTGGCGGACGGCCACCGGCGCCGTACGCTTCGACCCGAAGTGGACCGAGCCGTTCTTCGCGGTGTACCGCGCGGGCGACGGCGCGGTCGAAGGGCTGCTGATGTACGAGGTGGACGACAAGTGGGGGGATGCCAAGCAGCCGTTGAACACGGCGAGCGTGCGCAGCCTGCTCACCACGACCCCGGCCGCCGAGCGCGCCCTGTGGCACTACCTCTGCTCGATCGACTGGGTCACCCGGGTCAGGAGCGGCGCCCGCGCCCCCGACGACCTGCTCCCGCACCTGCTCCCGGACCCGCGCGCGGCCGCGATCACCACCCAGGCGGACTGGATGTGGGTGCGGATCCTGGATGTCGTACGGGCCCTGGAGGCGCGGACGTACGAGGGCGAGGGCGCGCTGGTGCTGGAGGTCGTGGACGGGTCCGGTCTGGCCGGCGGTCGCTACCGGCTGGAGGCCTCGCCGGCCGGGGCGTCCTGTACGACGACCGCAGCGGACGCCGATCTCACCCTGGACATAGGGGAGTTGGCGGCGCTGTGGCTCGGCGACGAGTCGGCGGTGCGGCTCGCGGCGCTGGGGCGGGTGCGGGAAGAACGAGCGGGCGCCGGCCGGGTGGCCGACGCCCTGCTGCGTATGTCCAGGCGGCCTTGGTGCCCGGACATGTTCTGAGGCTCCCTCCTGTCGACGACGGCTGACTGTTCATCCGTAGCTGTGCTCTTCAGTTGTGACTGTGCTGGTGAGGCTCTTCAGTTGTCGGTGTTCAGTTGTGGCTGTGCAGACCGACCGGGCTCCCGGCTCCCCTCCGGAAGGGAGCCCGATCAGCCGGATCCTGGGCCCGACGGGGCGGGCGTCATCCGGACGGCGTCAGCCTGACTGGGCGAGCAGCATCACGAGGACGACCGCTCCGATGCCGCCGATCGCGACGTTCTTCGACTTGACGCCGATGGTCAGGGCGAGGAACGCGATGATGCCCATCGCGCCCCACTTCCACTGGACGAGCGCTTCGAAGCCGACGGCGAGAGCGGCGATGGCGACGGCGATGAACGGCATGACGGTCCCCCCTTCGGGACGGTCCCTCTGCGGGACGGTGGCCCCTGTCGATCGCCGAGTGGCCAACCTTGAGAACTTTTGACCATGTTCCTTAAGGTTGACCAAGTTGGCGACCAACTTCACTGTACTTATCTCCGCTTGGAAGCGGCTCATAACCACCTTCCAGTGAACTGCCCAAAGATGGCGGGAAGTTGTAGGGTTTGGTCGTGGACCCGAAACACGCCTCCGTCAATGGACGGAAGAGGTCGCAGCGGCCACAGAAGTCACATCGCGAGGTGGCCGACGAGCTCCGCGCCCGGATCCGGTCCGGCACGCTGCGAGCAGGTCAGCGCATGCCCACACAGGCACGGCTGGCCGACGAGTTCGGCGTCGAGCGCGGGGTCGTACGGCAGGCGCTCCACCTGCTGCAGACCGAACACCTGCTCACCAACGTCTCCAAGGGAAGCCCGGCCACCGTCGCCCCCGACCTGGGGCTGAGCAGGACGGCCGCCGGCCCCGGGGCGGCGCCGCAGCCCACGATGGTCACCCTCGGCCCCCGTATCGCCGCCGCCTTCGCGGCCCCGCACGTCGAGATAGACGCCCTGTGCCTGACGTCGGTGTCCCTCAACCTCGCCATCGGCGAGGGGCTGCGCCAGATCCACGCCGGACGGCTGAATCCGGCCAAGGTCGACGTCCGCGTCCTGCTCCCCGGCCGGGACATCGACCTCGCCTTCCCGGTGCCGGTCGACGGCCGCGGCGACGACGACCCGGTCCACGAGCGCTGGCTGGCCCACCGCAACGCACAGGGCCAGGTCCTCCAGCACAACCTGCTGGCCCTGCGGGCCACGCACGGCATCGACGTCCACGTCTCCTTCCGCGCGCTGCCCTTCACGCCCCCGGTGAAGCTGTACCTGCTCAACGGCATGGAGGCGCTCTTCGCGTACTACACGCTGACCCGCCGCAAGGAGGAGATCGACGACGAGCACCTGGAGTTGTACGACTCCGAGGGCACCCAGTCGATGCTGTTCGCCTTCGAACAGGGCGCGGGGCTGCGGGACACGACCTTCGTGGAGCAGTCCCATCTGTGGTTCAACGCACTGTGGGAGACCATCAGTTCGGAGCTCGCGCTCACAGGCTGAGGTCTCCCACAGGGGCGGATCCGGGTGTGCTCGGGTCATAGGGCGGGTCCCGCGACCAGCAGGGCGAGCACCACGGCCCCGGTCGAGCTGATCGCCGGGTTCTTGGCCTTGATGCCGATGGTGAGCAGGAGCATCCCGATGATGCCGCTGGCTCCGTACTTCCACTGCAGGGTCTGCTCGACGCCGACGACGAAGACGGCGGAGAGGAGGGCGAGGGCCGGCATGGTGGTTCCCCCTTCAGGCTTCGGGGCGGGCGAAACGGGCGAGGCAGGCAGTGCGGAGGCAAAACTTCCACCAACTCAACCAAGTTGGCAACCAACTCTGACTATGTTGTCCCCACTTGGTGGTACTTGATAAACAACTTCGCAACAACTCCCCACAGATGGAATGGAGTTGTACCGTTTGGTCGTGACCCAGGAGAACGTGGCAGTGAACGGCAGCAGAAGGCTCTCGCCCCAGGAAATCGCCGACACCCTGCGGGAACGCATCCGCACGGGTGAGCTCAAGGCCGGCGACCGCCTCCCCACCCAGGCCGAACTCGCCGAGGAGTTCGGGGTGGAGCGGGGCGCGGTCCGTCAGGCACTGCGCGCACTGCAGGAGGACGGGTTGCTCAGCAACGTGAGCAAGGGGAGCCCGCCGCGGATCGCCGAGGTGCCGGTCACCCAGGGGAGCCCGCAGCCGACGATGGTGGCCCTGGCGCCCCGCCTGGCCGAGGCGTTCGCGGGGCCGCAGGTCCGCATCGACGCGGCCTGCCTCACCGCGGAGACGCTGATGGTGGCCCTGAGTGAGCCGGTCCGCCTCATCCACGAGGGCCGTATCCACCCCGAGTCCATCGACGTCCGCATCCTCCTCCCCTCCCGGGACATCAACCTGGCCTTCCCGGTCCCGGTGGAGACCCCCGACGACGACAACCCGGTCCACCAGCGCTGGCTGGAGATGCGCAACGCCCAGGGCCACGTCCTGCGCCACAACCTCCGCTCCCTGCGCTCCTCCCACGGGATCGACGTCAGGGTGAGATTCCGGGCGCTGCCGTTCACTCCGCCGGTGAAGCTCTACCTTCTCAACGGCGTGGAGGCGCTGATCGCCTACTACATGGTCGCGCGCCGGGAGGAGGCCACCGACACCGGCATGCTCGACATGTACGACGTCCTCGGCACGGAGTCGCTGCTGTTCTCCTTCGAGAAGAGCGCGGGTGAACGGGACGCCGCGTTCGTCGAGCAATCGCAGAAGTGGTTCGACGCCCTCTGGGAAACCATCACGACGGACCTGACACTCTCCTAGTGACTCCTGAGACGACGCACACTGAACCGGTGACAGCAGAGACAGCACGACTCGCATCACTGGTCGCCTCCACTCGGTATGTGCTCTGGGACATGGACGGGCCGATCTGCAAGTTGTTCGCGGGGTATCCGGCGCACCAGATAGCCGGGGAACTGGTGGAGAAGATCGACCAGTTGGGGATGGGCGGACTGCTGACCGAGCAGGAACGATCCGGCAATGATCCGCAGGACGCCCTGCGGGCCGTTCATGAGCGACGCCGGGGCAGTGACCTGGTCCTGGAGCTGGAGGAGTGGCTGACCCGGCGCGAACTGACGGCGGTCGCCACGGCGTTGCCCACCCCGTACGTGGATCCGTTGATCAGGACGTGGTGGTCGTACGGAGTCAGGTTCGCGATCACGACCAACAACGCGGCCGCCGCGGCAACGGCGTACGTGGAGAGCCGCCGGCTCACCGACTGCTTTCCCCACGTCTACGGCCGCACCCCGAACCTCGACCTGATGAAACCGAACCCGCACTGCCTGGAGCAGGCCGTCAAGGCGATGGGGGCGGCGCCCTCGGCCACCTTGATGATCGGTGACACGGCCACGGACCTCCAGGCGGCACAGCGGGCCAGGGTGGCGTTCCTGGGCTATGCGATCAATGAGCACAAGGAACGGACGCTGAAGCAGGCGGGAGCCGACGTCGTCGTGAGCTCGATGGAACAGGTGTTGAAGGTCCTGGGGACCGAGGGCGGAGGTACGGTCGCGAGGTGAGCGAACGACGCGAAACGGGTTCCGCGATCCTGGCGGCGCTGCGGTCCCGGATCTCCGACGGCACGTACTCACCGGGTTCCCGTCTTCCCCCACAGCGTCAACTGGCCGAGGACTACGGCGTCTCGCGCGACACGGTCCAGCGCGCCCTGAGGGAGCTGGAGTCCGAGGGCTGGATCGAGACCCGACAGGGCAGCGGCTCGCAGGTCCGGGCGACGCTGCCCGTCCACGTGGCGACACAGCCGAGGGTGCCTTCCGGCCGGACAGGGCTGGGGCCTTTCGTGCGCCGTGCCTTTGAGTGTCGCATTGTGGAACTCGACGTCTTCACGCTGACCTCGGAAAGCCTCGACGCCCACATTCGGGTGCAGGCCGAGGCGATCCGCACGGGCCAGATCCCCACCCCGGACCGCATCGCCCTCCGCCTGCTGGTGCCGTCCGGCATGGTCGAACTCCCTTATCCGCGGGCCAGGGCGCCGAAGGACCGTTCCGACGCCGAGGTGAAGGAACTGGACCGGATCCTTCAGGCGCGGACCAGAGAGATCATCCGACGGCACACGTCCTCGCTGCGTGACGCCCTGCGCAGCCTCAGGACGGACGGGCTGGTGCCCGACGTGGAGGTGGCGGTCCGGGAGGTGCCGCTCGTGCCGACCCACAAGCTGTACTTGCGGCGGGGTGTGGAGGGCCTGCTGGGCCCGTACGAGGTCGTGGAGCGCACGATCCTGACGGACGACGGCACCGAGATCGACGCCTGCGATGTCCTGGGGCCGGGGTCCGCCCTGACGGAGCTCGCCCATGACGAGGGCACCCCCGACGCCACCGGTTCCGTGCTCCTGCGGACCTGGCAGGAGTGGTTCGACTCGGCGTGGCTGCTGCTGGCCACGTAACGGAGCGGGCACGGGGACGTTAAAAAGCCCGGTACGTCTCTGACATAGCCGACAGGTCTCCCCCCAAAGGACGCATCCGGGCCGTGCGGACGAGCGCGTGCCGCTATCGTGTGCATCAATTTTCTTGGATGCGCATCGCTTTCGATGTTTAGAACTAGCGTTTCAGGAGCATGGGTGGCGATCGGGGCTTGGCCTGACCGCGGGGGCGAAGTCCGTAATGCCGTTCTCACGGCATTCCTTCGGAACGGATACATCCGTGAGATCTCCACGGGAGTGCGGGTGGCGTCCCCCCGGACGGCGGCTGGTGAACTGGCCCGGACCTGTCCGGCCGACAAGCCCGTCGACTCCCTGACCGTCGGCGTACTGGCCCGGTTTCTCGCGCAGTTGACGCTCGTCCGCAAAGAGGCCCTGCCCGCGCTGCCCGCCGAGTGGTCGCGCAACGAGAGGGACAGCAGGGCCTATCTGGACACCCTCGTGCGGCAGGCGAAGCGTCGGACGCTCGACCCCAACCAGTCCGCGATCGGTGGCCTGTTCGCGGTACTCGGGGTACCGGGTGACGGGCTGGTCCGGTTCGCCGAGCAGGTGCCCGCCATGTCCCGCCGGCCCTACGGCCTCCTGCTCACCAACCTCGCCCGCACCAACGTCACCGTCCTGGAGGGCCCCAAGCTCTCGGTGGCGTGCGTCGACTGGACCTCGGCGTCGTACGGTGACCCGCTGCACGGTCTCGCCAGCCACGTGGTGCGGATGCGCTATCCCGCGGCCCAGGTGGACGAGGTCGTCCAGGCGTGGACGGACGAGATGCGGCGTACCCGGCCCCTGGCCGTCAGCGGACTCGGCCGGGACCTCCCGTACTACATGGACTTCGAGCGGATCCATGCCGCGTACGACGACGTGATCCGCGCCGCGAGGTCTCTCGGGGACTCGGTCGGGGACGGGCCGCTGCTGACGGCGGCGGCGGACATCGGCGAGGGGCTGCAACGGGCCGCCGGCCTGCTCGGCATGTCCGAGGTCCCGCCCGAGAAGGAGATCGCGGACGCCCTGTTCCGCTGGCAGGCCGCGCGCCTGGCGAGGGAGGCCGGAAGGGTGCCGGACACGCTGTTCCGGTGGCGCCGCGACAGCCGTGTCCCCGAGCGGGAGGACTTCTCGTCCGACCTGGTGCGCAGCGCTCTGGCGGCGGAGGGAGTCGCCCCGGCCGACCGGGTCTTCCGCGGCACGGCTCATCTCAACACCGTCGTCCGGCTCGCGGAACACGACCACCCCGTGGTGGTCCGTCGCGAAACCGCGGCGGCTCCGCGCCGAGAGCAGGGGCTCCTGCCCGAACATGCCGTCCTGCAGGTGATCGAGAGCTCCGGTGTGCGGGTGCGTGCCCCGCGCATCCTGGCGCTGGGCTACGACGACCGCGGGCGTCATGTCGCGATCCACACGTACGAGGGTCCCGAGGGCCGGGCTCCCCAGCACCCCGTGGACGGCCTGCTGCCCGCCGAGGCGGACGAACTGGTCGACGAGCTCGCCGCGCTCGCGGAGGTGGACCATTCGTCCCTGCCGTCCGAGGAGCCGGCCGGGGGCTTCTATCGCTGGCTGGTCGAACGGCTTGCCGACTTCGTCGCCGCATTGCCCGCCGAGACCCTGCGGGCCGCCGACCACCGCGGCCTGCCGGACGGCGCCCTGCTCCGGCACATCCTGGGCCGCTACGAGGTGACCGAACGGGCCCCCGTCCTGCTGCACGGTGACCTCAACCCCTGGAATCTGGTGCGTGCCGGGCGTCAGGGCGGGCTGACGATCATCGACTGGGAGATGGGGATGATCGGCGACCCCCTCTACGACCTGGTGCGCCATCTCCATCTGACGCCGACCCGCACGGAGATGCGTGTACGCATGTTCCACCGCTGGAGCAGGAAGCTTCCTTCCGACCGCGTCGTGGGCTGGGAGCGCGACTGGCGCGTGTACCGCTGGATCGAGCAGATCCGCTCGGCCTACGTCGACCTGGACCGGATGACGACGGGAGCCGCGCTGAGCACCCCGAACGTCCGGCGGGCCGTGGCCGCCTACGAGATGACCCTGTCCGCCGCCACGGGCTCCCTGGGGCTGCGCAGGCGTGTCGTACCGAAGGCACCCGCCTCCCTCAAGGCGTCCTGACTCCCCGGACCCGGTGCGTAGGCTCACCCCATGACCGCCCCCGGCCTGCGCCAGCGCAAGAAGCAGCGGATGTACGAGACCGTCTCCGAGATCGCCATCCGGCTCTTCCTGGAGAAGGGGTACGACGCCGTCTCCGTGGCCGAGATCGCCGCTGCCGCCGAGATCTCCAAACCGACCCTGTTCCGGTACTTCCCGGCGAAGGAGGACCTCGTCCTCCACCGGATCGCCGATCACGAGGACGAGGCCACGCGGGTCGTGGCCGGGTCGGACGAGGCGCCTCTGGTCGCCCTGCGGCGGCATTTCCTGGACGGGCTGGAGCGGGACGATCCCGCCACCGGGCTCAGCGATCACCCCGATGTGCTCGCCTTCCACTCGCTGCTCTACGGCACCCCCGCCCTCGTCGCCCGGGCGCACGGGCACCTGGAACGGCAGGAGGCCGCGCTCGCCGAGGTGCTCGGGGGTGACCTCGACGCCCGGCTGGCGGCGGGGCAGATCATCGCGGTGCGGCGGATCCTCGCCCTGGAGAACTGGCAGCGGATCGCCGCGGGGGAGCGGATCGAGGACGTGCGGGCGGATGCGGTGACCGCGGCCGAGCGGGCGTTCGGGGTGTTGGCGAGTGGTCTGACGTGGCTCACCTGAGACGTGGCTCGCCTGAGGTGTGGCTCAGCTGAGTGAGGCTCGGTAAAAAATGTAACCGAGTTACATATTCTCGCGTACGCTCGTCCCCATGACGTCAGCCGCCCCCGCCCTGAAAGACGCACTCCGCCGCGAGCGCGCCCACCACGACCGCTGCCGCTCGGCCCTCGCCGCCATGGTCGACGGGGCTCAGGAGCAGGTCGTCGTCGGGGAGGACGTCTCCGCCTCCGGGGCCGATGCCGAAGTGCTCGGGTATCAGCTGCGCAGCCGGGCCAAGGAGATGCGGGAGCTGCCCGAAGGGCCGCTGTTCTTCGGGAAGTTGGAGTTCGACGCGGGCGAGCACGCCGGACAGGCGTATCACCTGGGCCGGCTGCGGATCACCGAGCACCCCGCCGCTCCGCCCCTGGTCGTCGACTGGCGAGCGCCCGTCTCCCGCGCCTTCTACCAGGCCGGCGCCCACGATCCGCAGGGGGTGGCCGTGCGCCGGCGGTTCGGCTGGGCGCCGGGGAGCAAGGGGGACTCCGCCGATCTCACGGGACTGGAGGACGAGCATCTCCGGGACGGCGGGCCGCCGCAGGTCAGCGACATCGTCACCCGGGAGATCGAACGGCCCCGCGTCGGACCCATGCGGGACATCGCCGCGACCATCCAGCCCGAACAGGACGACCTCGTACGCGGCGACCTCGCCGTCTCCGTGTGCCTCCAGGGCGCTCCCGGGACCGGCAAGACCGCCGTGGGGCTGCACCGGGCCGCCTATCTGCTGTACACCCACCCGCAGCGGATGCGGCGCGGCGGGCTCCTCGTCCTCGGGCCCAACCGGACCTTCCTCTCGTACATCTCCCAGGTGCTGCCCGCGCTGGGCGAGACCGGCGTACGGCAGTCCACGCTCCAGGACGAGATCGCCCGCCGGCCGGTCACCGCCACCGACACCCGCCCGGCCGCCGCTCTCAAGCACGATCCCCGCATGGCGGAGGTGCTGCGCCGGGCGCTGTACGCACGCGTGTCGACCGAGGCAGTCCACTCCGTGGAGATCAGGGACGGTTCCTACAACTGGCGGGTCGGCGCCGGTGAACTCGCGCGGATTGTGGCGGACGTACGGCAGGAGGAACCGCCGTACGGGATCGGGCGGGAGCGGGTGCGCGGGCGGGTGGTGCGGAGCATGCAGTTGCGGGCCGAGCGGCGGGCCGGGCCGCAGAACGGCGCCTGGGTGCAGCGGATCTCGCGGTCCCGGGTGATGGGGGCGTTCCTGGACGCCGTGTGGCCCAAGGTGCGGCCCGAGGAGGTCGTGGCCGGACTGCTCGGTGAACGCGAGGAGTTGGCGGTCTTCGCCGACGGGATTCTCGACGCGGAGGAGCAGGAGGACCTGCTGTGGGCCAGGCCGCCGAGGTCGTGGAAGTCGGCTCGCTGGTCGGCAGCCGATCTGGTGCTGCTCGACGAGGTCGCCGGGCTGGTGGAGCATCCTCAGGGTTACGGGCATCTCGTGGTCGACGAGGCGCAGGACCTGTCTCCGATGGAGTGCCGGGCGCTCGCCCGCCGGGCCCGGTTCGGGTCGGTCACCGTGCTCGGGGACCTGGCGCAGGGGACCACGCCCTGGGCGGCCCGCTCCTGGCACACCGTCCTGCGGCATCTCGGCAAGCCGGACGCGGCCGTCGTGCCGCTGACCACCGGTTTCCGGGTGCCGCAGGCCGTCGTGGGGCTCGCCAACCGGCTGCTCGGCCGACTGGACGTGGACGTGCCCGAGGCGCGATCGCTGCGCGGGGACGGTGAGTTGAGCATCCGGCCCACCTCCCTGGTCGCCTTGCCGGGCGCGGTCGTCGACGCCGTACGCGAGTCGCTCGCGCACGAGGGGTCCGTGGGGGTCATCGCCGCCGCCGCGGACGTGGACCGCGTACGGCAGGCTCTCGACGAGGCCGGGATCGCCGCCGCCGGGCCCGAGGAGCTGGGGGCGCGGGTGAGTGTCGTACCGGCCGGTGCGGTCAAGGGACTTGAGTACGACCACGTCGTGGCCGTCGAGCCGGCCGCGATCGCGGAGGCCGAGGCGGCGGAAGGGGGCCGGGGGCTGCACCGGCTGTATGTCGTCCTGACCCGGGCGGTGTCACGGCTGGTGGTGGTGCATGGGCGGCCGTTGCCGTTCTAGGGCGGGAGTGGAG
>NZ_RSAJ01000780.1 GCF_003933965.1 Streptomyces sp. RP5T
CCCCCGGGACGTGTCCGACTTCACCGGCCGCGAGGCCCAGCTCGCCGCCGTGCTCGACGGGGTGGCCGGCAGCCGGGTGATCGCCCTCGACGGCATGGCGGGCGTCGGCAAGACCTGCCTGGCCGTGCACGCGGCGCACCGGCTCGCCGCCGACTACCCGGACGCCCAGCTCTACCTGGACCTGCACGGCTTCACCGAGGGCCGCAGACCGCTCGACCCCGACCGCGCCCTGCGGACCCTGCTCGCCGCACTCGACGTCCCCTCCGAGAAGGTCCCCCAGGACGGCGGTGTCGAGGAGCTGGCCGCCTGCTGGCGCTCCGAACTCGCCCACCGGCGGGCCGTGGTGGTCCTCGACAACGCCGCCGACGCCGACCAGGTCCGCCCGCTGCTGCCCGGCGCCGGACCGTCCGTCGCCCTCATCACCAGCCGCAACCGGCTGTTCGGCCTGGACGAGGTCCCGCCGGTGTCGCTGGACGTCCTGACCGAGCAGGAGAGCGCCGAGCTCCTGGCCCGCGCCAGCGGCGAGACCGACAGCCGCGAGGGACGCCTGGCCCGGGACCCCGGGGCCACCGCCGAGGTGCTGCGCCTGTGCGGTCGGCTGCCCCTGGCCCTGCGGCTCGCCGCGGCCCGGCTGCGGCACCGGCCGGGCTGGACGGTGGGCATCCTCGTGGAGCGGATGGCGGAGGGAGCGAGCGAGTTCGACACCGCGTTCGCCATGTCCGTACGGCAGTTGGACCGCGCCAAGGCCCGGCTGTTCCGGCTGCTCGGCCTGCTGCCCGGGTCGTCCTTCGACGAGTACGTGGCGGCGGCGCTGGCGGACGTGCCGCTGCGCGGCGCCCGCGCGATGCTGGAGGACCTGCTGGACGCGCACCTCGTCCAGCAGCCGGCGGCGGGCCGCTACCGCCTCCACGACCTGGTCCACCAGCACGCCCGCCGCGCCTCCATGGAGCAGGACTCCCCGGCGGACCGGGACCGGGCCCTGCTCCGGGTGCTCGACTACTACGTGCACGCGGCGGCCGCGGCGGACGCCGCGATGCCGTTCCTGTCGCTGAGCCGTGAGGCCACCGTGGACCGCCCGCCGACCGAACTGCCGGAGTTCCACGACAAGATCGCGGCTCTGATCTGGTTCGGCACCGAGTACCTGAACCTGCTGGCGGCCTTCGAGGCGGCGGAGGAGGCCGGCGCCGACCGGCACATGTGCGAACTGCCCCGCTTCATGCGGACGTACTTCGCCCGGCGCTGCGGCACCACGATGCTCAACGGTCTCTTCGAACGGTCCCTGGCCGCCGCGCAGCGCCTGGCCGACCCCCTGCAACTGGCAGAGGTGCACAGCGACTTGGGCTTCGCCCGGTACAACGCGGGCCGCACGGCGGAGGCGAGCGCCGCGTACGAGGCGGCGGCAGCACTGGTGCTCCGGGCCCAGGACGTGCGCGCGGAGGCCGAACTGACCATGCGACGCGGCTACTTGAGGTGGGACGAGGGGTACGTCGAGGAGCCGCTCGAACTGTTCCGGCTGGCGGGGAAGCTGTACGCGGACGCCGACTGCCCCATGGGCACGGCCCACGCGACCGCGTACGAGGCCTGGGCGCTGCTGCAACTGGGGCACCGCGACGAGGCCGCACGGCTGGCCCGTACGGCACTGGAGGTGCCGCACGCCGACGGAGCGTGGCCGCCCGCCCTGACCGCCCTGATCACGCTGGGCGTGGCCACGGCCCACGAGGACCCCGAGGAGGCGCTCGGTCACCTCCACCGGGCGCTCGCGCTGGCCCGCGAGGACGGCCACCGGCACAACGAGGCCTGGTGCCTGAACTGCCTCGGGGTCGCGCTGCGCCAGGTGGGCCGCCACGAGGAGGCCCTGGCGCGGCACGAGGAGGCGTTCGCGCTGCTGGAGGCGCTGTTCGAGGACCACTGGAAGATCCACTTCCTCAGTGCCTACGGCGAGACCTGCCGCCTGGCGGGGCGGCCCGAGCAGGCCCTGCGTCTGCACCGCCAAGCCCTGGTGCTGGCCCCGAGGCTCGGTTACCGCCAGGCGGAGTCCCTGGCCCACGAGGGCATCGCGGCGGTCCTCGACGCGGAGGACCCGGAGGCGGCGGCCGAACACCGGGCGGCGGCGCGGGCCGTCCTGCCGGGGCCGGAGCCGGAGCTGCAGGCCTGAGGGGAGGGCCGGGCCCCCTCCGCCGCGCCGGGCGACCTCCGCCTTGCAAAAGCGGAACCGCGTTCCGTATCGTCTGCGGAACAAGGTTCCGTTTCGTCGTGCGACGGAACGGGGCTCGGCAGTCAGTCATGGAGGAACACGCTCATGCAGTACCGCACCTTGGGCCGCACCGGTGTGCAGGTCAGCTCTCTCGCGCTCGGCGCGATGAACTTCGGCAGGATCGGCCGCACCACCCAGGACGAGGCCACCGCGATCGTCGACGTCGCTCTTGAGGCCGGAGTCAACGTCATCGACACCGCCGACATGTACGGCGACGGCGAGTCGGAGGAGATGGTCGGCAAGGCCATCGCGGGCCGCCGCGACGACATCGTGCTGGCCACCAAGGCCGGCCTGCCCATCGGCGACGAACGCAACCACCGGGGCAGTTCGCGCCGTTGGCTGGTCACCGAACTGGAGGCCAGCCTGCGCCGCCTCGGCGTCGACCACGTCGACCTGTACCAGATCCACCGCTGGGACCCGAGCACCGGCGACGAGGAGACGCTGTCGGCCCTGACCGACCTGCAACGCGCCGGAAAGATCCGCTACTTCGGCTCCTCCACCTTCCCCGCCCACCGCATCGTGCAGGCCCAGTGGGCGGCCCGTGAGCACCGCCTGAGCCGGTACGTCACCGAACAGCCCAGCTATTCCGTCCTGCAGCGCGGCATCGAGTCCCATGTCCTGCCCGTCACGCAGGAGTACGGCATGGGGGTGCTGGTGTGGAGCCCGCTTGCCTCGGGCTGGCTGTCGGGTGCGGTCCGCGCGGGGCGGGACATCACCACCCACCGCTCGGCGGTCCTGCCCGACCGATTCGACCTGACCGTCCCCGCCAACCGGGCCCGTCTCGACGCCGTGGAACAACTGAGCCGGGTCGCCCAGGAGGCGGGCCTCACGCTGATCCAGCTCGCGCTCGCTTTCGTGACCGCCCATCCCGGCGTGACCAGCGCCCTCGTGGGCCCTCGCACGGTGGGCCACCTGCACGCCCAACTCGCCGCCGCGGACACCGTCCTGACGGCGGACGTCCTGGACGCGATCGACGAGATCGTCACCCCCGGCACCGACCTGGCCCCCCAGGAGA
>NZ_RSAJ01000781.1 GCF_003933965.1 Streptomyces sp. RP5T
CCCCCTGTCTGTGACCCGCGCCACCCCGGCCCCGATTCACAGGGACTTCTCAAGGACCCCCGGCCGGGCCGCCGCACCTGCCAGGATGGGCCGATGCCCACCTCGTACGACATTCCCGAAGTCCTGGACCGTCGCGAGGGCCCGTACGGAGAGGTAGTCCTGCGGCGGCACGGCGAGTTGCTCCAGATCATCGCCAACGGCTGCTTCCTGATGGACACCTCCGACGGACGCTCGGAGCGGATGCTCGTCGACGCGGCGCTCGCCGCCCTCGACGACCGGCCCGGGCCGCACGTCCTCATCGGCGGCCTCGGCGTCGGCTTCTCGCTCGCACACGCGGCCGCGAATTCCCGCTGGGGCCGGATCACGGTCGTGGAGCGGGAGCCCGCGATCATCGACTGGCACCGTTCCGGCCCGCTCGCGGCGCTCTCCGCGGCCGCGCTCGCCGATCCCCGGACGGAGATTCTGGAAACGGACCTGGTCGGATTCGTCAATGAGACATGCGCCACTTTCGACGTGCTGTGTCTCGACATCGACAACGGACCCGACTGGACGGTCACGGACGGCAACCACGGCCTCTACGCGCGTACCGGACTCACAAGCTGCGCAAGGGTGTTGAAGCCGGGCGGCGTCCTGGCCGTGTGGTCGGCGAAACCCTCTGCGGAATTTGAGCAATCCCTAGCAAATGCCGGGTTCCAACAGGTACGTACCGAGGAGATCCCCGTTGCCCGGGGCGTACCGGACGTCGTGCACCTCGCCGTTCGACCTGGATAGCAAAGGGGTGATGACTCCCCGTACTCTGCTTCCCTACGCCGATCATTCAAGCGTCAATCGCAGTCATGCGCAGACAAGGAATCACCCCACATGGTTCCGGAAAGCACTCCCCAGGGGCGGGCGATGGAGCAGACACACACCTCCCACAACGGTTCGACGGCTACCCCGGGCGCTCAGCGCCGGGTCCTGGTCGTCGAGGACGATCCGACGATCGTCGACGCCATCGCGACCCGCCTGCGCGCCGAGGGATTCCTCGTGCAAACGGCGGTCGACGGTCCGTCCGCGGTCGACACGGCCGAGGCCTGGCAGCCGGACCTGCTGATCCTCGACATCATGCTGCCCGGCTTCGACGGTCTGGAGGTCTGCCGCCGCGTGCAGGCCGCCCGTCCGGTGCCGGTCATGATGCTCACCGCGCGGGACGACGAGACCGACATGCTGGTCGGGCTCGGCGTCGGCGCCGACGACTACATGACCAAGCCCTTCTCGATGCGTGAGCTGGCCGCGCGCGTGCACGTCCTGCTGCGCCGCGTCGAGCGGGCCGCACTGGCCGCCGCCACGCCCCGGTCCGGCATCCTGCGGCTCGGCGAGCTGGAGATCGACCACGCGCAGCGCCGGGTGCGGGTGCGCAGCGAGGACGTCCACCTCACCCCGACCGAGTTCGACCTGCTCGTGTGCCTGGCGAACACCCCGCGCGCGGTGCTCTCCCGTGAGCAGCTGCTCGCCGAGGTGTGGGACTGGGCCGACGCCTCCGGCACCCGGACCGTGGACAGCCACATCAAGGCACTGCGCCGGAAGATCGGTGCCGAGCGGATCCGCACGGTGCACGGCGTGGGCTACGCCCTGGAGACGCCGACGCCATGAGCGAGGGTCCGGCCGGCCGGAGAAGCCCCAGGGAGCCCTGGGGCGGCGTGAGTCCGTTCTCGATCAAGACCAAGCTGGGCGCCCTCGTCGTCATCGCGGTCCTCATCACCACCGGGCTGATGATGATCGCGATGCGCACGGCGACCGAGCTGCGCTTCATCACGGTCTTCTCGATGATCGCCACGCTCTTGATCACGCAGTTCGTGGCGCATTCGCTCACCGCGCCCCTGGACGACATGAACGCGGTCGCCCGGTCCATCTCGCACGGCGACTACACCCGCCGGGTCCGCGAGAACCGCCGGGACGAGCTGGGCGACCTGGCCCAGACGATCAACCGCATGGCGGACGACCTGGAGGCCCAGGAACGCCAGCGCAAGGAACTTGTGGCAAATGTCTCCCATGAGCTGCGCACGCCCATCGCGGGCCTGCGCGCCGTGCTGGAGAACATCGTCGACGGGGTCACCCAGGCCGACCCCGAGACCATGCGCACGGCCCTGAAGCAGACCGAGCGGCTCGGCCGGCTGGTGGAGACGCTGCTGGACCTGTCCCGCCTCGACAACGGCGTCGTACCGCTGAAGAAGCGCCGCTTCGAGGTGTGGCCGTACCTCTCGGGCGTGCTCAAGGAGGCCAACATGGTCGCCACCGCGCGCGCGGGCATCGCGTCCGGATCCGGCAGTCACACCCGCAACGACGTCCATCTGCACCTCGACGTGTCGCCGCCGGAGCTCACCGCGCACGCCGATCCGGAGCGCATCCACCAGGTGGTCGCCAACCTGATCGACAACGCGGTCAAGCACAGCCCGGCGCACGGACGGGTCACGGTCAAGGCGCGGCGCGGGGCACAGCCCGAGTCGCTCCAGCTGGAGGTCCTCGACGAGGGCCCCGGGATCCCGCGCTCGGAGTGGCACCGCGTGTTCGAGCGGTTCAACCGCGGTCAGATCATGCGGCCGCACGGTCCGGGCAGCGACGGCGGTACGGGGCTCGGGCTCGCGATCGCGCGCTGGGCGGTGGATCTGCACGGCGGCCGGATCGGAGTGGCCGAATCCGAGCGGGGCTGCCGGATTCTTGTCACCCTTCCGGGACTTCCTTCTCTGCCAAGTTGACGTAAAGTGCGAAGCGGAGCCACAAGATCCATCTCTGTCCGCGCTGACGGACACGTGTGATCAGGCAGAGGGCCGCGCCGCCGTGACGCAGAGCCCCGCTCGGCCCTTCCCACGCGCGGATTCACGTAGCAGAACCACGCTTGTTTCCCGCCATTTCCGCCCCCGAAACTCGCTCTTCGATGTGACTTACACGACGATGGACCGGCCCGGCCTGACCTTCCCCGTCCAGGGGGCGTAGCCTTTATTCCCGCTGTCCATCACCTTGTGAAGCGGAAGAGGGCGGTTGCCGCCGTGTCGCCACAGTCCCCCAGTAACTCGAGCATCTCGACCGACGCAGACCAAGCGGGCAAGAACCCCGCTGCCGCGTTCGGCCCGAACGAGTGGCTCGTCGACGAGATCTATCAGCAGTACCTCCAGGACCCGAATTCGGTAGACCGCGCCTGGTGGGACTTCTTCGCCGACTACAAGTCGGGGGCTGCCGCTCCGGCTGCGGCGGGTACCGCGGCCGCGGGGGCCGCGGAGACCACCACC
>NZ_RSAJ01000782.1 GCF_003933965.1 Streptomyces sp. RP5T
GGCCCGGAGTCCGCGTACGGCGTGACCTCCGGGGAGGGGCCCGGAACCGGCACGCCCCCCAAGACCGGCCCCGGCACGCCCCTCGACACCCCGTCCGGCACGCCCCCCGGCCCAGGTGGCCCGCTGGTCGTCCCCGCGGCCCGCGGTGTCGCCGACGCGGTTCGTCCGGCTCCCGAACTGCCCCCGGTCTCCCGTCGTTTCCTCGCCAAGGCCACCGCCGTCACCGCCGCCCTGTCCGTCGCGGGGGCGCTGCTCGGGCTGGTGCGGGATCAGTCGCTGGCCCGTCTGTTCGGGGCCGGCAGCGGGACGGACGCCTTCCTGGTGGCGTGGACCGTGCCGGAGTTCGCGTCCACGCTGCTCATCGAGGACGGGCTGGCTTTCGTGCTGATCCCGGCGTTCAGCCTGGCTCTGGCCCGGCGCGCCCGGGGTGCTCCCGGTGACCCGGTCCGCTCGCTGGTCGCCGCCACCCTGCCCCGGCTGACCCTGGTCTTCGTCGCCGCGTCCGCGCTGATCGTCGCCGCCGCTCCCTACCTGGTCCGGGCCCTGGCGCCGGGCCTGCCCGACCCCGCCCTGGCCGTGGACTGCACCCGGCTCACCGCGACCTGCGTGCTGAGCTTCGGGCTCGCCGGGTACTGCAGCGCGGTGCTGCGGGCGCACCGGCGGTTCCTGATGCCGGGCGCGATCTACGTGGCGTACAACGCCGGCATCATCACGGCGATGTTCGTCCTGGGCGGCGACTGGGGGGTGCGCTCGGCCGCCGCGGGTGTCGCGGCGGGCGGTGCCTTGATGGTGGCGGTGCAACTGCCTGCGGTGTGGCGGCAGTTGCGGCACTCCCCGGTGCGCCGGGAGGAGCCCGCCGAGGCCCCGGACCGGGCGGTGACCCTGGCCCTCGTCGCCCCCGTCCTGCTCTTCGCGCTGTGCCGCCAGTCCCAGGTCCTCGTCGAGCGCTTCCTCGCCTCCCCCCTGCCCGCCGGGGCCATCTCGCACCTGAACTACGCGCAGAAGGTGGCCCAGATCCCGATGACCCTGTCGCTGATGCTGTGCACGGTCACCTTCCCGGTGGTCGCGCGGGCCCTGGCCGACGGGGACACCGAGCGGGCCCGTACCCGTGTGGAGCGGGACCTGGTGCTGGCCGCCTGCACGGTGCTGCTCGGCGCGGCCACGGTGATCGCGTGTGCCCCGCAGATCGTCGAAGTCCTCTTCCAGCGCGGCGCGTTCACCGCCCGGGACACGGCCGCCACGGCGGGCGTGATGCGCGTGTACGCCCTCGGGCTGCTCGGGCAGACCCTGGTCGGCGTGCTGATCCGCTCGTACTTCTCGGCGGGCCGCCCCACCTGGTACCCGGTCTGCGCGATGGCCGCGGGCATCGTCCTCACCTCGTGGTCCGGCGCCTGGGCGGTGGGCCCGTGGGGCGTGTCCGGGATCGCCGCCGCCAACGCCGCCGGGATCACCGTGACGGCCTCGCTGCTGCTGGCCGGCATGGGGACGACGTACCGGGGTGTCCCGCGCGGTGTCCCCGTCCGTACCCGGCAGGTGCTCGCCCGGCTGGGCCGGCCGGTGTGCGCGGCCGCGGTCGCGACGCCGGCGGGCGGGCTCGTCGCGAGCCGGGCCGGGGCGCCGCTGCCGGGCCTCCTGGCGGGATCGGCGACGGTGGCCGCCGTGTTCGTCCTGCTCGGCCTGGCCCTGGGCGTCCAGGGCTTCGCACCCGCCCTCCGTTCCGTACGGGCCGCCGTCCGTACCTTCACCCGAAGGCTCCCGCATGGCCGTTGACTCCGCCGGCGCCCGCACGGCGCCCCGCCGTGGTCCCGTCCCCTGGGTGGCGATGTACCACTCGGTGACGGACTGCCCGGACGACCCGTACCGCATCACCGTCACCCCCGACCGGCTGGAACGGCAGCTGAGGTGGCTCGCCCTGCGGGGGGTGCGGGGCGTGTCCATGGCCGAACTGCTGGCCGCTCGCGCGCGGGGCGGGGCCCGCCGGCTGGTGGGGCTCACCTTCGACGACGGATACGCGGACTTCGTCGAGCACGCCCTGCCCGTACTGCGCCGGCTGGACTTCGGCGCCACGCTCTTCGTGCTGCCCGGCCGG
The DNA here is from genome assembly GCF_003933965.1 of Streptomyces sp. RP5T. GTDB lineage: Bacteria > Actinomycetota > Actinomycetes > Streptomycetales > Streptomycetaceae > Streptomyces. Next base: position 2,090 of record NZ_RSAJ01000782.1, read on the forward strand.
CTCGGCGGCGACAACGCCTGGGACCCGCTGGGCCCGCGCAAACCGCTGCTCACGGCCGACGGCATCCGGCAGGCCGCCCGGGCGGGGATCGAGATCGGCTCGCACGGCCTCACGCACGTCGACCTGACGGCGGTGGACGACCTCCGGCTGAAGGCCGAGACCGTCGAGAGCCGGGCCGCGCTGGAGGAGCTGCTGGGCGCGCCGGTGGACGGCTTCTGCTACCCCTACGGCACGGTCGACGGACGGGCTGTCGAGGCGGTCCGCGGCGCCGGGTACCGCTACGCCTGCGCCATCGACCCCGGCCCGCTCACCGGCCCGTTCGCCCTGCCCCGCCTCCACATCGGGCAGAACGACGACTCCGTGCGCCTGTTCCTGAAGTACCGGCTGCACCGGCTGCGGCGCCGCCCGGTGGGAGGTCTGTGACATGAGGGCCCTGCACATCATCACCGGCCTGGGCGTCGGCGGCGCGGAGCAGCAACTGCGGCTGCTGCTGCGCCACCTGCCCGCCGACTGCGAGGTCGTGACGCTCACCAACCCGGGCGCGGTCGCGGACGGGCTGGCCGCGGACGGGGTGCGGGTCACGCACCTGGGCATGGCGGGCAACCGCGACCTGGCCGCACTGCCGCGGCTGGCACGGCTCATCCGCCGGGGCGGCTACGACCTCGTGCACACCCACCTCTACCGCGCCTGCGTCTACGGCCGGCTCGCCGCGCGCCTCGCGGGCGTCCGGGCGGTCGTGGCCACCGAACACTCCCTCGGCGACTCGCAGATGGAGGGGCGCAGGCTCACCCCGGGCGTCCGGGCGCTGTACCTGGCCAGCGAGCGGCTCGGCCACGCCACCGTCGCCGTGTCGCCCACGGTCGCCGACCGGCTCAGACGCTGGGGGGTACCGGCCCCGCGGATCGAGGTCGTCCCGAACGGCATCGACCTGGCCCGCTTCCGCTTCGACCCGGCACGGCGACTGCGCACCCGGCAGCGGCTCGGACTGCCGGAGACCGCGTACGTCGTCGGCGGCATCGGCCGGCTCACGGCGGCCAAGCGGTTCGACGTGCTCATCCACGCTCTCGCCCGACTCCCCGAGAACTACTGGCTGTTGCTGGTCGGCGGCGGACCCGAGGAGCACGTCCTGCGGCGCACCGCGCACGAGGCGGGGGTGGCGGACCGTGTCCTGTTC
>NZ_RSAJ01000783.1 GCF_003933965.1 Streptomyces sp. RP5T
GTCGGGCACCCCGACCACTCCGCCCCCGACGACTCCGGTCACCCCCACCCAGTCGGTGGATCACCTGGAGGACTCGGGCACCGCGAAGCTGACCGCCATGGCGGGCGACGCGTTCACCGAGAAGATCAGCACCAAGGCGGAGAACGCGGCCGGCAAGGGCGTCGCCAAGGTCCGGATCCGGTACACGATCGTCGGCGACACCGACGCCACCTTCACCGGCGGCGAGAAGGTCGCCACCGCCCTCACGGACGCCTCCGGCGTGGCCACCGCGCCCGCGCTCCAGGCGGGCGAGACCACCGGCAGCTTCGCGGTCCGCGCCACCCTCATCGGCCGTACCGTCACCGGCCCGATCTACACGGCCACCGTCACCCAGCGCGTCGCCGACGCCCTCGTGCGCACCGCCGACACCGCGCTGACCTGCACCCCGGGCGGCGAGTTCGCCGACGCGGTCCAGGTGAAGGCCACCTACAAGGACGCCGTCGCGGACAAGGTCGCCGTCACCGCGACCCTGATTAAGTCGGCCGACGACGCGACCGCCAACGACAAGGGCCCCTACTTCAAGGACGCCGACGGCAAGACCGTCCGCACCCTGACGGGCCTCACCACCGACGCGGACGGCCTGCTGAAGCTGCCGCAGCTCTACGCCGACGACACCACCGGCACCTTCGTGCTGCGCGTCACCACGGCGGGCGGTGCCACGCTCGACGTGACGCTGACCGTGGCCGCCGCCGCGGACACCTCCACGAGCCCCTCGCCCAGCCCCAGCGCGAGTTCGTAGCCGGCGCGGCAACCTCCGAAGGGCGTCCTCTCCGCCACGGCGGACAGGGCGCCCTTCGTACGTGCGCGAGCTGTTCTCATCTCGCCCGCCCGTTGCTACCGTGCCGGGACCTGACGATGTCTCAGTTCCCGTGCGCCGGGAGGTGGATATGCGCGCCCTCATCGCCGCCGCGACCGGCCTCGCCCTCGCGTTCGCGCTGATCCTCACCATCACCGCACTCGGCACGCCGACCGGCAAGACGTCCCCGAAGCCGCTGCTGACCACGGTGCCCGCACACCCGTGACCCCCGGGAGGCCGAGATGCGCCGCAAGACCAGCCTGGTCCTGCTCGCCCTCGCCGTGTTCTTCGCGGCGCTGTCCCCGCTGCTGCGCTGGTACGCCTTCCCGCGCCTCGCCAAGATCCCCGCGAACCAGTACCAGGACATGGTCCTGGAGGCCAAGGACGCCACCCTCGTCGACTACGGCTCGATGACCGCGAAGAAGGTCTCCAAGGTCACCATCGTGCAGACCCTCAAGGGCAACGTGGAGGCCTCCGAGAAGATCGAGAAGACGGCCGGGAGGGACGTCGTCGTCTGGGACGGCCTGTCCTACGTCGTCGGACCCGACGGCAAGATGGTCTCCAGGATCCCCGAGCGGTACATCTTCGACGCCCACACCCAGGACCCCGTCCACGCCACCGGCGAGATGGTCGACGGAGACCCCGTCAGACGTGAGGGCATCGAGTTCAAGTGGCCCTTCCTCACCGAGAAACGGGACTACGAGTACTTCGACGCCCAGGCCCGCACCTCGGCCCCCATCCACTACGAGGGCACCCGGAACTTCCGCGGCCTCGACGTCTACTACTTCGAGCAGACCATCCCCTGGACCAAGGTGCCCTTCCCCAAGACCATGCCGGTCCAGGGCATCACCCCCGAGTCCATCGCCAGGACGGGCACCACCCGCTGGTACACCACCGTCCGGAAGTTCTGGGTCGAGCCCGTCACCGGCGCCCCCGTCTACGGCGAGGAACAGCACAAGGAGGAACTGCGCGGCGGCACCCTGCTCGGAGACCGCGACAAGGTGACGGTCTTCGCCGGCGACGTGAAGATGCGCGAGGACTACATCAGGCACACGGTCGACCTGGTCAAGTCCAACCGCACCCTCGTCCTCCTCATGACCTCCTACCTGCCGTGGGGCTTCCTGGCCCTCGGCGTCCTGCTGCTGGCGCTCGCGCTGCTGCTCGAAGCCCGCGGCCGCCGACCGGCCCCCGTGACGGCCGAAGAACCCGAACCGGTCACCGCCTGAGCCGCGCGGAGGTGTGCCGCGTCGGCTCGGCACCCGCCGGGTCCTCCGGCCACGGATGCTTCGGATAGCGGCCGCGCAGCTCCGCCCGGACACCCTTGTAGCCGTCCCTCCAGAAGGAGGCGAGATCGGCGGTGACCGCGGCGGGGCGCCCGGCGGGGGACAGGAGATGGACCAGCAGGGGCACACCGGCGATCCGCGGCGACTCCTGCAGCCCGAACATCTCCTGCAGCTTCACCGCGAGCACGGGCTGTTCCGGGATGCCGTAGTCGATCCGGATCCTGGACCCGCTCGGCACGGCGACCCGCTCGGGCGCCAGCTCGTCCAGCCGTGTGGCCTCGCCGGAGGCCCAGGGCAGCAGCCTGTGCAGGGCCTGCCCGGCGTCGACGCGCGCCAGGTCGGCCCGGCGCCGGGCACGGCTCAGCTCGGGCTCCAGCCACTCGTCCACGCGCGCGTGCAGCGCGTCCTCGGAGACCTCGGGCCACGGGTCACCGAGGTGGTGGCGCAAGAACGCCAGCCGCTGCCGCAGGACCTCCGCGTCGGACGTCCACCGCAGCAGCCGCAGCCCTTCCCGGCGCAGCCCTTCGAGGAGTGCCTCGCGTACGAGGAGGGGGTCGGCGTTCTTCAGGGGCCGTGCCGTGAGCTCGATCGCCCCGAGCCGCTCCACCCGGCGTGCCACGACGTCCCCGTCGGCCCACTGGACCTCCTGGCGCTCGGAGTGCAGTGAGGCCGCCGCCGACCTGGCCGTGTCCTCGTCGATCACGGCGGCGAGCTGCACGCGTGCGTGCCCCTTGCCGACGGGACGGTCCGCGACGGCCACCGCGATCCAGGACGCGCCGCGCAGCGGGGAGCCCTCGGACAGCTCGGCGCGGGTGCCGGAGGCCATGAGAAAGGAGCCGCCGTCCTTCCGCGCCACCCGCTCGGGGAACGCGAGGGCGGCCACGAGCCCGGCGAGACCGTCCTCACCGCCGTCCGCCGGCCGGTGGTCCTTCGGGGCGGACCCGGGCGCGGACTCGGCCGCGACGCCCCGCAACCGCCGCACCTCCGCCCGCCACCGCGCCGCATAGGCGTCGCTCCCGCGCCGGGCCGCCCGCAACGCGCCCGCGAGGTCGTCCCCGTACTCGCGCGGCGCCTCCTCGCTCAGCAGCGCGGTCACCTCGGCGGCCCGCTCGGCCCCGACCGACGCGGCCGCGTCCAGCAGGGCC
>NZ_RSAJ01000784.1 GCF_003933965.1 Streptomyces sp. RP5T
CCCTACACCGCACCGGAGAAGTCCTGATGAGCACCACCACCCGTCTGACCGTCGCCCAGGCCCTGGTGCGGTTCCTGTCCGTCCAGTACACGGAGCGCGACGGCGTACGGCATCGGCTGATCGCCGGGACCTGGGGCATCTTCGGCCACGGCAACGTGGCGGGGATCGGACAGGCTCTCCTGGAGGTCGGCGAGGACGCGATGCCCTTCCACCAGGGCCGCAACGAGCAGGCCATGGTCCACGCGGCCGTCGGCCACGCCCGCCAGCTCAACCGTCTGTCCGCCCAGGCCGTCACCACGTCGATCGGCCCCGGCGCCACGAACCTGGTCACCGGCGCGGCCCTGGCGACGATCAACCGCCTCCCGGTCCTGCTCCTGCCCGGCGACTACTTCGCCACCCGCGCGGCCGACCCGCTCCTCCAGCAGCTGGAGCACCCCAGCGAGGCGGACGTGTCGGTGAACGACACCCTGCGCCCGGTCTCCCGCTACTTCGACCGGATCCACCGCCCCGAGGCCCTCGTCCCTCCAGGCCATGCGCGTCCTGTCGGACCCGGCCGAGACCGGCGCGGTCACCCTCGCCCTCCCCCAGGACGTGCAGGCGGAGGCGTACGACTGGCCGCAGGAGTTCTTCGCCGAGCGGGTGTGGCGGGTACGGCGGCCCGCACCGGACCCGGTGGAACTGGCCGAGGCGGTCGGGGCGATCCGCTCGGCCCGCCGCCCCCTGATCGTGGCGGGCGGCGGAGTCCACCACAGCGAGGCCGAGGGGGCACTGAAGGCGCTGGTGGACGCCACCGGCATCCCCGTCACGTCCACCCAGGCCGGCAAGGGCTCCCTGCGCCACGACCACCCCGCGGACCTCGGCGGCATCGGCCACACCGGCACCGCGGTCGCCGATGACCTCGCGCGCACCGCGGACCTGGTCATCGGCGTGGGCACCCGCTACTCCGACTTCACCACCGCCTCCGGCACCCTCTTCCAGAACCCGGACGTGCGCTTCCTCAACCTCAACATCACCGCCTTCGACGCCCACAAGCTCGCCGCGCGGACCGTCGTGTGCGACGCGCGGGCGGGCCTGGAGGCGCTCACCTCGGCCCTGGCTGGCCATCGTGTGGCGGGGGCGTACGAGACCGAGTACGCCACCGGCAAGGAGCGCTGGGACCAGGTGGTGGACGCGGCCTACCGTGCCGCCGACGAGAACGCCGTCCCGACCCAGACCCAGCTGCTCGGCGCGCTGGACGCGGTCGTGGGCGACGAGGACGTGGTGATCAACGCGGCCGGCTCGCTCCCCGGCGACCTGCACAAGCTGTGGCGGGCCCGCAGCCCGCGCCAGTACCACCTGGAGTACGGCTACTCCTGCATGGGCTACGAGATCCCGGCCGCGATCGGCGTCCAGCAGGCCACCCCGGACACCCCGGTGTGGGCGCTGGTCGGCGACGGCACGTACCTGATGATGCCGACGGAGCTGGTCACCGCGGTCCAGGAGGGCCTGCCGATCAACCTGGTCCTCGTCCAGAACCACGGTTACGCCTCCATCGGCGGCCTGTCGGAGTCGGTGGGCGGCGAGCGCTTCGGCACGGCGTACCGCTACCGTGACCCGGCCGACGGTTCCTACACGGGCGCCCCGCTCCCGGTCGACCTGGCCGCCAACGCGGCGAGCCTCGGCATGGACGTGCTGCGCGCCAAGACCGTACGGGAGCTGCGGGAGGCCCTCGCCACGGCCCGCGCCTCGGACCGCCCGACCTGCGTCTACGTCGAGACGGACACCGCGGGCCCGGCCGCTCCCCCGGCGGAGGCCTGGTGGGACGTGCCGGTCGCGCAGACGGCCTCGCGCGAGGCCGCCGTCAGGGCACGGACGGAGTACGACCGTCAGGCTGCCGCCCGCCGCACCCACCTCTGATCATCCGGCCCTTCGAGGGAGGTTCCCCCATGGCGAAGCCCGGCGACAGGTCACGTGCCGCGACCGCGCCCGCGCTCGACTGCCTGGACTTCGCCCTGGACCGGGCCAGTCCGGTGCCGCTGTACTACCAGCTCTCCCGGCAGCTGGAGGCGGCGATCGAGCACGGCGTGCTGGCCCCGGGAAACCTCCTGGGCAACGAGATCGACCTCTCGATCCGCCTCGGCCTGTCCCGCCCGACCGTCCGCCAGGCCATCCAGACCCTGGTGGACAAGGGCCTGCTGGTCCGCCGCCGCGGGGTGGGCACCCAGGTCGTGCACAGCCAGGTCAAACGCCCCCTGGAGCTCAGCAGCCTCTACGACGACCTGGAGGCGGCCGGACAGGGGCCGTCGACGCGGGTCGTGCGCCACGAGACCGTGCCGGCGCCCGCCGACGTGGCGGCCGCGCTGTCCCTCCCGGAGGGCGGCCCGGTCACGGTGCTGGAGCGCCTGCGCCTGACCCACGGGCAGCCGGTGGCCCTCCTCCGCAACCACCTGCCCGCCGACCTCCTCGACCTCGACAGCGACCGCCTGGAGTCGACCGGCCTCTACCGCATGCTGCGCACTGCCGGCATCACCCTGCACAGCGCCCGCCAGACCATCGGCGCCCGCTCCGCCACCGCCGAGGAGGCCGCCCGCCTGGACGAACAACCGGGCGCGGCGGTCCTCACCATGCAGCGCACGGCCTACGACGACACCGGCCGCCCGGTCGAACACGGCAGCCACATCTACCGCGCCTCGCGGTACGCGTTCGACTTCCAGCTGCTGGTCAGACCCTGACCGGCCCGGCTTGACGCGAGGGACCAGAGCGCGCAGAGTCGTACATATACGCTGTAAACATATGGCGTAGACGCACGTGTGGAAGCGTTCTGGTCCCATGGCACGCACCGAGCCCGTTCCGTCGACCGTCCTCGTCACCGGCGGGGCCGGATTCCTCGGCAGCCACGCCTGCGTGGAGTTCCTCGACCATGGTTACGAGGTGGTCGTGGTCGACGACTACTCCCGCAGCACCCCCCAGGTCCTCACCCGCGTCGAACGCCTCGCCGGCCGCTTCGTCGGCGCCGTGTACGAACTGGACATCCGCGACCGACGCGCCCTCTCGGCGGTCTTCGACCGGCACTCCGTGGACGCCGTCGTGCACTTCGCCGCCCACAACGCCGGGGGTGCGTCGGCCCGGACACCCGTCCCGTACTACGACGTCAACGTGGGTGGCACGACCGCGCTGCTGCACACCATGCAGGAACACGGCGTGCACCGGCTCGTGTACGCCTCCACCTACGCGGTCTACGGCGACGCCGACCCCCGTCCCCTCGACGAGACCACCC
>NZ_RSAJ01000785.1 GCF_003933965.1 Streptomyces sp. RP5T
CGCCCACCCCGTGCCACGCGGCGGATGGCGCCGGTCCCTGCGCCGCGACTGGCAGCTCTACTCGCTGGCCGTCCTGCCCCTGCTGTTCTTCCTGGTGTTCCGCTATCTGCCGATGGTCGGCAACGTGATCGCCTTCCGGCGCTTCGAGCCCGGCGGCTCGATGTTCGGCGAGCAGTGGGTGGGCCTGCGCTATGTGCGCATGTTCCTCAGCGACCCGACCTTCTGGCAGGTGTTCCGCAACACCCTGTGGCTCGGCGGGCTCACGCTCGTGTTCTGCTTCCCCATCCCGATCGTGCTCGCCCTCCTGCTCAACGAGGTGCGCCGGCGCTCCCTGAAGCGCTTCGTGCAGTCGGTGTCCTACCTCCCGCACTTCCTGTCGATCGTGATCGTCGCCGGCCTCACGATGCAGATGCTCGCCACCGACGGGCCGGTCAACCACGCCCTCGGCTGGTTCGGCCACGAGGAGATCCGCTTCATCCAGGAACCCGGCTGGTTCCGTACCGTCTACGTCGGTTCGGAGATCTGGCAGACCGCCGGCTGGGGCACGATCCTCTACCTCGCCGCGCTCACCACGATCGACGAGGACCTGTACGAGGCGGCGCGCATCGACGGCGCCAACCGCTGGAAGCAGATCTGGCACGTCACCCTGCCCGGCATCCGCCCCACCATGGTCACGCTGCTGATCCTGAACGTCGGCACGTTCATGGCGGTCGGCTTCGAGAAGGTCCTGCTGCTGTACAACCCGCTGACCTACCCGACCGCCGACGTGATCTCGACGTACGTCTACCGGGCGGGCGTCGAGTCCAACAGCTTCAGCTACGCCGCCGCCATCGGGCTCTTCGAGGCGATCATCGGCCTGGTCCTGATCACGTCCGCCAACACGCTCTCGCGCCGCACGGTGGGGACGAGCCTGTGGTGAGGCCGAGCCGCTCCTACCGGGTCTTCCAGGGCGTCAACGGGGTGGTGCTCAGCCTCGTGGTGCTCGTGACCCTGTACCCGTTCGTCAACATCGTCGCGCGGTCCTTCAGCGGGGAGAGGCAGATCCGGGCCGGTGAAGTGACCCTGTGGCCCAAGGGGTTCAACCTCACCACGTACCGGATCGTCTTCCAGGACTCGATGTTCTGGCGCAACTACGGCAACACGGTGTTCTACACGGTCGTGTCCACCGCCGTGGCCATGTTCCTGACGACCTGTTACGCCTACGTCCTGTCGAAGAAGCACCTCAGGGGGCGCGGGGTGCTCGTCGGCATCGCCGTGTTCACGATGTTCTTCACCGGCGGCCTGATCCCCCACTACATCCTGGTCACCGAGCTCGGACTGAAGAACAGCGTCTGGGCCATAGCGCTGCCCAACGCGATCAGCGTCTTCAACCTGCTGGTGATGAAGGCATTCTTCGAGAGCCTGCCGACCGAGCTGGAGGAGGCCGCCCAGATCGACGGCCTGAGCACCTACGGCATCCTCTTCCGGATCGTGCTGCCGCTGTCCAAGGCGGTCGTCGCGACCATGGTGCTCTTCTACACGGTGTCCTTCTGGAACTCCTGGTTCAGCGCGTTCCTCTACATGGACCACTCCGACCTGATGCCGGTCACCGTCTACCTCCGCAACCTCATCGCCGGTGCCACCGGCGGCGGCAACGCGGGCGCCGGCACCGCCGAGCTCAGCCAGGTGGGCGCGAGCATCCAGGCGGTCACGATCGTGCTCACCGCGCTGCCGATCATCTGCGTGTACCCGTTCGTCCAGCGCTACTTCGTCTCGGGCGTGATGCTCGGCGCGGTCAAGGGCTGACAGCCCGTCAACTCAACTACGGAACGAGGGAGTATCCGTGGAGAACGCAGGACAGCTGTCACGGCGTCAGATCCTGGCCGCCGCGGGGTTCATCGGCCTCGCCGGCCTCACCGGCTGCGGCAGCGGCGACGACGGAGGCGACTCCAAGGACCTTTCCAAGAAGCAGAACGGCGCGATGAAGGAGTACCGGGCCGGCCAGCAGTTCAAGGCGTCCAAGGCGCTGTCCTTCTCCATGCTGCACAACGACAACCCGGTCTACCCCCTGAAGAAGGACTGGCTGTTCTGGAAGGAGGTCACCAGGCGCACCGGGGTCACCATCAAGCCCCTCGACGTCCCCCTCGCCGACTACGAGAAGAAGCGCAGCGTCCTGATCGGTGCGGGCGACGCGCCCTTCATCATCCCGAAGACGTACCACCCCGGCGAGGTCGCCTTCGTGTCCTCGGGCGCGATCCTCCCGGTCAGCGAGTACGTCGACCTGATGCCCAACTTCCGGGACAAGGTGAGGAAGTGGAAGCTCGAACCCGAACTCGACTCCATCCGCCAGTCCGACGGCAAGTACTACCTGCTGCCCGGCCTGCACGAGAAGCCGAAGTCCGGATACTCGATGGCCTTCCGCACGGACGTCCTCGACCGGCACGGACTGGCCCTGCCCACGACCTGGGACGAGGTGTACGACGTCCTCAAGGCGCTCAAGGCCGAGTATCCGGACAAGTACCCGTGGACCGACCGCTGGAGCACCAACACCCCCTTCCCGTGCGGGGCGTTGTTCGGCTATCTGGGCCAGGCATACGGCGTGAAGGCCGGCTGGAACTACGACAACATCAGCTTCGACACCAAGGCGCAGCGGTTCGTCTTCACCGCGGCCCAGGACGCCTACCGGCAGATGATCGAGTACCTGAGAAGGATCGTCGCCGACAAGCTCCTCGACCCCGAGAGCTTCACCCAGCAGGACGACCAGGCCATCCAGAAGCTGCTCGCCGAGAAGTCGTACGTGATCAGCGCCAACCCGCAGGAGCTGGTGCAGAACTACCGCTACAACCTGAACAAGCAGGTCAAGGGCGCGAAGATCGAGATGATCCCGGTGCCCCTGGGCCCGGCAGGACCGATCCTGCTGAGCGGCATCCGGCTGGAGAACGGCGTGATGATCTCCAGCAAGGCCCTCAAGAGCGCCGACTTCGTCGCGATGATGCAGTTCGTGGACTGGCTCTGGTACTCCGACGAGGGCCAGAAGTTCTCCAAGTGGGGCGTGGAGGGCGTCACTTACACCGAGTCCGGCGGCAGGTACAGGCTGAAGCCCGGGATCTCCCTCATGGGCTCGGACCCCGACGCCCCGAAGGACCTCCAGAAGGACTACGGCTTCTTCAACGGCGTGTTCACCTACGGCGGCAGCTGGGAGCTGGTGTCCTCCAACTTCGGCCCGGACGAGCGGAAGTTCCAGGACGCGATGTCCCAGCGCAGGCAACTCCC
>NZ_RSAJ01000786.1 GCF_003933965.1 Streptomyces sp. RP5T
CCCGTCACCCTTCAGGTCACCGGCGCCGCCTTCCCCGGCCTCTCCGCCCACGCCCTGCCCGCCGCCTTCACCGTGCGCCCCGGCACCACGCGCCGGATCACCGTGGAGATATCGGTTTCCGACTGTTCGGGACTGCCCCTGAATGCGGACCTCCCTTTTCTTGACGTAACGCTCCGTAACGCGCGCGCAATACAGCATCACAGCTTCATCTTCGGCCGGGCGTACTCCCGCGACCTTTTTCGGCTCCTTCGGGGCGCCTGCGCCCCGACACCGGCCCCACAGCCCGGACGGCCAAGCGGAAGTGCAGGTTCTCAAAATGCGGACTGAGGGAGCAATCCGCCAAACCGGCCGAGAGTCCCCTCCGCGGAAGCCCGGCATCCATCACGTCATAACAAGAAAGTCACAAGCCAGCGCACAGCGATGCCCCTTCCCGCAAACCGGGCTTAGAGTCACGGCCAGTCACCGCTCCATCGGGAGTTCGGTAAAGCGCGGGCACCAGCCGCACCCACGAGGGCGCGCGTGCCTGCGGAAAGGACTGATTGTGCGACGTTCCATGGTGATCCTGACCTCCGTCATGGCGACGGGGGCTCTCACACTCACCGCCTGCGGCTCCCGAGACGACAAGGGCGGCGACAGTGACAACGGGGGTGGCACCACCCTCACCATCGGCGTGGACGCCCCGCTGTCCGGCGAGAACTCCACCACCGGTCTCGGCATCCAGTACGGCGCCCAGATCGCCGTCGACGACGCCAACAAGAACAAGCTCGTCCCGGGCGTCACCTTCAAACTGAAGGCCTACGACGACAAGGCGCAGCCGGCCACCGGCCAGTCCAACGCCACCGCCATCACCGGTGACAAGACCGCCGTCGGCGCCGTCGGCCCGCTGAACTCCGGCGTCGCCCAGTCGATGCAGCAGGTGTTCGAATCGGCCAACATGGTCGAGATCTCCCCCTCGAACACCAACCCCGCCCTGACCCAGGGCAAGGACTGGCAGACGGCCAAGAAGCGTCCCTACAAGACGTACTTCCGCACCGCCACCACCGACGAGCTCCAGGGCAGCTTCGCCGCCGACTACGCGTACAACGGCCTCAAGAAGAAGAAGGTCTTCGTCGTCGACGACAAGCAGACCTACGGCGCCGGCCTCGCCAAGATCTTCAACGAGCAGTTCAAGAAGCTCGGCGGCAGCGTGGTCGGCACCGACCACGTCAACACCGGCGACAAGGACTTCGGCTCCCTCGTCACCAAGATCAAGACCTCCAAGGCCGACCTGGTCTACTACGGCGGCCAGTACGACGAGTCCTCGCTGATCACCAAGCAGATGAAGGACGGCGGAGTCAAGATCCCGCTCTTCGGCGGCGACGGCATGTTCGCCTCCACCTACATCGAGACCGCGGGCGCCGCCTCCGAGGGCGACCTCGCCACCGCCGTCGGTGTCCCCGCCGACACCCTGCCCGCCGCCAAGACGTTCATCGAGACGTACAAGGCCAAGGGCTACAAGGGTGACTACGGCGCCTACGGCGCGTACTCCTACGACGCCGCCACCGCCATCATCAAGGCCGTGAAGGCCGCCGTCGACGCCAACGGCGGCAAGGTCCCCAGCGACATCAACGCCCTGCGCTCCGCCGTCGTCGACGGCGTCCAGAAGTCCGACTTCGAAGGCATCTCCGGCAAGGTCTCCTTCGACGAGTACGGCGACACCACCAACAAGCAGCTCACCGTCTACCAGGTCACCAAGGGTGCGTGGAAGGCCGTGAAGACCGGCACCGCCAGCTAGTCCCGGCCTCGACGGCAACAGCACCTCACCACGGGCCGCGCGGAAGGGGACCCCGACCGCGCGGCCCTTGCCACACCCCACCCCAGCACGCCACACGTGCACACGACCACCAGCGACAATGGAGGCCACGCGGTGAACACCCTGCCGCAGCAGCTGGCCAACGGGCTGCTCCTAGGCTCGATGTACGGGCTCATCGCCATCGGCTACACGATGGTGTACGGCATCGTCCAGCTCATCAACTTCGCGCACGGCGAGATCTTCATGACCGGCGCCTTCGGCGCGTTCACGGTCTACTTCTACATCCTTCCCGACGGCGTCTCGATGGCCGTCGCCGTTCCCCTGATGCTGGTCGGCGGCGGCATCGTCGCGATCCTCATCGCGGTCGGAGCGGAACGGTTCGCCTACCGGCCCCTGCGCGGAGCACCACGGCTCGCACCGCTCATCACCGCGATCGGCCTCTCCCTGGCCCTCCAGGAAGTCGTCCGCAACTTCTACCCCGGCGCCGACCGCGCCGTCGCCTTCCCCGGCCTCGACGCCACCCACGAAATCGGCTCCGTCACCATCAAGGACGCCGACATCTTCCTCATCGTGGCCGCCATCCTCTGCATGTCCGCCCTCGCCTTCTTCGTCCGCAAGTCCCGCACCGGCCGCGCCATGCAGGCCACCGCCCAGGACCCGGACACCGCACAGCTCATGGGCATCGACACCAACCGCATCATCGTCATCGCCTTCGCCATCGGCGGCTTCTTCGCCGCGGTCGCAGCCGTCGCCTACGGCCTCAAGTACGGCAACATCGACTACCGCATGGGCTTCCTGATGGGCCTCAAGGCCTTCACCGCCGCGGTCCTCGGCGGCATCGGCAACATCTACGGCGCCATGCTCGGCGGCCTCGTCCTCGGCATCGCCGAGACCCTCGCCTCCGCGTACATCGACGGCATCCCCGGCATGGACAAGCTCGGCGGCCAGAGCTGGGCCAACGTCTGGGCCTTCGCCCTCCTCATCATCGTCCTCCTCGTCAGGCCACAAGGCCTGCTCGGCGAACGCGTAGCGGACAGGGCGTGATCACGATGACCGACACCACCACCCGCGGCCTGATCCCCCTGCCGCTCGCAGCGGCCCGCGCGCTCCTGCTCGCCGGAGGCATAGCCACCGCCGCCTCCGCGTTCCTCGCCTGGACCTGGACCAGCGAGTTCCCCGGCGACCTCACCATCACCGGCTACCCCGGCGGCCTCCAGTGGCTGACCTTCGTCGCCGGCCTGCTCATCACGGTGTTCGCCCTCGCGGCCTACGACGTCCCCGGCCTGCGCGGCCTCATACCCGCCCGCAACAACGCCCCCCTGGTCCTCACCGCCCTCGGCGGCTTCGGCGTCACCTGGTACACGATCATCTCGATCGCCGCCGAACTCGGCGGACTCGCCAACCTCGAACCGGGCGGCTGGGTCGCGGCCATCGCCTCCCTCCTCCCCGTCATCGGCGCC
>NZ_RSAJ01000787.1 GCF_003933965.1 Streptomyces sp. RP5T
CCTTCGATCCCCTACGGGACGAGCAACTGCCCGACGGCACCGCCGGATTGGTCATCGGCGGCGGGTTCCCCGAGGTCTACGCCGCCGAGCTCTCCGCCAACGAGCCGCTGCGCAAGGCCGTGTCCGCCCTCGCGGAGACCGGCGCTCCCGTGGCCGCCGAGTGTGCCGGGCTGCTCTACCTGTGCCGGGAGCTCGACGGGCAGCCGATGTGCGGGGTGCTCGACGCCTCGGCGCGGATGCAGGAGAAGCTCACCCTCGGGTACCGGGACGCGGTCGCCGTCAGTGACAGTTCGCTGGCCGTCGCCGGGACACGGATACGCGGGCACGAGTTCCACCGGACCGTGGTGGAGCCGGGGGCGGGGGACGCGGCGGCCTGGGGTGTGCGGGTGCCCCGGCGGCGGCTCGAGGGTTTCGTACAGCGTGGTGTGCACGCGAGTTATCTGCACACGCACTGGGCCTCGCAGCCCGGTGTCGCCCGTCGGTTCGTGGAGAGGTGCCGGACGTCATGAGCAGCAGCAGGTTGATCGGGGTCGGGGTCGGGCCCGGGGATCCGGAGCTGGTGACCGTCAAGGGGGTCAACGCCCTGCGCGCCGCCGAGGTCGTCGTCGTGCCCGTCATGGACACGGGCGAGCGGGGCCGGGCCGAGGCGACCGTGCTGCACTACGTGCCGCAGGAGAAGATCGTCCGGGTCGTCTTCGCCCTCAACGAGCGGACCGATCACGGTCGGCGCGAGGCCGCCTGGGACGCGGCCGGGGACCGGGTGGCCCAGTTGCTCGCCGCCCACGCGTCCGTCGCCTTCGCGACCATCGGCGATCCCAACGTCTACTCCACCTTCACCTATCTCGCCCACACCATCGGCGCGCTCGTGCCCGGCGTCGTCGTCGAGACCGTGCCCGGGATCACCGCCATGCAGGACCTCGCGGCGCGTTCGGGGGCCGTGCTGACCGAGGGCACCGAGCCGCTCACCCTGGTGCCCGTCACCGCCGGTTCCGCCGTGCTCAAGGACGCGCTCAACGGCCCCGGGACGGTCGTGGCGTACAAGTTCGGGCGGCAGGCCGCTGAGGTGGCCGAGGCGCTCAGGGAGACCGGGCGGATCGAAAACGCCGTATGGGGATCGGCGCTGGGTCTTGAGGCCGAGTCCATCCGGTCCGCCGCCGAGCTCGACGGGGCTCCCCTGCCGTATCTCTCCACGCTGATCGCGCCCGCGCGGCGGGACGGCAGCCGGGGCGGCAAGCTGTGAGACCGTCGGCGGATCACCGCGGAGCGGCCGGGTCAGCCGGCCAGGCCCACCACCAGCCAGATGAAGCCCGCGCCCGCGATCGTGCACAGCAGGGTCGAGCGGGCGGGGTGTTCGTGGTGGGCCTCGGGCAGGATCTCGGCGGCCGCGAGGTAGAGCAGCGCGCCGCCGAAGAGGCCGAGATAGCCGCCGAGCAGGCTCTCCGGAATGGTCACGAACGTCGTCGAGGCGGCGCCCACGACCGGGGCCGCCGCGTCCGCGAACAGCATCCCGAGCGCTCTGCGGCGGGCGTTGCCGTACAGGCTCGTGATCGTGTACGTGTTGAAGCCGTCCGCGAAGTCGTGGGCCACCACGGCGAGTGCCACGGCCGCGCCCATGCCGCCGCCCACCTGGAAGGCCGCGCCGATGGCCACGCCGTCCATCGCGCTGTGGCCGACCATCGCGGCCGCCGCCGTGAGGCCGACCTCCGGGGCCCGGCCGTTGTGCTCCTCGCCCCCGTGGGCGGCCTGGCGGGCGGCGAGCAGGCGTTCCACCAGATGGGCCAGCAGGAACCCGGCCACGAACAGGAGCAGGGCCGCGGGCACGCCGAAGACCTCGTCGCCGGCCGCGCGCAGCGCCTCCGGCAGCAGGTCCAGGCCGACCACGCCGAGCATCAGTCCGCCGGCCAGGCCGAGGACCAGATGGCGGCGGTCGGTCACCCGCTGTGCCGTCCAGCCGCCGGCCAGCGTCATCAGGAACGCGCCGAGCGCGACGAAGACCGCCATAGGGCCTTGGTATCCGATCAACCCCTGTTCGCGCACATCCGGCCACCGTGCCGACCGCAGCCGTAAGACCTTGTGAAGACCTTTTGTGACGAGAGGACCGATTTCCATGGCCGTTGCCCCCACCGGCAAGGTGACCTTCGTCGGTGCCGGCCCCGGCGCCGCCGATCTGCTGACGTTCCGGGCCGCGCGCGCCATCGCCGAGGCCGACGTCGTGATCTGGGCCGCGAGCCTGGTGCAGGCGGAGGTCCTCGAACACGCGCGTGAGGACGCGGAGATCCTCGACTCGGCGACCATGTCGCTGGAGGACGTGGTCGCCGTGTACGAGCGGGCGCGCGAGGAGGGGCTGCGGGTCGCCCGGATCCACTCCGGCGACCCCGCCCTGTGGGGCGGCACGCAGGAGCAGCTCGACCGGTGCGCGCGGCTCGGTATCGCCACCGAGGTCGTGCCCGGGGTCTCCGCCTTCTCCGCGGTCGCCGCGCTCGCGCAGCGGGAGCTGACCATCCCCGAGGTCGCGCAGTCCGTGGTGCTCACCCGGCTCGGCGGCGGCAAGACGCCGATGCCGCCCGGCGAGGAGGTGCGGGAGTTCGCCAAGCACGGCACCACCATGGCGATCTTCCTGTCCGCCGCGCGCAGCGGGCAGTTGGTGCGGGAGCTGCTGGAGGGCGGCTACCCCACGGCCACGCCGGTGGTGGTCGCCTACCAGGCCACCTGGCCCGAGGAACTGGTCGTGCGCTGCACGATCGAGACGCTGGAGGAGACGGTCAAGGAGCACAAGCTGTGGAAGCACACGCTGTTCCTGGTCGGCCCGGCACTGGACTCCGAGGGCACGCGCTCGCACCTCTACCACCCCGGCCACTTCCACGGGTACCGCAAGGCCGACCCGGAGGCCCGTCGGGCGCTGCGGGCGGCGAAGGGTGCCGGCACGTGATCACGGTCGTGGGTACGGGGACGGGGGCGGCGCCGGCCGAGTCCCTGGCCGGTGCGGAGCTGGTCGTGGGCGGGCGGCGGCACCTGGACGCGGCGGCGCTCCCGGCGGATGCCGAGCGGGTCGTCCTCGGACCGCTGGCACCGGCGCTGGACGTCATCGAACGGCATCGCGACAAGGGCAGCCGCATCGTCGTGCTGGCCTCGGGCGACCCCGGGTTCTTCGGGATCGTGCGGGTGCTCGCCGAGCGGTTCGGCCCGGCGGCGTTGGACGTCCGTCCCGGCGTGTCCTCCGTGGCCGCCGCGTTCGCCCGGGTGGGGGT
>NZ_RSAJ01000788.1 GCF_003933965.1 Streptomyces sp. RP5T
GTTCGCGGGGGCCGGATGGTCGGGGCTGAAGGCGGCCGGCTCGGTGAGGGAGGCCGAACGGGACGGGGTGGTGCGCACCTTCGCGGTGCCCGTCCGCAGTCCCGACGCGCTCGCGGTCACCTTCAGGACACCCGGGCGTGTACCGGCCCGCACGATCGCGAGGGCCTTGCCGTGGAATGCCGTACGGGTACTGGCCTGGTAGCGCTCGGCGCTCTCCTGGCGGCCGTTGTCGAGCCCGGCGAGCGAGCCGCCGGTGACCGCGAAGGAGATCAGGTGCCCGGCGTCGGGCACCACCACCCCACGGGCGTCCACGACCTCGGCGGTGACGAAGACGAGTGAGCGGCCGTCGGCGACCAGGGAGCCGCGGTCGGGAGTGAGCCGGACGGCATGGGGCTTCCCGGCGGTGCGCAGCACGTCGGTGGCCACCGTCCTGCCGTTCCGCCTCGCCACGGCCTTCAGCTCGCCCGGCGCGTACGGCACGTGCCACGTCAGATGGAGCTTGCCCGCGCTGCCGTTCGGACTGGTGTAACTGCCGGGGTAGGGGCCGTCGGTGAAGGTCTTGTCGTCGCCGGTGGCTTCCGTGGTCTCCAGGTAGGTGCGGCCGTCGGTGGTCCGCTTGGTGTCGAAGGTCCGGGTGCCGAGGGACCTGCCGTTGAGGAACAGCTCGACCTCGGGGACGTTGGCGTACGCCCACACCTCGACCGTGTCGCCCTTCTCGTGGTTCCAGGTCATCGGCACCAGGTGGACCATCGGCTCGTCGGCCCACTGGCTACGGAAGAGGTGGTACATGTCCTTCGGGAAGCCCGCGGTGTCGACCGCGCCGAAGAAGGACGCCTTCACCGGGAAGACGTCGTACGGCGTGGGCTCGCCGATGTAGTCGATCCCGGACCACAGGAACTGCCCGGCGAACCACTTGCGGTCCCGGTCCTTCTTGTGGCCGTACTCGCCGCTCATCGTCCAGGAGGCGAGGTTGTTGTCGTAGGACGAGGTCTCCCGTCTGCCCGGGGTGTGGTTCTCGCCGGTGTTGAGGTGCTCGGGCTCCTGGTAGGCGCCCCGGGTCGAGGTCTCGGAGGACGACTCGGACTCGAACAGGAACAGGTGCGGGTAGGCGGCGTGCAGTTGGTCCACCGACTTGGCCGTGTTGTAGTTCAGGCCCAGGCCGTCCAGCTTGGCCAGCATCAGGTCGGCCGCCGAGCCCTTGGCGGGCAGACGACGGTATTTGTCGGAGCCGATGATCAGCGGGCGGGTGTCGTCCACGGCCTTGATCGCGGTGATGATCCGGTCGGCCATGGCGAGTCCGGCGGTGGACGTGGAGTCGGGAATCTCGTTGCCGATCGACCACAGCAGCACCGCGGGCGAGTTGCGGGCCGCGAGGACCATCTCGGTCGCGTCCCGCTCGCACCACTCGTCGAAGAACCGGCCGTAGTCGTAACGGGTCTTCGGGGTCCTCCAGCAGTCGAAGGCCTCCACCAGCATCACGATGCCCAGTTCCTCGCAGACCCGGATCATCTCCGGGGAGGGCGGGTTGTGGGAGGTGCGGAAGGCGTTGACGCCCATCGACTTCATGATCGCCATCTGTCTGCGGACCGCGTCGATGCTGACCGCCGCACCGAGGGCGCCCAGGTCGTGGTGGAGATCGACACCCCTGATCTTGTGGTGGGTGCCGTTGAGGTGGAAGCCCTCGTCCGGGTCGAAGCGGAAGGTGCGGAAGCCGAAGGGGGTGCGGTAGGTGTCGGTCGTGGTGCCGCCGACGCGCAGGTCGGTCCGCACGGTGTAGCGGTGGTGCGGTGTGCCGAGGTCCCACAGCTTCGGCTCGGGGACCGTGAGTTCGTGGGTCTCGGTGGCCCTGTCGGTGACGGCGACGGTGGAGGACGTACGGGCGACCGTGCGGCCCCGGGGATCGACGATCCGGGTGACGACCTCGACGTCGGCGGCGGTGCCGGACGCGTTGACCACCGAGGTCGCCACCCGGACCAGGCCCCGCTTCCCGGTGATCTCCGGGGTGGTGACGCGGGTGCCCCAGCGCTCCACGTGCACCGGCTCGGTGACGACCAGACGGGCCTCGCGGTAGATGCCGCTGCCCGAGTACCAGCGGCTGCTGGGGAGCCGGTTCTGCACCTTGACCGCGATCACGTTCTCGGTGGTGCCGTCGGTGTGGAGCAGGTCCGTGAGGTCGAGGGCGAAGCCGGTGTAGCCGTAGGGGTGGTGACCGGCCTCGGTGCCGTTGCAGTAGACGTACGCGTCCATGTAGACGCCGTCGAACTCCACCGAGATCCGCTTGCCGGCGAGGGCGGCCGGCAGGGTGAAGGCGAGGCGGTACCAGCCCAGGCCGCCTGGGAAGAAGCCGGTGCCGCTGGTGGTGCCGTGCTCGGTGGTGGGGGCGAGTGCGATGCTCCAGTCGTGCGGCACCGCGGTCGCAGCCCAGCCCGAGTCGTCGTGACCGGGGGCGGCGGCGTCCGCGTGCTCGCCCGTCGGGTCGGTGATCCCGCCCGGGTCGACCAGCGCGAAGCGCCAGCCGTCGCGCAGCGCGACCGTGCTGCGGCCCGACGCGCTCCCGGCGGACTCGGCCGCCCGGGCCGTGGGAGTTGCCGGGAGCACCCCCACCGCAGGTGCGGCTGTGGAAGCGAGCAAAACGGATCTGCGCGTGACCGTCATGGCGGCTCTCCCTCATCAGGGCTCAGAAGTACTCACAACTGACCGTGAGCGAACACAATCTGACGGTGAGCCGGCCGGGGCCGTCAAGGGTGCGGTCGGCGGCTTCCGCCCGCCGCGCCGGCTCGGCCGGATTTCCCCCTTGACCGCGGTCCGGCCGGGGACGGGACCTGCGCAGGGGTTCGCCGTTCGCGTGCGGGCGCGACGCACTAGGCTGGAACCCAAGTGACTTATTTGTTCACTGAGAGTGCGCGCGCAATGGAGTGGCGACGATGACCCTCGTGTACCCGTTCGACGACACGGCGACGGCTCGGGCCGTCGTCGCCGAGGACGGCACGCTGGTCGCGTGGAACGCCGGCGCACAGCGGCTGCTGGGCTGGTCGCCCGCCGAGGTCGTGGGCAGACCCGCGGCGAACCTTCTGGTCACCGGGGGCGGCGAGGTGCCCGACGGGTCCGTGGACGCCCGCTGGGACGGCACCCTCACCCTGTGCCACCGCGACGGCACGGCCGTCACGGTGTGGCTGCTCGCCCACCATCAGGACGCCGCGGACGGCGGCCCCGGGCACTGGCTCGTCGTCACCCCGCTGGAC
>NZ_RSAJ01000789.1 GCF_003933965.1 Streptomyces sp. RP5T
GCCGAGCAGCGCGGCCACCCGGCGCGGCACGGGGCCCGGCAGGGCGAGCCCCGCGAGGGTCGGGGCCGGGGTGCCGCGGGAGATGAGGGCGGCCCGGCCTATCGCCCGCGCCACGGTCCGGCGGTCCCCGACGACCCGTGCCGCCTCCTCGTCCGCCCAGCGCTCCGTCGTGTACGACACCGCCGTGCGCAGCGGGCGCAGGAAGGGGTTGGCGTCCGCGGCCAGCCGGGCCAGCAGCAGGAAGCGGTGGTGCCGGGCCGCGAGGTGGGCCCGTTCGTGGGCGAACAGGGCCCGGCGCTCGGCGGGCCGCAGCGCGGCGAGCAGGGCCGTGGTCACCACGATCCGGTCACGGGTGCCGCCGGGCAGGGCGTAGGCGTACGGGAGTTCGTCGGCGAGCACCGCGACCTCCGTGTCCGGCAGGCCGGCGAGCGCCCGGTGGGCCCGGCGGCGCAGCCGGCCGTGCCGCCACAGCGTGCGGCCGCAGAGCGCGGCGACGGCCGGCAGGACGAGGACCGCCGCCGCGCCCACCACCTCGTCGTACGGCACGGCCTCCCGCACCTCGGGGTCGGACCAGGCGTCGGGCAGGGGATTGCCGGGCAGTTGGGCGGTGCCGACCACCATGAGCAGGCCGAGACAGACCGTGCTGCACAGGGCCATCAGCGCGGCCGTGCCGGTCAGCAGCCGGGTCGCGAGCCGGGGATGCAGATGCTGCTCGGCGAGCCGGGCGACCGGCCAGGCCGTGAGCGGCAGCACCAGCGGCAGGAGGACGAACACCCCCATGACGTCTCAGTCTTCCCCGTCGTCGCCGGTCCGCCCCAGCAGCTCCCGCAGCAGGCGTTCGTCGTCGGCGTCGAGCGAGGTGACGAAGCTCGCCAGCACCGCCTCCCGGTCGCGCTCGCCGTCCAGCAGCCTGCGCATCCGGTGCGCCGCGAGGCCCGCCTCGTCGGCGACCGGGGTCCACACGAAGGAGCGGCCCGAACGTTCCCGGGTGACCGCGCCCTTGGCCAGCAGCCGGGTCAGGATCGTGACGACGGTGGTGTAGGCGAGGTCGGCGCCCAGGCGTTCCTGCACCCAGCCGGCGGTCGCCGGTCCGTCCGCCTCCCGCAGGGCCGACAGGACCTTCACCTCCAGCTCGCCCTGACCGCGCCGCCGGGGCCGCCGCTGGTCCGTCATGCCCTGTCTCCCTTCCGCTGCCGCGCACGTCACGGGCGGTCCATGGTAAGGACACCGGGCTCGGGCCACGGGGTACGCTGCCGGTCCGGCGGGCATCTCGTCCGACTCGGACGTCACCTTGACGGAGGCCATCCCCATGTTCGGACTGAGCGAGCTCGCGATCATCCTGATCGTCGTCATAGCGGTCATCGCCGTCAAGAAGGGCCCGGAACTGGTCCGTACGGCGGGCAGATCGACGCGCATCCTCAAGTCGGAGGCCCGCGCGGCTCGGGAGGGTGGTGCGGAGCCCCAGGTCGTCCAGGGAGAGGTCCTGCGGCCCGGGACCACCGAGTCCACCGAGCAGGGGCCCGGCGCCCGCTGAACCGGACGGCGTCCGCACGCACTCCCCGGTTCGCCTGCCGACCGGTCCCGCGATGATCCATGATGGGCGGGTCATGCACCTGTCGGCCCCGACCACGCGCGCGCCACTGCCCGTTCTGCGGGCCGCGGTGTTCGCCGTCGTCGGCATGGTGCTCGGGGTCGGTGCCCACCACCTGCTCGCCGAGGGCCCGGTGCCCTGGGAGCAGGGTGCCGCCGCGACGGCCGTGCTCTTCGCGGTGGGTCTCATCGGCGTGCAGCGGCCCAGGAGCCTGACGACGGTCGTCGCGTGCAGCGTCGCGGGGCAGTCCGGGCTGCATCTGTGGCTGACGCTCACCGCGGCCGCGCGGCACCCCGGCGGGCATGCGCACGACGTCCACCCGGCCTGGCACGAGCGGGTCCACGGCTCCCTCGTCATGACGGCGGCCCACTTGCTGGTCGCCGCCCTCGTGGCGGTCCTGCTGCACCGCGCGGACACGGTCTGCTGGCGGGTGGCCCGCGGGGTGACGGCGGCGCTCGACGCGGTACGGGAGCGACTGGCCGCCACCCGGCCGCTGTTCGCCCGGCCCGTGTCCCCCGCACCCGGGGCCGCGGTGACGGTCGTGCCGGCCCACGACGAACGGCCGCTCAGCGCGCGGCCGTTGCTGGCGCACGCGGTGGTGCGGCGGGGTCCTCCGGCGGCGAGCGCAGCTCTCGCCCACTGACCCCACGGGGACGCCGTTCCGGATCGTGCCGGAGGGCCGCCCCGCCGTACCGCCCTGCCTGGAGAAACCATGTCCCGTATCCCCCTGTCCCGGCTGTCCGTCGCGGCCGCCGCGGCCGTGTCCGCCGTACTCCTGGCCGCCGTTCCGGCCGCCGCGCACACCGAGGTCGAGGCCGACAAGGCGCAGGCCCTCGCCGAGAACGTCACCGTCTCCTTCCACGCCGAGGCCGAGTCCGACAGCTCCGGGATCAAGGAGGTACGGGTGGTCCTGCCCGAGGGCATCGCCCCGGCCGACGTGGCGTACGACAAGGGCCCGGCGGGCTGGAAGTTCAGCGCGACCGACGACGGCTACAGCGTCGGGGGCAAGGAGCTGAAGACCGGCGAGAGCGCTGAGTACTCCGTCGTCGTACGGCAGTTGCCCGACGCGAAGGAGGTGCCCTTCAAGACCCTCCAGACCTACGGCGACGGGCACGTCGACCGCTGGATCGAGCTGGACGAGAACGGGGAGAACCCGGCACCCACCCTGAAGCTGAAGGCGGCGGCGCCGGGCGCCAAGGCGGTCGGCCCCTCTCCGAGCGCGTCCGCCAGTGCCTCCGCGAGCCCGGCCCCGACGGCCGCGCAGACGACGCCCGAGGCCTCCCCGCAGGCCGCCGACACCGGCAAGGACGACGGGGGCGGCCTGTCCGCTGCCGCCTGGACCGGCATCGGCGCGGGCCTCCTCGTGGCGGTGGCCGCGGTGGTCCTCGCGGTACGGCGCCGGGGCGGCACCGGCGAGTAGGCGCGTCCGGTACGGGGGATTTCCGCCGCACCCCGGATGAATCCCCCGCCTCCGGGTAGGCCAGCCACACGCCGTACCCGGAGATGGAGTGCCATGACCTGCGCGAACTCCCCTGCACGACACGGGACCTGGGCGGTGGCCCTGGCCGTCGCCGCCCTCGTCCTCACCGGGGCCTGCGACGACGGCGACGGCGGTGACGAGGGGCCCTCCCGGACGGGCCGGCCC
>NZ_RSAJ01000078.1 GCF_003933965.1 Streptomyces sp. RP5T
GTCCAGTGGAGTGTGGGGCGGGTCCGCATACGTGCCAGGGTACGAAACCGTGCACGTCTCGTGCGTCGAGCCGATCTTCGGAGTCCGCCCCGCCCGTCGGCGGACCGGGGCGGGCGAGGCGGGGCCGGGAGGCGGTCTCCGAAGCTATGCCGCGTCCTGGTCGAGCAGGTAGCCGATCGCCTCGACGACGTCGTCGACGGTGTGGTGCGGCGTCACCAGGCCTTCGGGCCAGGGGCGGCCGGTGACCCAGATGGTGCGCAGCCCCGCGTCGTGGCCGCCCGCGATGTCGGTCTCCGGATTGTCGCCGGTCATCCAGTCACCGGGAGTGAGCTGTGTACCGCATCGCGCGGCGGCGAGTTCGAAGAGCCGAGGGTCGGGTTTGCGTATGTCGATGTCACCGGACGCCGCGATCCCGTCGATCAGGTCGGAGAGCCCGGTGGCGTGGATCTTGGCCCGCTGGATGTCGCTGGCGCCGTTCGTGGCGACACCGACGCTCCAGCCCGCCTGCTTCAGACGCTCCAGGCTGTCGAGAACGGCAGGGCGGCAGTGCACGGCGGCCGTCATGCGGTCGATGTAGACCCGCCACAGGTGGTCGGCGCTCTCGCTGACGGGAAACGCGGCGCGCAGCCGGTCGAAGTCACCGCGCTCGGCGTGGTCGGCCAGCTCGGTCAGCAGCCACTGTTCGATCTCCGGGCCGTAACCGTGGTCATGGCTCAGGGAGGTGATCGCATCGGCGAAGGCGCCGGTGCGATCGACCAGGGTGCCGTCCAGATCGAAGATCGCGAGTCTCACGATGATGGACCCTACTTGGCGACGTGCGTCACCGATACGGGTCTGCCCTGCTCGGGGTGGCTGTGCGGGCGGTGGCGCGCACCCCGTTCCGGGTGAAAGTTCCCTCAGGCCGCCTCACGGTCCAGTGCCGCGGTGGCGCGCTCGCGGGTGTCGGCGGCGGGCGCGATCAGGATGGCGGAGGCGACGAACACCAGCACCGCGACCATGGCCGTACGGAGCCCGTAGTGCTCCCCCAGGAAGCCGAGGGCCGGCGGGCCGACGAGGAAGGCGACGTAGCCGATGACGGCGACCAGGGAGACGCGTGCGGTCTGGTCGGGGCCCGAGTCGCCGGCGGCCGACAGGGCCACCGGGAAGCCGAGCGAGGCGCCGAGTCCCCAGAAGAGGACGGAGACCGCAGCGACGGCCGCGTTGTCGGAGAAGATCACCAGGACGAGTCCGAGGGCACCGGAGAGCGCACTCGCGCGCAGGACGGTGGCGCGCCCGTAGCGGACCAGGAAGAACGTGCCGCAGAAGCGCCCCAGTGTCATCGCGGCGGCGAACCCGACGAAGACCAGTGAGCCGGCTGTGGCGTCGAGACCGTGGCCGTCCACCATGAGCAGCGGGAGCCAGTCGTTGGCCGCTCCTTCGGCCAGGGCCATGGCCAGCACGATGGCGCCGATCAGGAGCAGTTTGCGGTCCTTCCAGACCTGCGGGCGCGCGGGCCCGGCCGGATCCGGTGCGCGGAGCCGGGTGCTGAGCCCGACGCCCGCCGGCAGGGCCCGTACCGCGTACAGCAGTATGGCGACGGCGGCGACCGTGACGACGGCGAGGTGCCAGTGGACGGGTGTCCCGGCGGCCGTGGCGGTCATGCCGGCGAGCCCGCCGACCACCGTGCCCAGGCTGAAGCAGCCGTGCATCGTGGGCAGCACGGGTGCGCCGGTGATGCGTTCGACGTCGGCGCCGTCCACGTTGACGGCCACCTCGCCCGAGCCCATGCCCGCGCCGAACAGGAACAGCCCGGCTGTGACCAGGGGCGCGGACGAGGCGGCGCTGCCGGCGCCGATGACGATCGTGGCCGAGATGATCAGAGCGGTGCCGAGGGTGATCACGGGGCGTGTGCCGAGGCGTTCCACGAAGCGGCCGGAGCACAGGATGCCGATCATGGATCCCACGGAGAGGCCGAACAGGATGAGCCCCATCTCCGCGGTGGAGACGTCGAGCCGGTCCCGCACGTCGGGAGTGCGCGTCACCCAGGACGACATGGCGATGCCCGGGAGGAAGAAGAAGAGGTACAGGGCCTGGCGGCGCCGACGCACGGCGGGGTCTGTCAAGAGGGGGCTCCGCGGGGGCTCGGAAGGAAGGGCGCGCAGGCGACGGGCCCCGCATCCAGCAGTTATGTACAAATCTACATAACTGCTGGGGCCGGAAGAAGAGGAGCCCGCTCACCCGGCGGACCGGACGGCGGGCCAGAGGTCACGGTCTACGGCAGGAGCGCGGTCCTCGCCCGTGTCGTGGCTGCCGGGCGGTCGTAGACGTGGTCCGGCGTGACGATCTCCGTGATCGCCCGTGCCAGCAAGGACGACGGCTCCTGGCCCTGGTACGTGATGTCCGTGTTGATCATGAGCACGAGGGTGGCCTTCTCCGACGGCAGGTAGACGGTCACGGTCTCGTAGCCCGGGATGGAGCCGTTGTGCCCGATCCAGCCGCCGCTCTCGAAGATCCCGAGGCCGTAGCTCAGGCCCGGGTGGCCGGTGGGGAGCATCCTGAGCCGCTGCGCCTGGGTCTGCGGCCGCAGCAGTGTTCCGGTGGCGACGACCCTCGCCCAGCGCCGCAGGTCGTGCAGGTCGGAGATCATGCCGCCGGCCGCCCAGGCCCAGCTGGGGTTCCAGTCCGTGCTGTCGGTGACCTCCCCGCTCAGCGTCTGGTTGGTGTAGCCGCGCGGGTGCGGTGCGGGGAACTCGGAGCGGTCCGGCAGAAACGTGTGGCGCAGGCGGCCGGGACGCAGCACCCGCTCGTCGAGGAAGTCGGTGAAGCGCTGCCCGCTGACCTTCTCGACCACGAGACCGAGCAGGATGAAGTTGGTGTTGGAGTACTGGAACCGAGTGCCGGGCGCGAAGGTGTTCCTGTGCTTGAAGCCGTACGCCAGCACCTGCTCCGGGGTGAAGGAACGCTGCGGGTCGCTCAGCAGGTCGTGCTGGAAGTCGGCGTCCTCGGTGTACGGGAAGAGACCGCTGCGCATCTCGGCGAGGTGGCGCAAGGTGATCCGGGACCCGTTGGGCACATGGCGGACGTAGCGGGAGATCGGGTCGTCGAGTCCGACCCGGCCGTCGTCCACGAGCCTGAGCAGCGCGGTGGCCGTGAAGGTCTTGGTCTCGCTGCCGATGCGGACGTTGACGTCGGTGCTCATCGGCTCGCCGGTGACCTTGTCGGCGACTCCGGTCGCGCGCACGTAGCTGCCCTTGCCCGGCATCCACAGACCGGCGACCACACCGGGAATGCCGGCCTGTCGGCGTACCTTCTCGATGGCCTGGTCCAGCCGCGCGGTCAGCGCACGGTCGAGTTCCTGCGAGGAGCAGTCGTCGTCGACGGAACGGTGGACTGCGTGGGCCGGCGCCGCGACGGCCGGGGTCGCGGCCACGGGAGCGGACACGGATACCGCGAGCAGCGCTGCGGCCATGGCACGTCGGGCGGGGATACGAGGTCTCATGTGTCTCGGTGCCTCTTCCGGCTCTGGGGACAAGGCAGCCACGTCACCATCCGTGAGGAGGACCCGGGCCCACCGCGTGACCGCCTGCGCCGGAGTCCACCCGTTCGGCGCGTCACCGGTCGCCCCGACGCACCAGGCGAGGAGGGCGCAGGCGCCGGAGCGCCGTCCGGTGCGGGAGCCCGTCTCGGGTGCCGTGAGAGTTCCCGTGCGAAGACGCGGCGCAGGCTCTCGTAGCTCGGGAAGCCGGCCAGCGCCGCCGCCCGGGTGGCGGTGTGGCCCTGGTCGAGGAACGACTTCGCGATGTCGAAGCGGATGGACTCGACGTAGCGGGCGGGCGTGGTGCCCAGCTCCTCCCGGAACAGCCTGGTGAGGTGGCGCGTACTGACGTTGAGCCGTCCTGCGAGCACGGCGAGGGAGGAGCCGCCGGCGGGATCCGCCGTGACCAGGTCGACGACCCTGCGTAGAGCGGGCGAGCGCGGCGGTGAGCCCCGCAGGGATGCCGAGACCTGTGACTGGCCGCCCGCGCGCTGCAGATGGACGACCAGGGAGCGGGCCACCTCCCGGCTGACGTCGGGGCCGTGGTCCTCCTCGACGGGCGCGAGCGCGAGGTCGATGCCGGCGGCGACGCCCGCCGAGGTGTACAGCACGCCGTCGCGCACGTAGAGGGCGTCCGGCTCGACACGGGCCTTCGGGTGCCGGCCGGCCAGGTCGCCGGCGATCTTCCAGTGGGTGGTTGCCTGTCTGCCGTCCAGGAGCCCCGTCGCTCCGAGGACAAACCTCTCCCCGACCTCGCCCAGCGTGTCCGGGACGGCCGACTGCGGGTCCGGGTGGGTGCGGTGCGTCCGCCGGCGGAGGCGGTCGACGTTTTCACCTCACGCCTGCGCGTCCCCGGCCGCACGATCATTCGCGTCGCGGAGAACTGACGGGGAGCCGACACCGGTCTCGCCGCTCGGGCCGTCGTGGCCATGTGCGGGGGAGGGGCGGCGGGGTCGCAGAGGGGCACGGCCCGTCCCTGAACGGGCCGTGCAGGCAGCAAGGGCCGTCGCCTGCTGGTCTGTTGACTTCCGTGCGCACGTCTCGGGAGTGGGTCGGTGCCCCTCGCTCCCCGATCCACGGCCGGGAACCTAGCCCTCCGCGACGATCCGGCGTGCCGCTTCCGTCTTCTCCCGGTGGGCTGTGACGAGCCTCCGCAAAGCCTCGGAGTTCTTGTCGATTTCCGCCTTCTGGAGGGCTGATTCGGCTTTGAACCAGATGTCGAGCAGGTCGGTTTTCTCCTTGCAGCGCACATCCGTGCGCGCGGTCTTTTTCTCCTTCGCGGAGATGTCCTCGCGCTGGAATTCCTTGTTGTTCGCCGGTTCGAGTGGAGACGTGTACTGGAATCCGGAATTCCGCATACAGGCGGACCAGTTCCGGAATGCCTCCTTCACCGGTGGAGCGGTCAGCGAATCCTTATAACTCTGCGTGGAGATGGTCCGGGCGATCTCCATCGCGTCCGTGGCGTCGTACTTCTTCGCCAGTTGCGCGACCGACTGGCCGAAGCAGCCGTTCCACGGAACTTCTCTGCCTTTGTAGACAACCTTTTCGGCACTGCCCGGTTCCGCGCCGCGGTTTCCGTAGAACACCCGCAGCGCGTCCTCGGGAAGGTCGGGGCCGGCCGGCAGGGGGCCGAGGTCGGGGTGGTAGCCGAGACGTGCCGCCTCGCTCGCGCTGGACAGGCCGTAACGGCGATCGGCGGACGGGGAGGACTCGGCCTCCCGCTTCGGCGGCTCGTACGTGATCCCGTACGTGCGCAGGCAGCGTTTGGTCAGGACCTGCTGCGCGGACTCGATCACGGCGGTCTCGTCAGCGGTGTAGCTGTAGCGGGCAATGGGCAGCCGGTCGACAAAGGTGACCTGCGGTTTTGCCGCGGTGCTGCCCGAGGGGACGGGAGTTCGGGCGGACCCGGCCGGGGCGCCGCCCGTGCTCGGACCGCTCCCGGAGGAGCAGCCGAGCAGGGCGGCGGCCAGGGCCAGGCAGGTGAGTGCCAGGCGACGCACGCGGATCAGAACTTGTAGCAGGTGTTGTCGGCGCGGCCGTACCCGAAGGAGGCGTTGTTGTTGTAGGTGTTCTTCAGCTGGTACGCCGACCCGAACTCCGGGAGGGAGTCGCAGGCGCCCTGGAGGTTGCTGTTGAAGTAGATCACCAGGTTGTAGGGGGCCATGTTGACCGCGGAGGCCGCGTTGTTCTTGACCGGCAGGCCCTTTCCGGCACCGTCACCGAGGAACGTGTAGCCGTTCAGGCTGTAGTGGTCGAAACCGCGGAACACGGTACGGGAACCGGCAAAACCGGTGTTGTAGTTGAACCGCATGCAGTAGGTCTGGCTATCGGGACAGGTGAGTCCGGCGTCGGCATTCGACTGCGGAGCCACTCCGAGAACCAGCCCCGCGGTGGCGGTTGCGGTCACACCGAGGGAAGCGAACGTCCGGCTCAAACGCATGACAAATCTCCCGTGTTGGTCAATCACGACGGAGCGGCGCCTCAATTCCTCGCCGCGTGAGCCGGATGATCGTAACAACCTCTGATCCGCCGGGGAATTGGGAATTGCTGCTGTGCCACTTGCTGACCGAGGATATTAGGGACTATGTCGGCCGATGTCCGTGTCTCGCTTTTTCGTCCATGCCACGCTCCTCGGCACGGCGAGCGAAGGGTGGACGGGCGATCTCCGGCAACTGGCTTCTGTATGGCCCGCGTTGGGCGTGTCGGCGGCGACGGCCAGGCCGTGGCCGGGGAGCCTGGAAGCATGACCGACCCGACACAGGACCCCCGCTTCCTCCAGGACCCGTATCCCGTCTTGGCGGCCATGCGCGCCAGATGCCCTGTGCAGCCCCTGCCCACGGAGTCGGGCGCTCGCCCCGCCCATCTGGTCACCGGCTACGCGGAAGGCAGACAGGCTCTTGCCGACCCTCGGCTCTCCAAGACACGGCCGCCTTCTTCGCCGGGAAGGAGTCCCGGCGTCGTCTGCATCCCGCGGTGGCGCACACCATGCTGGCCGGCGATCCGCCCCGGCACACCCGGCTGCGGAAGCTGGTGACCAAGGCGTTCACGGCCGGTGCCGTCGCGCGGCTGCGGCCGTTCATCGCGCGGGTGACCGAGGAACTGCTGGACCGGTGGCCGGTCGGCGAACGGTTCGACTTCGTGTCGACCCTCGCCGTGCCACTGCCGGTCATCGTGATCTGCCGGCTGCTCGGAGTGCCGTCGAAGGACCGGCCCGACGTCCGGCGCTGGTCCGGGGAGTTGTTCGCGGCGGGCAGGCCCGACGTCATCGACGCGGCCTCGCACGCCCTGGCCGACTACATGACGGGGCTCGTCGCAGCCAAGCGCCAGGACCCCGGCGACAGCCTTCTCGACCGCCTCATCTCGGCTCGCGACGGAGCGGACCGGCTGAGCGAGGAGGAACTGGTCTCCCTGGCGGTACTGCTGCTCGTCGCCGGGCACGAGACCACCACCAACTTCCTCGGCAACGCCGTACTGGCACTGCTGCAACGGCCTGCCGCACTGGATCGTCTTCGCGGCAATCCGGACGACATCCCGACCGTACTCGACGAGTTGCTCCGGTTCGATTCCCCCGTCAGTACGGCCACCTTCCGCTACACGACGGAGGTGATCACGCTGGCCGGTGTCGACATCCCGCCCGGGGTCCCGGTCCTGGTCGCCCTCGGGGCGGCCAACCGCGACCCCCTGCGCTTCCCGGCACCGGACCTGCTCGACCTGGACCGGGATGCCACCGGCCACCTCGGCTTCGGGCACGGCATCCACCGCTGCGTCGGCGCGTCCCTGGCCATGACCGAGGCGGAGATCGCCCTGCGGGCGGTGCTGACCCGGTTCCCCGGCATCCGACTCGCGGTGCCGGCCGAGCAGTTGGACTGGCGGCGCACACGTCTCGTTCGCGGGCTGTCGGCGCTTCCCGTCACCGTCTAGCCCGCTCCGGGTACAGAGTGCGCTGGAGCCATGTCCGTGCCCGCCCGGCGAGCAGGTGGCCCGCCCGGCGAGCAGGTGGTCGGTCGGTGTGAGATTCCGCGGAGTGGCCGCCGCCCCGCCGAAGGCCGTTTGCCGGAACGGCAACTTCGCGTGCGGATCGGCGCGGGGCCGAGCACCATCGACAGCGCGCCCCAGCGGGACGGGGCGGCACAGTATGAGGAGCAACGGGAGGCATCCGGTGTCAGGACACCATGAGCACGGCGAGCAGGCGGCCACGGAGATGTTCGAGCCGGCGGCCTGGGACGAGCGGTACGCGGGGCAGGAGCGGTTCTGGAGCGGTGAGCCCAATCCGCAGCTCGTCACCACCGTCGACGGGCTCACCCCCGGCACGGCGCTCGACGTGGGCTGCGGGGAGGGCGGCGACGTGGTCTGGCTGGCCGGGCAGGGCTGGCGGGTGACCGGCGCCGACTTCTCCGCCGAGGGCCTGGTCCGGGCCGCCCGCCACGCCGAACAGGCCGGCGTGGCGGACCGTGTCGACTGGTGGCAGGTGGACGCCCGGGCCTTCGAGGCCGGCGACCGCTCCTACGACCTGGTCACCAGCCACTATCTGCACGCACCGGACGGCGGCATGGTGGAGGTGACCCGCCGCCTGGCCGCGGCCGTGGCTCCGGGCGGCCTGCTCCTGGTGGTCGGGCACGCGCCGTCCCCGGAGTTCACGCACCTGTCCGAGAGCCACCGCAAGGCGATGTTCCTGGCGGAGGAACTGCTTCCCGGCCTGCCGGACGGCTTCGAGCCCGTCGTCGTCGAGCAGCGCACGCGGACGCTCAAGCGGGACTCCGGCCCGGTCGAGGCCGAGGACTCGGTCCTGCTGGCCCGTCGCACGGAGCGCTGAACACCCGCGGAGACAGCGCGACGCGGACCGGGTCAGCGGACACGGATGAAGAGCACGTCGTAACTGCTGTTCGTGGCCCGGTTCTTGACGTAGACGCCGTCGCTGCCGCCGTTGGGGTCGGTCGTGTTGCCCTCGACGGTGGTGAAGGACGACCCGGACACCGTGCGCACGATGCCTATGTGCTCGTGGCCGCCGGTGAAGTCGTTACCGCCGTCCCAGTCGAAGGCCACGATGTCGCCCGGCTGCGGACTGGTGGTCACGGAGAGGTGGTAGTTGCCGGCCCGCGCCTGGTTGACCCAGCCCGAGACATAGGAGTTGCGGTAGGAGCTGGCTCCGGTCTGCTTGGCCACCCAGCTCACGAAGGCCGCGCACCAGGCGTAGTTGCTGGTGGACAGCGAAAGGCCCACGGCCGAGCCGTAGCTGTTCGCGCGGGCGCTGCCCTCGACCGTGCCGACCTCGGCCGCCGCCACGTCGAGGATCTTCGCGTAGCCGCCCCCGGGCGGAGGCGACGAGGGCGGGGTGACCGCGCCGTACAGGGCGGACTTGGTGTTCGGACCCACATGGCCGTCGACCGAGAGGCCCTTCTCGGCCTGGAAGTCCCTGACCGCACTGTCGGTCATCGGACCGAAGTCACCGTCGACGGCGAGGTCGGCGCCATGGTGGTTGAGCAGGCTCTGCAACTCGGTGACACAGCCGCTGCGTTGCCCCTGCACGATCTCGTTCGGGCAGGAGGCGGAGTTGAGGTTGACCGGCGCGGGCGCGCCGTTGCCGCCGCCACCGCCGATGTTGGAGTACAGGGCGGCCTTGGTGTTCGGTCCGACCTGGCCGTCGGCGGAGAGACCGCTCGCGGACTGGAACGCCTTCACGGCCGCGAGCGTCTGCGGGCCGAAGCTGCCGTCCACGGCGAGGCTCTGCCCCTTGCCGTTCAGCAGGGACTGGAGCGTGGCGACACAACCGCCGCTCTGCCCCTCGACGATGTTCTCCGGGCACGACGCCGACCTCAGGTCCAGGCCCGTCGACGGTGACTCGTCGGTGTCGTACAGCGCCCGCTTGGTGTTGGTGCCGACCTGCCCGTCGGCCGTGAGACCGTGCGCGGACTGGAAGCTGCGGACGGCACTCGCGGTCCCGGCGCCGAAGTCGCCGTCCACGTCGACCGCGTACCCGTGATGGGTGAGCAGCCGCTGGAGTTCGGTGACGCAGCCGCCCTTGGCGCCCTGGACGATGTTCGCCGGGCAGGCGGAGGAATTGAGGTTGACGGGAGCGGGGGCCGAGCCGCCGGTCGTGTACAGCTTGGTCTTGGTCGCGGGGCCCACCCGTCCGTCCACCGCGATCGCGGTGGCGGCCTGGTACGCACGGACCGCGTAGAGGGTGGCCGACCCGAACTGGCCGTCCACCACCAGACCGGCGCCGTGCGCGTTGAGCAGGTTCTGCAACTCCGTGACACAGCCGCTGGACTGGCCCTGCAGGATCTCGTTGGGGCAGGACGCGGACGTCAGCCGGATCGGGGCCGGTGCCGCCGACGCGGGGCCGGCCCCGAGGACGATGCCGGCCGAGACCATCGCCGCGGTGGCGGCGAAGGCGCCGACTCGGAGCCGCCAGCCCGGCCCGGTGCGGGGTGCGCGGCGCCGGCTGCCCGGTCCCGCGGTCCGAGACCTCGACCCGGATCACCTTGTTGTCGCAGGAGATCCCCAGCTGGTCCGGGCCCTCCGCATGGAGACACGCGTTCGTCACCAGCTCGGACACGACCAGCAGCACGTCCTCCGTCACCGCGCGCCGGTCCGCGGACGCCGCCGGCAGCCACCCCCACGCCTGCAACGCCTGCCGGGTGAAGTCGCGCGCGAGCGGGACGACCCCGCTCTCCCCCTCGAAGCTCAGCCGACGGAACTGCCGTCCCGTCGGCACCTCGGCTTCGCCGCCAGGCTCCACGCTGGGCTCCGGGTCACGGTCGCCCGGCGAGTAGGGCCGGGTGGTGCTCATCAGCGCTTCACCTCACCGATTCACCGGTTCACGATTCAAAACGTCGCTGCATGGTCGCTCACCGAACAGTCAGTACGGATGTCTCCTGCCCGGGCGGACCGGTAGAACACCCCTCCATTCGGGACGTATGTCCACCAGAAGAGGTGTGACACCCGATGGACACCGGCCGAAGGAGACGAACGGGGTACGAAAGAGGCCACCGGGGCCGTCACCCGACCCGCCGCCTCAGTCGCCGGACTCGCCGGCCAGGGCCTCCTCCAGCGTGTCGTGCACGCTGAAGACCGCGTCGGCCCCCGTGATCTCGAAGACGCGCGCCACGACGGGCAGCATCCCGGCGAGATGTACGCCACCCCCCGCCGCCTCGGCCTTCAGCCGTGCCCCCAGCAGCACATTCAGTCCGGTGGAGTCACAGAACTCCAGCCGTGTGCAGTCGACGACAAGCCGGCTCTTTCCCTTGGCGAGGCACTCCTCGAGTGGCTCACGCAACAAATCGGCCGTGTGGTGATCCAACTCACCTGCTGGAGTCACAACGGCACTGGAGCCCTCTTGCCGCACCTCAACCAGAAGCCGGCCAGACTGTGCGCTGCCGACCGTCCCGCGGTCCATGCCGTCTCTCTCTCCCGACGTCGTGGCTGCTGATGACGCCCTCGAACACTACGCCTTCTCCACACCCTCCGACACCCGAACAATCACACACAAACGGACATAGCCGCACAGAACACACTTGCGGTCCTGTCGGGAAACCGGGTAGGGCTAGTAGAGACACGAACTCGACACGGCCGGCTTTGGAGGCGCCGCACACCGCAGTGCACGAACTGGCTTCGGCAGCCTTATGCCGAGAACGATGGAGGACATCATGTCACCCCGGCTCGACGCCTCGCATACCCATCAGGCGACGTCGACATCCCCCCCGGAACATCTGAATCCCATCGAGCAGGACAGCGAAGGCGATGTGCTCGCCGGGCTTCCGGACATCCCGCCCTTCGAAGAGGTGGGGGCCGTCGACGCGCGTGCCCTCTCCAAGACCCTCTTCGCACGGCTGGAGTCGCTGGAGGAAGGCACGCACGAGTACTCGTACGTCCGCAACACGCTCGTCGAACTGAACCTCGCCCTGGTCAAGTTCGCCGCCTCCCGCTTCCGCTCCCGCAGTGAGCCGATGGAGGACATCATCCAGGTCGGCACCATCGGCCTGATCAAGGCGATCGACCGCTTCGAGCTCAGCCGGGGTGTGGAGTTCCCCACCTTCGCGATGCCAACCATCGTTGGCGAGATCAAGCGCTTCTTCCGCGACACGTCCTGGTCGGTGCGGGTTCCGCGCCGCCTCCAGGAGCTCCGGCTCGACCTGGCCAAGGCCGGCGACGAACTGGCCCAGAAGCTCGACCGCGCCCCCACCGTGGCCGAGCTCGCCGAGCGCCTCGGGCTGTCGAAGGAGGAGGTCGTCGAAGGCATGGCGGCGTCCAACGCGTACACCGCCTCCTCGCTGGACGCCCAGCCGGAGGAGGACGACTCCGAGGGCGCGCTGGCCGACCGGATCGGTTACGAGGACCACGGTCTCGAAGGCATCGAGTACGTGGAGTCCCTGAAGCCGCTGATCGCCGAACTTCCCTCCCGGGACCGTCAGATCCTCTCGCTGCGCTTCGTCGCGGGCATGACCCAGTCGGAGATCGGCGACGAGCTCGGGATCTCGCAGATGCATGTCTCGCGACTGCTGTCGCGCACTCTCGTACGGCTGCGCAAGGGCCTGACCGTCGAGGAGTGACGCGTCGGCACCACTGACTTGCGCGTGTGCCCGGTGTCCCCCAGGGACACCGGGCACCGTGCGTCCTCGGCACCTCACCTCAGCAGGCCCCGGCCTCGTCGGCCGGGGCCTCCTGCGGTTCAGACGACGCGTACGCCGTGCCGCCACACCCCGCTGACCAGCGGTACTCCCGGCCGGTAGGCCAGGTGCACGTGGCTGGGGGCGTCCAGCAGGATCAGGTCGGCGCGGGTCCCCGGAGCCAGCCGGCCGATGTCGTCGCGGCGGAGGGCGGCCGCGCCGCCCGCCGTGGCCGACCAGACCGCCTCGTCGGGGGTCATCCGCATGTCACGGACCGCGAGGGCGACGCAGAAGGGGACCGAGGAGGTGAAGGAGGAGCCCGGGTTGCAGTCCGTGGACAGGGCGACGGTGACGCCCGCGTCCAGGAGGCGGCGGGCGTCCGGCCACTCGGCACGGGTGGAGAACTCGGCGCCGGGGAGGAGGGTGGCGACCGTGCGGCTGTTCGCCAGGGCGTCCACGTCGTCGTCGGTGAGGTGGGTGCAGTGGTCGGCGCTGGCCGCGTCCAGCTCGACGGCCAGCTGCACGCCGGGGCCGTAGGTGAGCTGGTTGGCGTGGACGCGGGGGTGCAGGCCCTTCGCCCGGCCGGCGGTGAGGATGGCGCGGGCCTGGTCGCCGTCGAAGGCGCCCTTCTCGCAGAAGACGTCGATCCAACGGGCGTACGGGGCGCAGGCGTCGAGCATCTCGCCGGTGACCAGGGAGACGTAGCCCGCCGGGTCGTCGGCGTAGTCCGGGGAGACGATGTGGGCGCCGAGGTAGGTGACCTCGTCGGTGTGGGCGGCGGCGATGCGCAGCGCCCTCGCCTCGTCCTCGACGGTCAGGCCGTAGCCGGACTTGGTCTCGAAGGTCGTGGTGCCCTGGCGCAGGGCCTCGGCGAGGTGGCGGACGAGGTTGCGTTCGAGGTCCTCGTCGCTCGCCGCCCGGGTCGCGGCGACCGTCGTGCGGATGCCGCCCGCGCTGTAGGGCCGGCCGGACATCCGGGCGTTGAACTCCTGGGTGCGGTCGCCCGCGAACAGGAGGTGGCTGTGGGAGTCGACGAAGCCGGGCAGGACCGCCCGGCCGCCCGCGTCGACCCGATTGTCAGTGGCGGGTGCTTTGCTTTGATCACCGGTCCACACGACGCGGTCGCCCTCGATGGCGACGGCCGCGTCCTGGATCAGTCCGAGGGGGGATCCTCCCCCACTCTCGAATTTGCTCGAGCGGGGGGACCCCCATCCGGAGGAGGGGTCGTTGGTGACCAGGGCGGCGATGTTGGTGATGAGCGTGCTTGCGGTGCTCGCGGAGTGGGCGGGGCTGACGGTCGTCGCGTTGCTCATGGCGTCCTCGCTGGCCTGGTCGGCGGTGGGGGCGGGTTCCCTGTCCGGGTTCGCGGAGTTCATCCGTGCAGTGCGGCGACGGCGTCCGCGAGGGCTTTCGGCACGTCCGGCACCAGCGCGTGGACCCCGTCGCGCACGACGTGCCGTCCCCCCACCACCGTGTGCGACACGTCTGCTGCCGACGCAGCGAATACGGCCGTCTCGGCCCCGAGCCGCGGAGGCGGCCCTGCCGTCCTGACCGAGTCGAGCCTGATGGTGGTGAAGTCGGCGAGCGCGCCGGGCCGCAGGGCGCCCGCACCGTCCCAGCCGAGGGCCGCGTGGCCGTCGGCCGAGGCCGCCCGCAGGAGGGCCGCCGCCGTCCAGTGACCGCGGGTGCGGGTGCGCAGGCGCTCGTCGAGCTCCATCGCACGGGCCTCTTCGAGCAGGTCGATGACGGCGTGGCTGTCGGAGCCGAGACAGAGCGGTGAGCCCGCGCCCTGGAGGGCCGCGGCGGGTCCGATGCCGTCGGCGAGGTCCCGCTCGGTCGTCGGGCACATGCAGGTGCCGGTGCCGCTGCCGCCGATCAGGGCGATGTCCTCGTCGGTGAGGTGGGTGTTGTGGACGCCGGTGGTGCGCGGCCCGAGGACCCCGTGGTCGGCCAGCAGCCGGGTCGGCGTGCACCCGTGGGCCTCGCGGCAGGCGTCGTTCTCGGCGGTCTGCTCGGACAGGTGGACGTGGAGCGGGGCCCGCCGCTCCCCGGCCCAGCGCGCCACGGTCGCCAACTGGTCGGCGGGCACGGCCCGTACGGAGTGGATCGCCGCACCGATCCTCGCGTGATCCCGGTCCTTGAGAACTGAACAGCGTTCGGCCCAGGCGTCCGCGCTGCCGTCGGAGAAGCGGAGCTGGTGGGTGGTGGGCGGCTGTCCGAAGCCGGAGGAGAGATAGGCGGTGTCGAGGAGGGTGATGCGGATGCCGGCGTCGGCGGCGGCCTCGATCAGCGCCTCTCCCATGGCGTTGGGGTCGGCGTAGGGGGTGCCGCCGGGGGCGTGGTGCAGGTAGTGGAACTCCCCGACCGCCGTCACACCCGCCAGCGCCATCTCCGCGTACGCGGCACGGGCGAGGTCGCGGTAGCTGTCCGGGGTGAGCCGGCCGGCGGTGGCGTACATGACCTCGCGCCAGGTCCAGAAGGTCCCGGAGCCGACCTGGACGGTGGAGCGCAGGGCCCGGTGGAAGGCGTGCGAGTGGGCGTTCGCCAGGCCCGGCAGGGTCAGTCCGCGCAGGATCTCGGCGCCGGGGGGTGGGGTGGCGATCCCGGTGCGGACGGCGGTGACGCGGCCGTTCGCCTCAGCGGCGGAGCTGGTCGACACCGTCAGTGCCACGCCCGGCTCGACATGGGTGCCGAGCCAGGCGTGCTCCAGCCAGTAGGTCTTCGCTGTCACCTGCAGGCCAGCCCTTCCAGTACGTCGGCGAGCGCGAGGACTCCGGCCACGCAGTCGTCCTCGGCGGCGAACTCGGCCGGGGAGTGCGAGACGCCGGTGGGGTTGCGCACGAACAGCATGGCGGTCGGGATGTGTCCGGAGAGGATCCCGGCGTCGTGTCCGGCTCCGGTTCCCAGGACGGGCACCTTCAGGTCGGTGCGGGTGCCCAGGATGCGGGCGAGTTCGTCGCGCAGGGCGTGGTCGAACTCGACGACGGGGGTGAAGGACTCCCGGACCACGTCGAGGTCGATGCCGTGCGCCCGCGCGTACTGTCCGGCCGCCTTCTCGATGCCGCCGACCACCTGGTCGAGGCTGTCCTGGCCGGCGGCGCGGGAGTCGAGCCAGCCGCGCACCAGGGAGGGGATGGCGTTGACGCCGTTCGGCTCGACGGCGATCTTCCCGAAGGTGGCGACGGCACCGGCGAGTTCGGCCTCCCGGCGGGCCGCGAGCACGGTCTCGGCGTACGACAGCATGGGGTCGCGCCGGTCGGCCAGACGGGTGGTGCCGGCGTGGTTGGCCTCGCCGCGGAAGTCGAAGCGCCAGCGGCCGTGGGGCCAGATGGCACTGGCGATGCCGACCCGGTCGCCGGAGAGGTCCAGCGCCCGGCCCTGCTCGACGTGCAGTTCGACGAAGGCGCCGATGCGGGCGAGCCGCTCGGGGTCGGCGCCGATGCCGTCGGGGTCGTGACCGGCGGCCTCCATGGCCCGCGGGAGCGTGACGCCGTCCCCGTCGGTCAGCCGGTGCGCCTGCTCGACGGTCAGCTGCCCCGCGGTGAG
This sequence comes from Streptomyces sp. RP5T, assembly GCF_003933965.1. Classification (GTDB taxonomy): domain Bacteria; phylum Actinomycetota; class Actinomycetes; order Streptomycetales; family Streptomycetaceae; genus Streptomyces. Next base: position 15,667 of record NZ_RSAJ01000078.1, read on the forward strand.
CCGGGATCCCACGCAGGCGAGCCCGAAGCGGGCGCCCTCCTCGTCACCGAAGTTGACGATGGCGAGCGGCCTGGTGAACTCGGCCCGCCGCGAGCGGAGTTCGTCGAGTGCGGCGAAGGAGGACACGACGCCGAGGGGGCCGTCGAAGGCGCCCCCGTCGGGCACGGAGTCGAGGTGCGAGCCGGTGACGACCGCGTCCCCGGTCGCGGGGTCCCCGAGCCAGGCCCACTGGTTGCCGTTCCGGTCGACCTCGTAGCTCAGTCCGCGGGCCCGGGCCTGCTCCCTGAACCAGGCGCGGCACTCGGTGTCGGGCCCGGTCCAGGCGAACCGCCGGTAGCCCCGGGAGTCGGGGTGCCGGCCGATGGTGAGCAGCTCGCGCCACATGGAGTGGAAGGAGTCGCCGGTCACGGGCCGGGCCGGCGCCGAGGAGTTCCCGCGATCCGTCACGCCGAGTCACCCTCGCGCATCGGGATCCGCACGCCCCGCTCGTCGGCGACCGACTCCGCGATGTCGTAGCCGGCGTCCACGTGCCGGATGACGCCCATGCCGGGGTCGTTGGTGAGCACGCGCCGGACCTTCTCGCCGCCCAGTTTCGTGCCGTCGGCCACCGTCACCTGCCCGGCGTGGATGGAGCGGCCCATGCCCACGCCGCCGCCGTGGTGGAGGGAGACCCAGGAGGCGCCCGAGGCGACGTTGACCATGGCGTTCAGCAGCGGCCAGTCGGCGATCGCGTCGGATCCGTCGAGCATGGCCTCGGTCTCGCGGTACGGGGAGGCGACGGACCCGGCGTCCAGGTGGTCGCGTCCGATCGCCAGCGGTGCCGCCAGCTCCCCGCTCGCCACCATGTCGTTGAAGCGCTCACCGGCCTTGTCGCGCTCGCCGTAGCCGAGCCAGCAGATGCGCGCGGGCAGGCCCTGGAAGTGGACGCGCTCCCCGGCCATCCGGATCCAGCGGGCCAGGGACTCGTTCTCGGGGAACAGGTCCAGGATCGCCTTGTCGGTCTTGGCGATGTCGGAGGCCTCACCGGACAGCGCGGCCCAGCGGAAGGGGCCCTTGCCCTCGCAGAACAGCGGCCGGATGTAGGCGGGGACGAAGCCGGGGAAGGCGAACGCCCGCTCGTAGCCGGCGAGCCGGGCCTCGCCGCGGATCGAGTTGCCGTAGTCGAAGACCTCGGCACCGGCGTCCATGAAGCCGACCATGGCCTCGACGTGCCGGGCCATGGACTCGCGGGCCCGGGTGGTGAAGCCGGCCGGGTCCTTGGCGGCCGCGTCGGCCATGTCCTCGAAGTCCACGCCCACGGGCAGATACGCCAGCGGGTCGTGCGCCGAGGTCTGGTCGGTGACGATGTCGACGGGCGCGCCCATCTCCAGGAGCTGCGGGACCAGTTCGGCCGCGTTGCCGAGGACGCCGATGGACAGGGGACGTCGGGCGTCCCGGGCCTCGGTGGCGAGCTGGAGGGCGTGGTCGAGGGAGTCGGCGCGCACGTCCAGGTAGCGGTGCTCGATGCGCCGCTCGATGGCACGCGGGTCGCAGTCGACGCAGATCGCGACGCCGTCGTTCATGGTGACGGCGAGGGGCTGGGCGCCGCCCATGCCGCCGAGGCCCGCGGTGAGGGTGATCGTCCCGGCGAGGGTGCCGCCGAACTTCTTCGCGGCGACGGCGGCGAAGGTCTCGTAGGTGCCCTGGAGGATGCCCTGGGTGCCGATGTAGATCCAGGAACCGGCGGTCATCTGCCCGTACATGGTCAGGCCGAGGGCCTCCAGACGGCGGAACTCCTCCCAGTTGGCCCAGTCGCCGACGAGGTTGGAGTTGGCGATCAGGACGCGCGGGGCCCATTCATGGGTCTGCATGACTCCGACGGGGCGGCCGGACTGGACCAGCATGGTCTCGTCCTGCTTGAGGGTGCGCAGGGTGCGGACCATGGCGTCGAAGGAGCGCCAGTCCCGCGCGGCCTTGCCGGTGCCGCCGTAGACGACGAGCTTGTCGGGGTGCTCGGCGACCTCGGGGTCCAGGTTGTTCTGCAGCATCCGCAGGGCGGCCTCCTGCTGCCATCCCAGGGCGCTCAGTTCCGTACCGCGCGGCGCTCGGACGGGGCGGGGTCCTGACATGGTCTGCCTCCTGGGACTCTGCTCTGGAGTGTTGCTGCCGATATTCACATCCTGGCTCCATGAATAGAACTAGTCAATACGTTCTCGCGTCAGCATCGGTAGGACAGAGGTGTTTCGGGACAGGGATGGACCGGCTGGACATCCGCAGCGCGCGTGACGAGCAGGACGGGGACGTGATGGACGAGTACGGCACCACCGGCGAAGGGCGGGCCGCCCGCCGGGACGAGGCGGTGCGGGCGGCCGTGGAGCAGGGCCTGCTGGGGCCGGACTCCCCCATCGTCGGGCTGCTCGACGTCGCCGGCGTCCGGGAGTCGGCGGCGGAGCTCCGCGCGGCCTTCGACGAGGTCACCGCGCCGGGCACGCCGGTGCTGCACGCGTTCGCGGTCAAGGCGACCCCGCTGGTGCCGGTGCTGCGGCTGCTGCACGAGGAGGGCATCGGCGCGGAGGTGGCGAGCCCTGGCGAGCTCGCGCTGGCGCGGGCGGCGGGCGTCCCGCCGACCAGGACGGTCCTGGACTCGCCCGCCAAGACGGCGGCCGAGCTCAGGGAGGCGCTGGCGCTGGGGATCGCCGTCAACGCCGACAACCCGCAGGAGCTGGACCGGCTCGACGGCCTCATGCGGTCGGCCGTCAGCCGGTCCCCGCTCGGCATCCGGGTCAACCCCCAGGTCGGCGGCGGCACCATCGGGGCGACCTCGACGGCCACGGCGACCTCGAAGTTCGGGGTGGCACTGCGGGACGAGGGGGCGCGCGAGTGGGTCGTGCGCGCCTGTCTCGACCGGCCGTGGCTCTCCCGGCTGCACGCGCACACCGGCTCGCAGGGCATCCCGCTGTCCCTGATGACCCAGGGGATCGCGGAGACGTACGCGCTCGCCGAGGAGATCAACCGGCGGATCGGGCGGCCGCAGATCGACACCATCGACATCGGCGGCGGGCTGCCGGTGAACTTCGCCTCGGACGCGACGACGCCGACGTACGGCGCGTACGCGCGGGCGCTCCGGGAGGCGGTGCCGGGGCTGGTCGACGGGCGGTACGGGCTGGTCACCGAGTTCGGCCGGTCGCTGCTGGCCAAGCACGGCACGATCGTGGCGCGGGTGGAGTACGCCAAGAGCGCGGGCGGCCGGCCGGTCGCGGTGACGCACGCGGGCGTGCAGGTGGCGACGCGGACGGTGTACGCGCCGGGGTCGTGGCCGCTGAGGATCGCGGCGTACGACGGCAAGGGGCGGCCCAAGAGCGGGCCCGAGGTGGTGCAGGACGTGGCGGGGCCCGCCTGCTTCTCGGGCGACCTGCTGGCCGAGGGGCGCGCGCTGCCGCTGCTGGACCAGGGGGACTACGCGGCGGCGCTGGACACGGGCGCGTACTACTTCGCGCACCACTACGCCTACAACTCGCTGGCCCGGCCGGGCATCTACGGCTTCGTCGCCGAGCCGGCCGCGGGTGTCCGGTTCGCGACCGTGCGGGATCCGCAGACGCTCCCCTCGATCGTGGCCGAATCCGGCGGGGCGCACGCCGGTGCGCTCACCACCCTGCACGCATCCGGGAGCCGTTGACGGGCGCCGGTGATTCCGTTGATCAATGGGCCCGTGAACAAGGCAAGTTGACCCACTCTAGCCGCTTGAAGCATGTTCCACCGGAAAATGCCAGATCCCTCACCCCGGGCGCACACGTTGCGTAGTTTCGGCGTCACTCAGCCGAACCCCAGGCGGGAGGGGAGCCACGGTGCAGGGAATCGACGAGTGCCTGCTGGAAGCCATGCGGCTGCCGGGTGCGCGGGGGGCCGCGCTGGTCGACTGGACGAGCGGGCTGGCCCTGGGCGCCGTCGGGGAATTCCCCGGCGGTGACCAGGAGGCGGCCGCCGCCGAGGCCGCCGAGCTCGCCCGGCTCGCCGCCGAGCAGCGCGCCTTCGCCTCCGAGGACTCCGGGGCGGCCGGACCCGCCGACCTCCTCGGCGGCTCCGCGGCGGAACCCGCCGCGGAGGGCACCGAACCGCCGGTCGAGGACCTCATCCTCAGCAACCGGGACAGCTACCACGTCCTGCGCTTCGTGCCGACGTCCTTCGACAGCAGCGTCTTCCTGCACCTCGCCGACGGCAAGGTGGTGCACGCCGAGAGCCCGGCCGCCCCCGGCGCCGACGTCCTGCTCGCCGCCCACGGCACGCTGGACGCCGACGTCTGGCGCCAGGCCCTGGCCGAGAGCATCGCGAGCGCGGGCGGCGCCGGCACCGGGGCCCGCCGGCTGACCGGCGCCGAGGTGGTGCACCGGGCGGGCCGCCGGCTGGTCGCGGACGGGCTGCTCACCCCGGGCGCCCTGGAGATGTGCCGGCTGACCGCGCTGTACGACGCCGCGTACTTCGCGCTCGCCCCGAGCAGCACCCCGGGCCGCTTCCGCTACAGCTCCGAGGACGGTCCCGACGGGGCGTCCGACGGGCCCCCGGAACCCGACGGCACCCCCGGTGTCCCGCACCCCGTCCCGGTCGCCGACCTGGAGCGCGAGACCCTGCGCCGCCGGGACCTGCTGCACCACATCTGGCCGGACGCCCTGCCGGACGAGCTGCCGCTGACCCGGGAGCACCGCCCCGCGTCACCGCCGCTGCCGGCCCGGCGGCAGGCGGTGCTGGCCCGCGTGGACGGCATCCGCACGGCGTCGGAGATCGCCCGCGAACTGGGCCGTCCCGCCTTCCACACCCTGGTGGACGTACGCCGGCTGGTGGCGGCCGGAGTGGTCTCGCCCCGCCCGCCGGTGTCCTTCGCCGAGCCTCTGCCCGGACCGCCGGGCGACGGTCCCCTGATCGAGCCGGTCGATCCCCACATCACGTTGCTGAAGAGGCTCAGGGATGCGCTGGAGGCCCTTTGAGCGGCAGCGGATCCGCGCCGAGAGGAGAGACCTGATGGCAGCAGCTCAGGACGCGATCCTGGAGGAGCTGCGCCGGCTCAGAGCCCGGGTGCCGCAGCTCACCGGCGCCCTCGCGGCCGACGTCGACGGTCTCGTCCTGGCCCAGGACACCCCGGGCGTCGATCCGGAGACCGTGGCCGCGCTGACCGCGGCCACCCGGGCGCTCGCCGCCCAGCTGGCCGACGGGACCGGCCAGGGCGACCTGCGCGAACTGCTCGTACGGGGCGTCTACGGCTACGTCGCCACGTACACGGCGGGCACCGGGGCCGTCGTCACGCTGCTCGCCCAGGACCGGGTCAACGTCGGCCGCCTCCATCTGGAGGGCCGTCGGGCGGGCGCCCGGATCGCGGAACTCGTCGACAGCACGGCCGCCGAGCCCACCGAAGCCCTCACGAAGGCGCCCGCGAAGCCCGCTCCGGCCCGTGCCAGAGCGGCCCGCACGTCCCGGGCCAAGCCCGCGGACACCCGCGCCGCGGCCACCGCACCGACGGCGGCCCGCACCACCACCGAAAGTTAGCTAACCGAGGAGACACAGTCATGGCCAACACCGAAACCGCGCTGAAGGAGGCCCTCGCCTCCATCGAGGGCGCGACCGGCGTCGCGCTCGTCGACTACACCAGCGGCATGGCGCTCGGCACCATGGGCGGCAGCAAGGGCTTCGACCTGAACGTGGCCGCCGCCGGCAACACCGACGTGGTCCGCGCGAAGATCCGCACCATGGAGCACCTCGGCCTCAAGGGCCAGATCGAGGACATCCTGATCACCCTGTCCGACCAGTACCACCTGATCCGCCTGATCGCCGGACGCGGTGGCAACGGTCTCTTCCTCTACCTGGTCCTGGACGGCAAGCGCTCCAACCTCGCGATGGCCCGCCACCAGCTGCGGCAGATCGAGAACGACCTGGAGGTGTGACCCGGGAGCACCTGACCTAGACGAGTGCCGCGGTGCGGCGGCGCGCTCCTCCCGGGGCCGCGTCGCCCGCCGCGATCCCCGTGCTGCGGTACGCCTTGACCTCCTTGCCGGCCGGGCGGCCGCCGTTCGGGGCGAGCCAGTCGACCCGCACCCACAGCAGCGCGTCCCCGTCCCGCTCGCGCCGCCCGAGCCAGGCGGCCTTGAGCCTGAGGCCCGTACCGCACCCGGCGAGCAGCAGGCCGCCCGCGACGGGCACGGCGAAGTTGCAGCCCAGCGCGGCCAGCCAGGCCAGCAGCAGCCACCAGCGGTGCCCGCGGCGCCAGACGCGCACACTGACCGCGCGGTCCTGGAGCACGTCGTGCCGCCCCGCGCGGACGGCCGCCCGCGCGAGCGCCGTGTACCGCTTGCGGCGGCCGTACGACACCGCGGCGACCGCCACGATGAACAGCGCCGCGCCCGCCATCACCCCGATCCGGCGTCCGGTCAGCCCCGGTACCAGCAGCCCGACCGCCGCCGCGGACACGCCGAGCCACCACAGGGGTGCGGCCCCGGCGCGCACGACGACGGCCACCCGGGCCAGCCCCTGAGCCCTGCGATCTGCGTGTGCCACGTCCCGCCTCCTCGTCGTCCTGGCACAGTCCTGCCGGTCGGGGAGGGTAGCGAGCGAACGTGAGACGAGTCTGAAAAAACGCCCTACTCGACGAAGAGTCCGCGCGCCGCGGCCCGCGCGTCGAACTCCTCCAGGCGGGCCTGGGCGTCCGGCAGGTCGTCGCACATCGCCTCCAGCAACACCCGGCCGAGCAGCATCGGCGCACAGGCGGTGTCGAAGGCGAGGCCGGTGCCGACGGCGGCGGGCAGCAGCAGGTCGGAGACCTTGGCGACCGGGGCGAAGGCGGAGTCGGCGACGGTGACGACGCTCAGGCCCGCTTCCTTGGCGTAGGCGAGGCTGTCCACGACCTCACGCGGGTGCCGGGGCAGCGCGAAGCACAGCAGGGTCGAGGCGCCGGCGCGGACGGCGTCGTCGATCCGGTCGTGGATCATCGTGCCGCCCTCGTTGAGCAGCCGTACGTCCGGATGGACCTTGGCGGCGAAGTAGGCGAAGCCGTACGCCTGCGAGGCGGCGGCCCGCAGCCCGAGCACCGGCAGGGGCCGGGAGGCGGCGAGGAGCCGGCCGGCCCTGCGCACCGGGCGCGGGTCGGCGAGGATCTCCGCCAGGAGCCTGAGGTTCTCGATCTCGGCCTCGACGGCCTGCTGGTACTCGTTGTACGACGCGGAGGCCGCGGCCTGTTCGGCGGGCGCGACCTCGCGCAGGTGCCGGCGCAGGGCGGGGTAGCCGTCGAAGCCGAGGGCGACGGCGAAGCGGGTGACGGAGGGCTGGCTGACCCCGGCCAGTTCGGCCAGCTCCACGCTGGACAGGAACGGCACGTCGGAGGCGCGCCGCACCATGCTGTGCGCGATGCGCCGCTGGGTCGGGGTGAGCCGGTGCCCCTCGAACAGTGCCTGCAGCCGTCCCGCGGGCGTGTCCGCCACCCCCGCCGCACC
>NZ_RSAJ01000790.1 GCF_003933965.1 Streptomyces sp. RP5T
CCCCCTAGGCCCGCTGGCCGTACCCCCGCAGCCGTTCCGTCACCTCGGCCAGTTGTTGGTCCGTCAGCAGGTTGGGTGTCAGGCCCGGGACCGCGCGGGCCGTGAGCCACAGGTGGCACATCCACTCCAGCTGGGCCGTGCGGTCGTAGGCCTGGGCGAGCGTGCTGCCGTAGGCGATCGTGCCGTGGTTCTGGAGGAGGCAGGCGGAGCGGTCGATGAGGGCGTGCAGCATGTTCTCGGCCAGCTCGTCGGTGCCGTAGGTGGCGTAGGGGGCGACCCGGACGGGGCCGCCGAGGGCGCTGGTCATGTAGTGGATCGTGGGGAGCTCGGGCACGAGCGTGGAGACGGCCGTGGCGTGCACCGCGTGGGTGTGGACGACCGCGCGGGCGTCGGTGCTGCCGTAGACCGCCAGATGCATGGGGAGTTCGCTCGTCGGCACAAGGGTGCCCAGGACCTGGCGGCCCTCCAGGTCGACCCCCGTCACGTCGTCCGGCGTGAGGCGGTCGTAGGGGACGCCCGACGGGGTGACCAGGACCGTGTCCCCGACACGTACCGAGACGTTGCCGGAGGTGCCGACGACCAGTCCTTCTGTGACCGTCCGGCGGGCCGTGTCGACCAACTCGTCCCAGGCGTCCGCCTCCTCGGCCCGCACCTCTCTCGCGGTGCCCCCGGTACCCCTGGCCTCGTGTGGATCCTGTCGCTGCTCAGCCATGCCGCGATCCTGCCAGCCGGGACGCCGAACCGTCAGGGTGACCAGAATCTCTTCCACGGCTCGGCGCGGCAGCCGGGCGGGTTCGCCTCCGGGGCGTGGCCGTGGGGCGCATGGGCCGTACGGGAGCCGCGGGGTTCGGCACAGCAATAACCGTGGATTCCGGTCACCGTGCGGCCCGACTCAGTTCATCTTCCGTTCACCCAGGTTACTTACGTTCAACCTGCCAATGACCTCGAACGATTGCCTGGGTAAATGGAAAACTTCTCGCTGATCCTCGCGATTGTGGTGGTAACCGCACTTGCGTTCGATTTCACGAACGGTTTTCACGACACCGCCAACGCGATGGCCACCACCATCTCGACCGGTGCGCTCAAGCCCAAGGTCGCGGTGGCCATGTCCGCCGTGCTGAACCTTGTGGGCGCCTTCCTCTCGGTGGAGGTCGCCAACACGATCTCCAAGGGTCTCGTCGACGAGACCGGCATCCGTCCCGAGGTCATCTTCGCCGCCCTGGTCGGCGCGATCCTCTGGAACCTGCTGACCTGGCTGGTGGGACTGCCCTCCAGCTCCTCGCACGCCCTCATGGGCGGTCTGATCGGCGCCACCATCGCCTCGGCCGGCTTCGGCGCGGTCCACGGCGACGCGCTCGTCACCAAGGTCCTCATCCCGGCGGTCGCCGCACCGATCGTCGCGGGCGTCGCCGCCATGCTGGCCACGCGGTTCTCCTACTCGCTGGGCAAGAAGGCCGACGGCAAGGCCGCCGCCAAGGGCTACCGGGGCGGCCAGATCGCCTCGGCCGGCCTGGTCTCGCTGGCCCACGGCACCAACGACGCGCAGAAGACGATGGGCATCATCACCCTCGCCCTGGTCGCCGGCGGCGCCGTCGCCCCCGACTCCGACCCGCCCACCTGGGTCATCCTCTCCGCGGGCCTGGCCATCGCGCTCGGCACCTACATCGGCGGCTGGCGGATCATCCGCACCATGGGCAAGGGCCTGACCGAGCTGGAGCCGCAGCAGGGCTTCGCCGCCCAGACCAGCGCGGCCACCGCCATCCTGGCCTCCTCCCACCTCGGCTTCTCCCTGTCCACCACGCACGTCGTCTCCGGTTCGGTGATGGGCGCGGGCCTCGGCCGCAAGGGCGGGGTCGTCCGCTGGTCGACGGCGACGCGGATGTTCGTCGCCTGGGGTCTCACGCTCCCGGCGGCGGCCCTGGTGGGCGCCCTGGCCGAGTCCGTCACGAACCTCGGCGACTGGGGCACGGCGGTCGTGGCGGTCTTCCTCGTCGCCTCCAGCGCGGCGATCTGGAAGATCTCGCAGCGCGAGGTCGTGGACGCCTCCAACGTCAACGAGACCGACGAGCCGGCCGGCGTGGTGACCCAGGCGATCGCCGCCGTGACCCCGCCGCCCGCGGGCACGGTGGCCGAGGACCTCACGGCCACGATCCCGGCCCCGCCCGTCACGACGGAACCGGCCTCCCCGCCGGCCGCCGTCTGAGCCCGCAGTCCTAAGGAAGCCTCACCATGCAGATCGACTGGCAAGCTCTCGGCTCCGTCTTCGGCGTCAGTCTCGTCGTCACCGTGGGCCTCGTGACCCTGTTCACCCTCGGCATCATGGGCCTGTCCCGCCAGGAACGGGCCACGGCCCAGGGCGGCTCGGCAGCCCTCGCGGTCACCGGTGCCTACGCCTGCTTCGCGGCGTGCGCGGCGGCGGTGGCGTACGGGATCTACCTGATCGTGGCCTGACGGCACTCCCGTCACCCTCGACGGCCGGGCGGGCACGGAACTTCGGTTTCGTGCCCGCCCGGCCGTCCTGCATGACCGGCGGTGTGGGGTTCTGCACACTCTCCCGCCGCAGGTCAACAGCAAGTTGACGGGTCTCGAAGGCCCGTGGTGGACTGCCGGAGCCATATACGGCGGCAGAAGAGGAAGCCGGTGCGAATCCGGCGCGGTCCCGCCACTGTCACCGGGGTAGGTAGCCCCGGGAGCCAGGAACTCTCGCCGCCGGACTCGTCGAACCAGGGCGTGGACACCCTGAGTGAGGACATGACGCGATGCTCGCCTGCCGATCGACCAGCACTGCCAGGCACGTGAACGACCCCGCGATCGGCTGACCCGATGCGTGCCGATCGCGTTTTCGCGTACGGCGCCGCCGCCGGTCTGATCGGTGACCTCCTGCTGGGTGACCCGCGTCGCGGGCACCCGGTCGCCGCGTTCGGGCGGGCCGCCGGGGCCGTGGAGCGGGCGTTGTGGCGGGACCACCGGGGGTGGGGCGCACTGCACACCGCCGTGTGCGTGGGGGGCGCGGTGGCGCTCGGCGCCGCCGCGGAGCATGCCGTACGGGCCTCCCGTACCGCCTCCGTCGTCCTCACCGGCACCGCCACCTGGGCCGTCGTGGGCGGGACTTCGCTGGTGCGGGAGGCCCGGCTGGTCGGACGGGCGCTGGAGGCCGGGGACGACGAGGCGGCCCGGGACCGGCTGCCCCATCTGTGCGGGCGCGACCCGCAGGCCCTCGACGCCGACGGGATCG
>NZ_RSAJ01000791.1 GCF_003933965.1 Streptomyces sp. RP5T
GACACGCACTCCGCCAGCCACACGCACCCCACCCCGCCGACCCCGAACGCGGGTGACCCGACACGCCGAAGGCCCGCCCCTTCAAGAAAAAGGGCGGGCCCCTCGGGAGAGCTGGGCGCTGGGCGCTCAGGCCACGACCGGTGCCGGCACGTAGGGCGCGAGCTCGGCGGCCAGTTCCTCGTGCACGCGCAGCTTGAGCAGGGTCCCCTCCGCGGTGTGCTCCTCGGAGATCACCTCGCCCTCGTCATGGGCGCGGGCGACGAGCTTGCCGTGGGTATAGGGCACGAGCGCCTCGATCTCGACGGACGGCCGGGGCAGTTCGTTGTCGATCAGGGCGAGAAGCTCGGTGATGCCCTGGCCGGTACGGGCCGAGACCGCGATGGCACGCTTCTCGATCCGCATCAGCCGCTGGAGCGTCAGCGGGTCCGCCGCGTCGGCCTTGTTGATCACGACGATCTCGGGCACACCGGTGGCGCCGACATCCCTGATCACCTCGCGTACGGCGGCCAGCTGCTCCTCCGGGTTCGGGTGCGAGCCGTCCACCACGTGCAGGATCAGGTCGGACTCGCCGACCTCCTCCATGGTGGAGCGGAACGCCTCGACCAGGTGGTGCGGCAGGTGCCGTACGAAGCCGACGGTGTCGGCCAGCGTGTACAGACGGCCGCTCGGGGTCTCGGCCCGGCGGACGGTGGGGTCCAGGGTCGCGAACAGGGCGTTCTCGACCAGGACGCCCGCGCCGGTGAGGCGGTTGAGCAGGGACGACTTGCCGGCGTTGGTGTAGCCGGCGATGGCGACCGAGGGAACCTTGTGGCGCTTGCGCTCCTGGCGCTTGATCTCGCGGCCGGTCTTCATGTCCGCGATCTCCCGGCGCATCTTCGCCATCTTCTCGCGGATCCGACGCCGGTCCGTCTCGATCTTGGTCTCACCGGGACCACGGGTGGCGAGGCCGCCGCCCTTGCCGCCGCCCATCTGACGGGACAGCGACTGACCCCAGCCTCGCAGTCGCGGCAGCATGTACTGCATCTGCGCGAGCGCGACCTGTGCCTTGCCCTCTCGGGACTTGGCGTGCTGGGCGAAGATGTCGAGGATCAGGGCCGTACGGTCGATGACCTTGACCTTGACGACGTCTTCGAGGGCGATGAGCTGGCCGGGGCTGAGCTCGCCGTCGCAGATGACGGTGTCCGCCCCGGACTCCACGACGATGTCACGCAGCTCCAGGGCCTTGCCGGAACCGATGAAGGTGGCCGCGTCGGGCTTGTCGCGGCGCTGGATCACGCCGTCGAGCACGAGTGCGCCCGCCGTCTCCGCGAGGGCGGCGAGCTCCGCGAGGGAGTTGTCGGCGTCCTGCGCGGTCCCCGTGGTCCAGACGCCGACGAGGACGACCCGCTCCAGACGGAGCTGGCGGTACTCGACCTCGGTGACGTCCTCGAGCTCGGTGGAGAGGCCGGCGACGCGGCGCAGAGCCGCGCGCTCGGAGCGGTCGAACTGGTCGCCGTCCCGCTCTCCGTCGATCTCGTGGCTCCAGGCGACGTCCTCTTCCATCAGGGCATCGGCCCGAAGACCTTCGGCGTAGGTGTGCGCGAGGCGCTGCGTGTCCTGGGAAGGGGATGAAGAGGAGGTCATTGGATCCTTACGTCGATGGGGATTCCGATTCGGCGGTCAAGTAACTCAACGCACGAGCGTCCCGGGAGATTCCCGCGCCCCGTGCCGCGCCGACCTGAAGATGGTCGCACGGCACGGGGCGTCTCGTCACCGCCTTATTTCACCGGTGCGGCGGTGGGTGCCACGGCCTTCCAGTCCGGGTGCCCGGGCATCGGCGGGGTCGTCTCGCCGTAGAGCCAGCCCTGGAGGAAGCCGCGGAGGTCGCGTCCGGAGATCTCGGAGGCGAGGTGCACGAAGTCGGCGGTCGAGGCCGTGCCGTCCCGGTGTTCCTGCACCCAGGCTCGTTCCAGCTCCTCGAAGGACGTGCGGCCGATTTCCTGGCGCAGCGCGTACAGGACGAGCGCGGCGCCGTCGTAGACGTTCGGCCGGAAGATGCCGATCTTCTGGCCGGGCTTGGGCGGCTTGGGCGCGGCGGGTGGTCCGCCGGCGGCCCGCCAGCGGTCGGAGGCACCGTAAGCGGCCTTCATACGGGCCTCAAGGGTGCGCCCCGCCTTCTCCTCCGCGTACAGGGCCTCGTACCAGGTGGCGTGCCCTTCGTTGAGCCACAGGTCCGACCAGCTGCGGGGGCTGACGCTGTCGCCGAACCACTGGTGGGAGAGCTCATGGACCATGATCGACTCGACGTACCACTTGGGGTAGGCGGGTTCGGTGAAGAGGTCCTTCTCGAAGAGGGAGAGGGTTTGAGTCTCCAACTCGAATCCGGTGTCGGCGGCGGCCATGAGGATGCCGTACGTCTCGAAGGGGTACGGCCCGACCTTGCCCTCCATCCAGGAGACCTGGCCGGGGGTCTTCTTGAGCCAGGGTTCGAGCGCGGCGCGGTCCTTGGTGGGCACGACGTCCCGGACGGGCAGCCCGTGCGGGCCGTCGCGGTGCAGCACGGTGGAACGACCGATGGACACCTGCGCGAGCTCGGTGGCCATGGGGTGCTGGGTGCGGTACGTCCACGTCGTCGCCCGGGCGCCCCGGTCCACGTCGGTCGGCAGGCCGTTGGCTACGGCGGTGTAGCCGTCCGGCGCGGTGACCCGGATGGTGAACATCGCCTTGTCGGAGGGGTGGTCGTTGCAGGGGAACACCAGGTGGGCGACGTCGGCTTGGTTGGCCATGGCGAGCCCGTCCGCGGTGCGCACCCAGCCGCCGTCCCGGTCCGTGGCGGAGACGGGGTCGCTCGTGTGCCGGACGGTGATCCGCATCCAGCTGCCGGCGGGCAGCGGTTCGTCGGGCGTGACGACCAGGTCCTCACCTGCGCCGGTGAAGTTCGCGGGCCGTCCGTCGACCACCACGGAGCGGACCTCGCCGTGCGCGAAGTCGAGGTTAATACGGTCGAGTTCGGTCGTCGTCCAGGCGTCGATCGTCGTGACGGCGGTGAGCGGCTTGCTGTTGCTGCCGGGATAGGTGAAGGAGAGGTCGTACGACGCCACGTCGTAGCCCGGGTTGCCGAGGTGCGGGAAGAGGCGGTCCCCGACACCGAGCGGCTCGGCCGGGGCGCTCGCGGCGAGCAGACACACGGAGACGGCGGAGGCGAGCAGCGCGGCGGCCCTGCGGCGTCGGACGCGTCCGCTACGGGGACGGGGGG
>NZ_RSAJ01000792.1 GCF_003933965.1 Streptomyces sp. RP5T
GGTGGGGCTCGGTGTGGCTCTGCTGCTGCTGACCACCGCCCTGCCGAGCGCGCTCGAGGTACGCCACCAGCGGGGCGACGCCCGCTCGGACATCACCTACGGCAAGCCGACCGTGCAGAAGGGCGACAACACCCTGCTGTCGGCGAGCGTGTCGACCACCTTCCGGGACACGGAGGTCCGCGGCCGGGAGGTGGAGCCCGAGGGACCGCGCGCCCCGCTGCCGCCGGGGGTCGCGAAGTTCCCGGCGGTCGGCGAGATGGTCGTCTCCCCGAAGCTGAAGAGCCTGCTGGAGTCGGACGACGGCAAGCTGCTGCGGGAGCGCCTGCCGGACCGGATCGTCGGCACGATCGGCGAGAGCGGGCTGATCGGCTCGCACGAACTCGCCTTCTACCGGGGCGCCGAGGGGCTTGCCGCCCAGGGCGTCGACGGCGCCCGGATCACCCGGATCGACCGGTACGGCAACCCCGACCCCACCGACTCGGACTCCGACCCGGTGCTGGTGCTGCTGGTCCTGGTCGTCTTCGTGGTGCTGCTGATGCCGGTCGCCGTGTTCATCACCGCGGCCGTGCGCTTCGGCGGGGAGCGGCGCGACCGGCGCCTCGCGGCACTCAGGCTGGTGGGCGCCGACGGCCGTTCGACCCGGCGGATCGCCGCCGGCGAGGCGCTGGCCGGCGCGGTGCTCGGACTCGTCCTCGGTGCCGGGTTCTTCCTGATCGGCCGTGAAGTGGCGGGCTCCGTCGAGGTGTTCGGGCAGAGCGTGTTCCCGAGCTATCTCAACCCCTCGCCGCTGCTGGCCCTGCTGGTCGCGGTCGCGGTGCCCGCCGCGGCGGTGCTGGTGACGCTGTTCGCCCTGCGGGGTGTGGTGATCGAACCGCTCGGCGTGGTGCGTACAGCGAAGCCCGCGCGGCGCCGGCTGTGGTGGCGGTTGCTGCTCCCGCTGGCCGGGGTCGCGATGCTCTACCCGATGGTCGGACAGGGCCGCGACGGCGGCGACTTCAACCAGTACCTCGTCACCGGCGGCGTGATCCTGCTGCTGGTCGGTGTGACCGCGCTGCTGCCGTGGATCGTCGAGGCGGTCGTGGCCCGGCTGGGCGCGGGCGCGGTGTCCTGGCAACTGGCGGTGCGGAGGCTCCAGTTGAGCAGCGGCACGGCGGCCCGCATGGTCAACGGCATCGCGGTCGCGGTGGCCGGGGCGATCGCCCTGCAGATGCTCTTCACCGGTACCGACAGCGCCTACTCGAAGGACACCGGCTACGACGTCTCGCGGGCGCAGATGCAGGTGGAGGTCCCGGAGGGCGGAAAGCTCGCCGACGCCGCGAAGGCACTCGCCGCGACCAAGGGCGTCATGAACGCGTACGCCTTCCAGGAGGGGTACGTGGCCGACGGGCCGGGCGACGAGGCCCGCTGGACCCGGGCGACCGTCGCCGACTGCGCGACCCTGCGCCAGGTGGCCGCACTGCCCTCCTGCCGCGAGGGCGACACCTTCGTCGTGCGCGGAGCGGACTCCGACGAAGAGGCGGGCGCCGCGCCGGTGAAGGCCGGCGGCAAGCTCTACTTCGAGACCTCCGAGGACCCGGAGAGGAGCAAGGCGGTCGCCTGGACCGTGCCGAAGGGCATCAAGGCGGCCCGGTCCGTCACGGACCCGACGGGCTACAAGCGCGGGGGTGTCCTGCTCACCCCGAGCGCGCTCGGCTCGACGGCCGTACCGGGCGTGCGCGGGCAGATCTACGTCCGGCTCGACGAGTCGCTGCCGGACGCGCGGGAGTACGTGCGCAACACGGCGGCCCGCATCAACCCCCTGGAAGAGCCGATGAACTGGGTGTCCGTCGAGCGCAACAAGCGCTACGACTCCATCCGCACCGGCCTGTTCGTGGGCGCCGTCTGCGTCCTCGCGCTGATCGGGGCGAGCTTGCTGGTCTCCCAGCTGGAGCAGTTGCGGGAGCGCAGGAAGCTGCTGTCGGCGCTGGTCGCCTTCGGCACCCGGCGGCGCACCCTGAGCCTGTCGGTGCTGTGGCAGACGGCGATCCCGATCTCGCTCGGGCTGCTGCTGGCCTCGGCGGTGGGGCTGACGCTGGGCGCGGTCCTGCTGAGGATGACGGGCACCGCGGTCCGGGTGGACTGGGCGAGCGTGCTGTCGATGACCGGCGTGGGCGCGGGGGTCGTCCTGGTGGTGACGCTGCTGAGCCTGCCGCCGCTGCTGAGACTGATGCGGCCGGACGGGCTGCGGACGGAGTAACCGCCCGCAGCACGGCGTCCGTTCAGAGGCTGTACTCCTTCACCACCCGCCGGACCTGGGCGAACAGCATGCCGACGTTGACCGACTTGCGGCACACCACCACGGCCACGACGTCCTGCTGTTCGTTCAGGCGCACGAACAGGTGCGTGAGGTTCTCGCTGTTGACCAGGATCTCCTGGAAGAAGTGGTTGTCACTGCTGATCCCGCGACGCTCCTTGAAGACGTCCTCGATCATCACGACCGTACGGCCCTGGAACAGGTCGAGGGTCGCACCCGCCAGGAGGTCCAGGACCTCCGGCGGGTGGTTCTCGACGGTCTCGTACGACAGCAGCATCCCGGTGGACATGTCCACCACGCCAGAGGCGACACAGTCGGGGGCGTCGGTCCGGAGAGACTTGACCAGGCCCATCACCTGGTCGGAGAAACTTGAGGCCATGCGCTTCGTCGCCATCCCTTCAGACTCCTTCTGATGCTTTCCCGGGCGCCCTGTCCGTGAGGATCGAGCCGATCCGGTTCAGGGTGGGCTGGGTCGCCCGGTGCAGGTGGTCCACGTCCAGGCCCTCGTCGCCGAGCACGACCATCAGGGCGGTGTCGCCGACGGCGTAGAAGGCGGCGCAGCCGTGGCTGCCGTACGTCACCGTCCGGCGCAGCGTGCCGCGGGCGGTCGCCCCGGCGGTGCGCCGGGCGAGGCCGAGGCCGGCCGCGGCGAGCGCGGCGAGGCCCTCGGGGTCGATCGAGTCGGCGGTGTCCGCGGCGATGAGCAGTCCGTCCGCGGCGGCCAGCGCGGTGTCCGTGATTCCGGTGACCTGTTCGCGCAGTCCGCGCATTTCGAGCGCCAGGGCTTTGTGATCCATGGAGTCGACTCCCCTAATCCTGTTCGCGTCTGATCGGCTTTTTCACTGGGGTGTTCCGTTTCTGAGCCGGAAGAAATTGCCGGGTTTTCTGCGGGGCAGATCGTTCCTCTCCTGGGGCGGGGGCTGCTCCACGGG
>NZ_RSAJ01000793.1 GCF_003933965.1 Streptomyces sp. RP5T
CCCTCACCGAAGTCCCCCCAGTCCGGCGGCACTTCGCCCGGCAGGGGATAGCCGTCGAAGCCGTAGAGCCAACCGCGCTCCTCGCCAGCGGTGTTGAAGGAGCCGGGAGTCCAATGACCGTTCCTGCCCTTGTCGTTGTGGAACAGCGGAACATCGATTCCGTCGGCACGCACCTTCTTGTACAGGTGGGACATGTAGTCGCGGCCGAGGGGGTCGTCGACGAAGGCGTCGTACTCGTTCTCGATCTGGTAGAGCAGGACCGTGCCCCGGCCCTTGGTGAACAGGTGCCGGGCGGCGATCGCGTTCACCTCGGTCAGCCACTCGTCGACGTACGACAGATAGGTGGGGTCCGAGGTGCGGGCCCGGCCCGCGGTCGCCGTGAGCCAGCCGGGGAAGCCGCCGCCGTCGACCTCGGCGTTGATGTACGGGCCCGGGCGCAGGATCACGTACAGGCCGGTCTCGGCGGCCGTGCGCAGGAACAGGTCCAGGTCGCGGACGCCGGTGAAGTCGTACCGGCCGGGGCCGGGGGAGTGGTAGTTCCAGGCCACGTACACGCTCACCGCGTTGAAGCCGTGGGCGCGCATCTTCTGCAGGATGTCCCGCCACAGCGAGGGGCTCGGCAGCCGGAAGGGGTGCATCTCGCCGGACCACAGCACCAGGCGCCGGCCGTCGACCAGCAGCGAGTACTTGTCGTAGCCGACCTTGTGCCGCGCCCGGTCGGCGGCGGGCGCGCCCGGCGCGGGCCCGGTGGGCACGCTGTGGGAGGCGTAGGCCCGGGTGGTCTCCCCACCACTGCCGCTCAGCGCGAAGCCGAGCGCCGTGGTGCCGGCGAGGGCGCTGAATGTACGTCTGCTCAGCTCCAAGGGAGCGCCTCCTGGTCGTGCCGCGCTTGCGCCAGTCCGTCCGTGGGTGTGGTTGGTGTGCCTATTGTGGCGTGGCCATTGTCTCCGCCCGTACGCCGCACAATTGTCGTATGAGGATCTCTGCACGGGCGGACTACGCGGTACGGGCGGTGCTGGAGCTTGCCGTGCGGCAGGGCACGGAGCCGGTGAAGGCCGAGGCCATCGCCGCGGTCCAGGAGATTCCGCACAAGTTCCTGGAGGGGATCCTCGGTGATCTGAGGCGCGGCGGGATCGTCGACAGCAGGCGCGGCGGGGGTGGCGGGTACCGGCTCGCGCGGGAGGCCTCGGCCATCACGGTCGCGGACGTCATCCGCGCGGTCGACGGGCCGATCGTGTCGGTGCGCGGCGAGCGGCCCACCGGTCTGGAGTACACGGGATCCGCGCAGCCCCTGCTCCCGCTGTGGATCGCCCTGCGGGCCAACGTCCGCAAGATCCTGGAGGGCGTCACCGTCGCCGACATCGCGGGGGACGCGCTCCCCGAGCCGGTGCGCCGGCTCGCGGCCGAACCGGCCGCGTGGGAGAACCCCTGAGCCGGTCAACTCCACCTGTGCACAGGTGAGTTCGGCCATAGCCGGAATGGCTTGAGTTCGCCCTGGCGGGGTCCCAGGGCGCTCCCTACGATTCGATCGCCGCGGTGCTTCACAGAAACCACACAGGTTCTCCACGCTTCAACACTTCAGCGCAGAGGAGAGACCCCCCATGGCTAGTGGACTGCTCCTGGGCGGCGCCGTCGCCGCCCTCATGACCGCGGCGCTGCCCGCGCACAACCCCTCCGGCGGGTTCGTCGACCCGCCGCCGGACAAGATCGTCATCAACGTCGCCACGGTGAACGGCTCCGGCTGTCCCGCGGGCACGGCGGCCGTCGCGGTCTCCGAGGACAACACGGCGTTCACGGTGACCTACAGCGACTACCTGGCCCAGGTCGGCGGCAACTCCGACCCCACCGCGTTCCGCAAGAACTGCCAGCTCAACCTGATCGTCCACGTCCCGCAGGGCTTCACGTACGCCATCGCCAGCGCGGACTACCGCGGCTTCGCCTCGCTCCAGGCCGGGGCGAGCGGCGTCCAGCGGGCCTCGTACTACTTCCAGGGCTCCTCGCAGACCGCCTTCAAGACCCACACCTTCCCGGGCGCCTACAACGACAACTGGCAGGCGACCGACACCACCGACTGGGCCCAGCTGGTCTGGGCGCCCTGCGGGGTGCAGCGCAACTTCAACATCAACACGGAGGTCCGCGTGAACGCGGGCACCTCCTCGCCGTCCAAGGTCAGCTTCATGACGATGGACTCGACCGACGGCGACATCAGCACCGTCTACCACATGGCGTGGAAGGAGTGCCCGGGCAAGTGAACGGGTGTCGCCCGCCGCTTCTGTGGGCGGCGGGCGACGCGTGATCAGCGTTCGACGCCGAGCGTCAGGGTGCCCGAGTAGCCGGCGGAGGGGCTGCTGCCCAGGGCGGTGAGGGTCAGCAGACCGGACGCGGCGCCGCCGTCGTCGTAGATCCCGTCCTGGGCGAGGGTGGTGCGGGTGACCGTGTTGGCCGAGTACGGCGAGAGCGCGCCGACCCTGGCGGTGATCTGCTCGTCGAAGAAGAGCTGGCCGGTGTGGAGTTCGGTGCCGCCGGTGAAGGAGCCGTCGGAGGTGAGGGTGACGTTCACGTGCACTTTCACGTGGATGTGCACGCAGCGGCCCCGGTACCAGCCCGGGTAGACCGTGGTGATGGAGGCGACGCCACGGGAGTCGGTGAGCACGCCGCCGCGCAGGAAGGTGCCGCTGTCGGGCTCGTTGTGGCCGTTGTTGCCGACGTAGCCGGAGTACTCGCCGAGCGCGTCGCAGTGCCAGATCTCCACGAGGGCGTTGCTGATCGTGGCGCAGGTGTCGTCGTCGACGACGGTGAGGGCGAGTTTGAGCGGGAAGCCGGTCTTGCCCTCGGTGATGTCGGAGCGGACGTACTGGCCGTCGAGGTAGTAGGGGCCCTCGGTCATCTCCCTGGTGAGGGTGCAGACCGCCGCGGCGGCGACCGGGGCCGTGTCCGTCATGTCCGCCGTGTCCGCCGCGTTCGTCGTGGGGGACGGCTGGGTCCTGGACACCGCGGTGCCCACGGCCAGGGTGGCGGCGGTGGCGCCCGTGGCGACCAGGACGGTGCGACGGGCGATGCTGTCGTTCATGGGGGTTTCTGTCATGAACACGGCACCGTAGAAGCGGTCGCTGTCGGTGGGCTGTGATTTCGGCAAAGTGAGGGGTCGTCAAGTTTCTTGCGAGACAGGTTGCGCTGTCGGGCGGGGTGGGCGCGGTAGCGTATCGGGGCGTATGCCGACAAGC
>NZ_RSAJ01000794.1 GCF_003933965.1 Streptomyces sp. RP5T
GGTCAGCGCGCACGGGCGGGATCTGCGGACGGCGGTGAACGTGTGCCGGGCTCGTCCGAAGGTGGCGGTG
Source organism: Streptomyces sp. RP5T (assembly GCF_003933965.1). Classification (GTDB taxonomy): domain Bacteria; phylum Actinomycetota; class Actinomycetes; order Streptomycetales; family Streptomycetaceae; genus Streptomyces. The sequence continues at coordinate 71 of NZ_RSAJ01000794.1, forward strand.
CTGACGGGGCCTGGGGCCGGGCCTGCGGAGCTGGGAGCTGCGCTCGCGGCGGGGGGTGCCGAGGAAGGCCGTCGGGCGGGTGCTGTGCCGTTGGGGCTGGTCGCGCAGTTCCCCGCGCCCCTACGGCGCGTTCTCGTGGTCGCCTCCGACCTGGGTACCGGAGATGAGCGTGTCGAGTGGGTCACCCCTGCTGAAGCCGCCGCCCGGGACTGGGGTTCCGGTGTGAGTGTCGTGCTGTGTCTCGATGAGTCTCGGATGCTCGGAGCCGTGCGTACGGTCGCCGGACCTCCCCCGGACCCCTCTCAATGGGCCCTGGAAGAAGCCGAGTTCGCGCACCGCGACTCGATGATCACCAAGTTCGAGGTGCGGGCGCTGGCGCTGGCCCGGCTGGGGCCCCGGCTCGGTGATCTCGTCTGGGACGTCGGCGCCGGGTCCGGATCCGTGGCCGTGGAGTGCGCCCGGCTCGGCGCGGCCGTCGTCGCGGTCGAGAAGGCCGCCGACGGAGTCGAGCGCATCCGCGCCAACGCGGCCGCGCACGGGGTCGACGTCCAGGTCGTCCACGGGTCGGCGCCGGACGCGCTCGCCGAACTGGACGATCCCGACGCCGTGTTCGTCGGTGGCGGCGGGCGCGAGCTGCCCCGGATCGTCGCCGCCTGCGCCGGCCGGGCCCGGCGTGGCGTCGTCGTCGCCATGGCCGCGCTCGACCGGGTGCCCGCGGTACGCGCGGCCCTGACCGGCGCCGGGCTGGACTGCGACGGCGTCCTGCTCCAGTCGTCCCGCCTCGCGCCGCTGCCCGGGGACGTGACCCGGCTCGCGGCGACCAATCCGGTTTTCCTGCTGTGGGGCGTCAGAAACCCCGTGTATCGAGAGGGAGTTGCTCAGTGATCGGCCTTATTTCCGCCACCGCGGCGGGGGCGGCGGCACGCGACCGGCTGGCCGCGGCATGGCCGGACCGCACGCGCGTGTACGACGGACCCGTGGGGGACGCCGTACGGCGGGCGTTCGCGGAGTGCGAGCAGCTCGTGTGCTTCCTGGCCACCGGGGCGGTCGTCCGCCTGGTCGCGCCGCTGCTCGGCGACAAGGCGTCCGACCCGGGTGTGGTGTGTGTCGACGAGGGCGGGCAGTTCGCCGTGTCCCTGGTCGGCGGCCACGGCGGCGGGGCCAATGAACTCGCCCGCGAGGTCGGGGAGTTGCTCGGTGCGGAGCCCGTGGTGACGACGGCGACCGACGCGGCCGGGGTACCGGGGCTCGACACGCTCGGGCTGCCCGTGGAGGGCGCGGTGGCGGCCGTGTCACGGGCGCTGCTGGACGGGGAACCCGTCGCTCTGCGCAACGATTCGCGCTGGCCGCTGCCTCCGCTGCCGGTCGCCCCGGAGGGGGCCTACGGCATCCGGGTCACGGACCGGCTCGTCGAACCCTCCGGCCAGGAAGTCGTGCTGCGTCCGCCCACGCTCGTGGTCGGCGTCGGCGCCTCCAGGGGCGCGCCCAGCGCGGAGGTGCTGGAGCTGATCGAGGGGTCGTTGCGGGAGGCCGGGCTGTCCCCCCGCAGCGTCGCCGCGCTGGCGACCGTGGACGCCAAGGCCGGGGAGCACGGGATCGTCGAGGCCGCCGGACGGCTCGGCGTACCCCTGGTCACGTATACCGCCGAGGAGTTGGCGGCCGTCGAGGTGCCCAACCCGTCGGACGCGCCGCTGGCCGCCGTGGGCACGCCGTCGGTGGCGGAGGCAGCCGCGCTGCTCGGCGGCGGTGAACTCCTCGTCCCCAAGCGGAAGTCCACGGCCTCCCCCGCCATGGCGACCTGCGCGGTCGTACGGCGTCCCGCGCGCGGCCGGCTCGCGGTCGTGGGCCTCGGCCCCGGCGCCCGGGACCTGCTCACGCCCCGCGCCAGGGCGGAGTTGCGGCGGGCCTCGGTGCTGGTCGGGCTGGACCAGTACGTCGACCAGATCCGCGATCTGCTGCGGCCCGGGACCCGAGTCCTGGAGTCGGGCCTGGGCGCCGAGGAGGAGCGGGCCCGCACGGCCGTCGAGGAGGCCCGCCGGGGCCAGGCGGTCGCACTGATCGGGAGCGGGGACGCCGGTGTGTACGCCATGGCCTCCCCCGCGCTCGCCGAGGCCTCCGACGACATCGACGTGATCGGCGTCCCCGGGGTGACCGCGGCCCTCGCGGCGGCCGCGATCCTGGGTGCCCCGCTGGGTCACGACCACGTGTCCATCAGCCTGTCCGACCTGCACACCCCCTGGGACGTCATCGAGCGGCGGGTGCGCGCGGCGGCCGAGGCGGACCTCGTGGTCACCTTCTACAACCCCCGTTCCCGGGGCCGGGACTGGCAGCTGCCCAAGGCGCTCGCGATCCTCGCCGGGCACCGCGAGCCGGCCACACCGGTCGGGGTCGTGCGGAACGCGTCGCGGCCCGACGAGTCCGGGCGGCTGACGACCCTGGCCGCGCTGGACCCGGCGACGGTCGACATGATGACGGTCGTGACCGTGGGCAACACCGCGACCCGTGACATCGCGGGGCGCATGGTGACCCCGCGCGGCTACCGCTGGCAGACGTCGGAGGAGGGCTCGAAGTGAACCGTGCCGTCCACCCGATCGAGGTGGAGTCCTACCGCCGGCTGCGCGCCCGCCTGGACACCTCGCACTTCCCGCCGCTGACCCGGGCGGTGGTGGAGCGGGTCATCCACTCGGCCGCCGACCTGGAGTACGCCACCGATCTCGTCATGGACGAGAGCGAGTTGGAGAAGGCGCACGCCGCGCTGCACGCCGGCGCGCCCGTCGTGACCGACGTGGAGATGGTCGCGGCCGGCATCACCCGGCGCGAGACCGTCTGCCGGCTCAGGGACGCCGAGGCGGGCCCCGGGCTGACCCGTTCGGCCCACGCGATCCGCCTCGCCCACGAGCAGGTCGGCCCGGGGGCGATCTGGGTGATCGGCAACGCCCCCACCGCGCTGGAGGAGTTGCTGACCCTGGACGCGGACCCGGCCCTCGTCATCGGACTGCCCGTCGGCTTCGTCGGCGCGGTCGAGTCCAAGGCCGCGCTGCGCGAGAGCGGGCTGCCCGCCGTGAGCAACGTGTCCGAGAAGGGCGGTTCGGCGGTGGCCTCCGCCGCCCTCAACGCCCTGCTGTACCACCCCACCCACCCCGCTGAGGAG
>NZ_RSAJ01000795.1 GCF_003933965.1 Streptomyces sp. RP5T
ACGGTCGTTGCCTCAGAACTAACACAGTGGACGCGAGCAAATATGGACAAGCCCTCGGCCTATTAGTACCGGTCACCTCCAGCGGTTACCCGCCTTCCAGATCCGGCCTATCAACCCAGTCGTCTACTGGGAGCCTTAACCCCTCAAAGGGGGTGGGAATACTCATCTCGAAGCAGGCTTCCCGCTTAGATGCTTTCAGCGGTTATCCCTCCCGAACGTAGCCAACCAGCCATGCCCTTGGCAGAACAACTGGCACACCAGAGGTTCGTCCGTCCCGGTCCTCTCGTACTAGGGACAGCCCTTCTCAATATTCCTACGCGCGCAGCGGATAGGGACCGAACTGTCTCACGACGTTCTAAACCCAGCTCGCGTACCGCTTTAATGGGCGAACAGCCCAACCCTTGGGACCGACTCCAGCCCCAGGATGCGACGAGCCGACATCGAGGTGCCAAACCATCCCGTCGATATGGACTCTTGGGGAAGATCAGCCTGTTATCCCCGGGGTACCTTTTATCCGTTGAGCGACGGCGCTTCCACAAGCCACCGCCGGATCACTAGTCCCGACTTTCGTCCCTGCTCGACCCGTCGGTCTCACAGTCAAGCTCCCTTGTGCACTTACACTCAACACCTGATTGCCAACCAGGCTGAGGGAACCTTTGGGCGCCTCCGTTACTCTTTAGGAGGCAACCGCCCCAGTTAAACTACCCATCAGACACTGTCCCTGATCCGGATCACGGACCCAGGTTAGACATCCAGCACGACCAGACTGGTATTTCAACGACGACTCCCCCTGAACTGGCGTCCAGAGTTCACAGTCTCCCAGCTATCCTACACAAGCCGAACCGAACACCAATATCAAACTGTAGTAAAGGTCCCGGGGTCTTTCCGTCCTGCTGCGCGAAACGAGCATCTTTACTCGTAGTGCAATTTCACCGGGCCTATGGTTGAGACAGTCGAGAAGTCGTTACGCCATTCGTGCAGGTCGGAACTTACCCGACAAGGAATTTCGCTACCTTAGGATGGTTATAGTTACCACCGCCGTTTACTGGCGCTTAAGTTCTCAGCTTCGCCACACCGAAATGTGACTAACCGGTCCCCTTAACGTTCCAGCACCGGGCAGGCGTCAGTCCGTATACATCGCCTTACGGCTTCGCACGGACCTGTGTTTTTAGTAAACAGTCGCTTCTCGCTGGTCTCTGCGGCCACCCCCAGCTCACCGAGTAAATCGGATCACCAGTGATGGCCCCCCTTCTCCCGAAGTTACGGGGGCATTTTGCCGAGTTCCTTAACCATAGTTCACCCGAACGCCTCGGTATTCTCTACCTGACCACCTGAGTCGGTTTAGGGTACGGGCCGCCATGAAACTCGCTAGAGGCTTTTCTCGACAGCATAGGATCATCCACTTCACCACAATCGGCTCGGCATCAGGTCTCAGCCTCGTGTGCGACGGATTTACCTATCGCACGGCCTACACCCTTACCCCGGGACAACCACCGCCCGGGCTGGACTACCTTCCTGCGTCACCCCATCACTCACCTACTGCAAGTCTGGTCCGTCGGCTCCACCACTCCCCTTTACCCGAAGGCTCCGGGGCGGCTTCACGGACTTAGCATCGCCTGGTTCAATGTTTGACGCTTCACAGCGGGTACCGGAATATCAACCGGTTATCCATCGACTACGCCTGTCGGCCTCGCCTTAGGTCCCGACTTACCCTGGGCAGATCAGCTTGACCCAGGAACCCTTAGTCAATCGGCGCACACGTTTCCCACGTGTGTATCGCTACTCATGCCTGCATTCTCACTCGTGAACCGTCCACCACTGCCTTCCGGCGCAGCTTCACCCGGCACACGACGCTCCCCTACCCATCACAGCCGCCGTTGGGCGTATTGCTGCAATGACACGACTTCGGCGGTACGCTTGAGCCCCGCTACATTGTCGGCGCGGAATCACTAGACCAGTGAGCTATTACGCACTCTTTCAAGGGTGGCTGCTTCTAAGCCAACCTCCTGGTTGTCTCTGCGACTCCACATCCTTTCCCACTTAGCGTACGCTTAGGGGCCTTAGTCGATGCTCTGGGCTGTTTCCCTCTCGACCATGGAGCTTATCCCCCACAGTCTCACTGCCGCGCTCTCACTTACCGGCATTCGGAGTTTGGCTAAGGTCAGTAACCCGGTAGGGCCCATCGCCTATCCAGTGCTCTACCTCCGGCAAGAAACACACGACGCTGCACCTAAATGCATTTCGGGGAGAACCAGCTATCACGGAGTTTGATTGGCCTTTCACCCCTAACCACAGGTCATCCCCCAGGTTTTCAACCCTGGTGGGTTCGGTCCTCCACGAAGTCTTACCTCCGCTTCAACCTGCCCATGGCTAGATCACTCCGCTTCGGGTCTTGAGCGTGCTACTAAAATCGCCCTGTTCGGACTCGCTTTCGCTACGGCTTCCCCACCCGGGTTAACCTCGCAACACACCGCAAACTCGCAGGCTCATTCTTCAAAAGGCACGCAGTCACGACGCAAACTCAAGTGCTTGCGCGACGCTCCCACGGCTTGTAGGCACACGGTTTCAGGTACTATTTCACTCCGCTCCCGCGGTACTTTTCACCATTCCCTCACGGTACTATCCGCTATCGGTCACCAGGGAATATTTAGGCTTAGCGGGTGGTCCCGCCAGATTCACACGGGATTTCTCGGGCCCCGTGCTACTTGGGTGTCTCTCAAACGAGCCGCTGACGTTTCGACTACGGGGGTCTTACCCTCTACGCCGGACCTTTCGCATGTCCTTCGCCTACATCAACGGTTTCTGACTCGTCTCACAGCCGGCAGACTGTGAAAGAGAGATCCCACAACCCCGTATGCGCAACCCCTGCCGGGTCTCACACGTCATAGGTTTGGCCTCATCCGGTTTCGCTCGCCACTACTCCCGGAATCACGGTTGTTTTCTCTTCCTGCGGGTACTGAGATGTTTCACTTCCCCGCGTTCCCTCCACATACCCTATGTGTTCAGGTATGGGTGACAGCCCATGACGACTGCCGGGTTTCCCCATTCGGAAACCCCCGGATCAAAGCCTGGTTGACGACTCCCCGGGGACTATCGTGGCCTCCCACGTCCTTCATCGGTTCCTGGTGCCAAGGCATCCACCGTGCGCCCTTAAAAACTTGGCCACAGATGCTCGCGTCCACTGTGCAGTTCTCAAACAACGACCAGCCACCCA
>NZ_RSAJ01000796.1 GCF_003933965.1 Streptomyces sp. RP5T
GCGGAAGGGTGTCGGCGGCGGCCGGTGTCTTAGGGGGTGACGCGACTGTAAGCGTGCGGGAACTGTGTGTTGAGGGTGGCCATGGGCCGGCGGGACCTGTGTGCCGACCTCGCCGGGCCGTGCCGCGGGCGAGGGGGAGTCAGGGGCACCCTGGGCGTTGGGCACTTGTCGGGTGAGGGACAATGGAGGCTCTGTCAGGGCGGGTTCATGAGGGGACGCATGTCGGACGCGGAGCGGGCGGGAGCATCCCGGCAGGACGAGAGCGAGCGTCTCCTCGCCGGGCGGTACCGGCTGGGAGGAGTGCTCGGCCGCGGAGGCATGGGCACGGTGTGGCGCGCCGAGGACGAGACCCTGGGCAGGACGGTGGCCGTCAAGGAACTCCGGTTCCCGTCCAGCATCGACGAGGACGAGAAGCGCCGGCTGATCACGCGCACGCTGCGTGAGGCCAAGGCGATCGCGCGGATCCGCAACACCAGCGCGGTGACCGTGTACGACGTGGTCGACGAGGACGACCGGCCGTGGATCGTGATGGAACTCGTCGAGGGCAAGTCGCTCGCCGAGGTCATCCGGGAGGACGGGCTGTTGGAGCCCAAGCGCGCGGCGGAGGTGGGCCTCGCGATCCTCGACGTGCTCAGGTCCGCGCACCGCGAGGGCATCCTGCACCGGGACGTGAAGCCGTCCAACGTGCTGATCTCCGAGGACGGCCGGGTCGTGCTCACCGACTTCGGCATCGCCCAGGTCGAGGGCGACCCGTCCATCACCTCCACCGGCATGCTCGTCGGGGCCCCCTCCTACATCTCCCCGGAGCGGGCCCGTGGGCACAAGCCGGGCCCCGCTGCCGACCTGTGGTCGCTCGGCGGACTGCTGTACGCGGCGGTCGAGGGCGCCCCGCCGTACGACAAGGGGTCCGCGATCGCGACCCTCACCGCGGTGATGACCGAACCGCTGGAGGAGCCGAAGAACGCGGGTCCGCTCAGGGACGTCATCTACGGCCTGCTCACCAAGGACCCCGCCCAGCGACTCGACGACAGCCGTGCGCGGGCCATGCTCACCGAGGTGATCCACGCACCCGAGCCGAAGGCGGCCGAGCCGGAGCCGGCGGCCGACGCGACCCGGGTGGTGCCGTTGCCGGCGCAGCCGCAGGAGCGTGCGGGCGGCGAGCGGTTGCGCGGGGCGCTGCGTTCCGTACGCAAGGTGGCCGGTGCGGCGGCGACGTCCGCGGTCGCGTCCCGCGCCAAGTCCGGGAGCGGTACGGCGGGTTCGGGCACGGAGGGTTCGGGCCAGGCGGGTTCCGGTCCCGCGGATGCGGGTGGCGGGAAGGGTGCCGCCCAGGGTTCCGGGGCTGCTGCGGCGGCTGCCGCCTCCCCGGCTGCTTCGGCCTCTCCGGCTTCCTCGGCGTCCTCCGCGTCCCGGGAGAAGGACGCGTCGGCTTCCACCTCGGCGACGGCGTCTGCTTCGAGTGGGGCGGCCGCGGTCCGGGACGGGAAGACGCGCCAGACCGACGCGGCCTCGGGTGGGCGGAGTTCGGGATGGCCCGTGATGACCCCGCCGCCGGACCTGGCGCCGAGGCCGGTGCCGCGGGCACCGCTGACCGACGTGGTGCCGCGGCGGACGCTGGTGATCATCGCGGTGGTCGTGGCGCTGGCGGTCCTCGGTACCGTGCTGGCGCTGACCCTCGGCGGTGACGACGGCAGCGACGGGGCCAAGGGCGGCGGCACCGGGGTGACGGCGAGCGCGAGCACCAGCGCCGACACCAAGGAGGACGAGAGCGGGGGCACCCGCACCGACGGGTCCACCGGCGGGTCTGCCTCGTCGTCGGAGTCGGGCTCCGGGTCCGCGAACACGCCGAGTACCGAGGAGAGCGGCCGGAGTTCGACAGGGTCCTCCGGTTCGGGGGGCTCCGCCGACGACGGTTCGGTGGCCTCGACGTACAAGGGGGGCCAGGGATACTCGATCGGGCTGCCCGAGGGGTGGAAGTTCCGGACCAGCAGCTCCGCGGGCGACCGGTTCACCGGGCCCGACGGGCAGAAGCTGCTCGTCGCCTGGACCAGTACGCCCAAGGGCGACCCGGTGGCGGACTGGGAGAACCAGGAACAGGGCATGCGGCGGTCGCAGTACACCAAGATCCGCATAGAGAAGGTGGACTACCGGGGCTGGAACACGGCCGACTGGGAGTTCACCTATGTGGAGGGTGGGACGAAGTACCGGACGATCGACCGTGGATTCGTCGTCAATGACCATCTCGGATATGCCTTGATGTACACGGCGAAAGCCGCGAACTGGGGCACTGAGCTGCGCAAGGACACATGGCAGACGCTCGCCCGCACCTTCGAACCGAAGTCGTGAAGCGCTGTGCGGTGAACGGTCATGTGTTTGGGCCCTGAGATATGGAATCCCCTCTTTGCGGGTTGCCTCCGGCACGTATCGTGAGTGTTTGCGGACCGTCCGCATCCAGGTTCGGATGAGGAACGTGCCGCGAGGCGAACGGAATTGACCAACCGAACGGCCGGGGGAGGCAACGTGGACGACTATGCGGGTCGGGTGCTCGCCGGCCGCTACCGCCTGCCGCTGCCCCCGTCCGACGAGTACGAACTCACCGAGACCCGCGCCTTCGACACCTACAGCGGGCAGGAAGTCCTGGTCAGGCAGGTGCCGTTGCCCGAGGTCGTCGAGGCGGAGGTGCTCGACGCGGAGGGCCTGCCCGACGGGTTCACGGCCCGGGACCCCGACAGTGCGCGCCGCACCCCGGGGCGGCGCGGCGCACGCCGGCCCACCGAGCCTGCCGTGCGGCGGGCCGTGGAGGCCGCGCAGGCCGCCGCCCGGATCCCCGACCATCCGCGCCTCGACCAGGTCTTCGACGTGTTCGCCGAGGGCGGTTCGCTCTGGGTCGTCAGCGAGATGGTGGCCGCGCGGTCGCTGGCGTCACTGCTCGTGGAGAAGCCGCTGACGCCGTACCGGGCGGCCGAGGTCGCCTCCGACGTGCTCATGGCGCTGCGGGTGCTGCACGCCCACGGCTGGGTGCACCGCAACATCACCGCCCGCACGGTACTGGTCTGCGACGACGGCCGGGTCATGCTGACCGGCCTCGCGGTCGGCGCGGCCGAGGAGGCCCTGTGCGGCTATGACCCGGTGCCCGCCGAGGCGGGGGAATGGGGCTCCGGGTCATAGC
>NZ_RSAJ01000797.1 GCF_003933965.1 Streptomyces sp. RP5T
GGGGTGGAAAGTACGGTGGCGGGCAGGTGTGGGACCCGGAGGGTGGAGGCGGCATGGCCGACAAGGGCGCGGAGAGGCTGTCGCGCAAGACCTACGAGAAGGAACTGCTGCGTCTGCAGACGGAGTTGGTGAGGCTCCAGGAGTGGGTGCGCGCGGAGGGCGCCCGGCTGGTGGTGGTCTTCGAGGGCCGGGACGCGGCGGGCAAGGGCGGCACCATCAAGCGGGTCGCCGAGCACCTCAACCCCCGTATCGCCCGCATCGCGGCGCTGCCGAAGCCGACCGAGCGCGAGCGCAGCCAATGGTACTTCCAGCGGTACGTGGAGCAGCTGCCGGCGGCCGGCGAGATCGTGCTGTTCGACCGGTCCTGGTACAACCGGGCCGGCGTGGAACACGTGATGGGCTTCTGCACCAAGGAGGAGTACCAGCTGTTCCTGCGCCAGTGCCCCCTGTTCGAGCGGATGCTCGTGGAGGCCGGGATCGTGCTGCGCAAGTACTGGTTCTCGGTGAGCGACACCGAGCAGCAGGACCGGTTCCGCAGGCGCCTGGAGGATCCCCTGCGGCGCTGGAAGCTGTCGCCGATGGACCTGGAGTCCATCACCCACTGGGAGGCGTACTCCCGGGCCAAGGACGCGATGATGGTGCACACCGACATCCCGGAGGCCCCGTGGTTCGTCGTGGAGAGCGACGACAAGCGCCGGGCGAGGCTGAACATGATCGCCCACCTGCTGTCCTCGGTGCCGTACCACGAGGTCCCGCCCCCGGTCCTGGAGCTGCCCGAGCGGCCGACATCGACCGGGTACGAGCGCCCGCCGCGTGATCTGCAGACCTACGTCCCCGACCACGCGGCGGGCCTGTGACCCGAGCCGCTCACTCCTGCTCGGGCACGATCGCCACCGGGCAGGCGGAGTGGTGCAGCACCCGGTGGGCCACTCGGCCGAGCTGGAGCCCGAAGTGCCGCGGATGGCGCCTCGCGCCGATGACCAGCAGGTCGGCGTGGTCCGAGGCCCCGGCCAGCACCGTCCCGGCCGGGCCCTCGACGGTACGGCGGTGCAGTTCGACATCGGTCGGCGCGTCCCGGAGCGCCGCGTCCAGGACGTCCACCGCCTGCTGCTCGTGCAGCCGGGCGGGCTCCCCGGCCAGCAGCGGATGGTCGGTGGTCTCGTGCGCCGGGCACCGCCAGGCCCGTATCGCCTCCAGCGGCACTCCGCGGCGCGCGGCCTCCGCGAAGGCGAAGTCCAGGGCCGACTTCCCGCCGGCCCCGACCACCACGCGGCCGTGCCGCCCGGACCGGGCCTGGTTGTCGTGGCTGCCCCGGACGACGATCACCGGACAGTGCGCGTGCCCGGCCACCGCCAGGCTGACGGAACCCAGCAGCGTCTCGGCCATGCCGCTGCGGCCACGGGTGCCCGTCACCAGTACGGAGGCGTCGCGGCTCTCCCGCACCAGTGCGTACTCCGGCTCCTCGAAGACCACCTCGGGGGTCACCTTCAGCTCGGGATGACGGGCGGAGGCGCGCCGGACGGCGCCCTCGACGACGTCCTGCGGCAGCACCTCGGACGAGGGCTTGCCGAGGTCCTGGGCGAGGGCGGCACCCTCGTAGCGCTCCCACAGACAGGCGTTCACGATCCGCAGCGGCAGTCCGCGCAGGGCGGCCTCGTCGGACGCCCAGTCGACGGCCCGCAGACTGGGCTCGGAGCCGTCCACACCGACGACGACCGGAAGATCCGTCGACATCGCGCTCACCGCCCCGCACCGAGGTCGAACACGATCCGGGCCCTGACCTGACCGCGCAGCACGTCCTCGATGGACTCGTTGACCGAGGCGAGCGGGCGGGTCTCGGAGATGACCCTGGTCCGGCCGGCCGCGTGCAGCTGGAAGACCTCGGCGAGGTCCTGCCGGGTGCCGACGATCGAACCGATCACGCTCGTCCCGTTGAGGACGGTGTCGAAGATCGGGACCTGCACGGTGCCGTGCGCGGGCAGGGCGACCATGACCAGCTTCCCGCCGCGCCGGAGCCCGGAGTTGACGGCGGCGAAGGCGTCCTCGTTGACCGCCAGGGCGATCGCGGCGTGTGCTCCGCCGTACCCCTTGAGCACCTCGCCCACGTCGTGCTTGCGGGCGTCGATGACGATGTCGGCGCCGAGTTCGGCGGCGAGTTCGAGCTTCTCGTCGGTCACGTCGATCGCGGCCACCCGGGCTCCCGCGATCTTGGCGTACTGCACGGCCAGGTGACCGAGCCCCCCGACACCGGAGATCGCGACGAGCTGCGTGGGCCGCACACCGGCGACTTTGAGCGCCTTGTACGTGGTCACGCCGGCGCAGGTCAGCGGGGCGGCGTCGACGGCGCTGACGCCGTGCGGCACCGGCTGGGCGAAGTCGGCCCAGGCCAGCATCTTCTCCGCGTAGCCACCGTCGCAGCCGTAACCGGTGTTGATCTGCGCCTCGCACAGCGTCTCCCAGCCGGACAGGCAGTGCTCGCACCGTCCGCAGGCCTTGCCGAGCCAGGGCACGGCGACCCGCTGTCCCACGGACAGGTGGGTGACCTGCTCGCCGAGCTTCTCGACGATGCCGACGCCCTCATGGCCGGGCACGAAGGGCGGGTTCGGCTTGACGGGCCAGTCGCCGCGGGCGGCGTGGATGTCGGTGTGGCAGAGCCCGGACGCCTCGACACGGACGCGCACCTGGCCGGGGCCGGGCTCCGGGTCGGGACGTTCCTCGATGACCAGGGGCTCGCCGAAGGCTCGTACAACCGCTGCCTTCATGGTTCAACTCCTCGGGATTACCGCATCAGTTGTGCGGGACGACGGCGACGGGGGTGATGCAGTGGTGCAGGAACGCGGTGGGTGACGGGGCCGATGCGGGCGCCGAGCGCGCCACGGCGGATCCGGTGCCGGGCCACGACCGGGGAGACGGACCGCACGGCCGCCGTCCGGCTCTCGCGCGACCCGTCGGGACCGGCGGTGACGTGACGGACCATGAACTCCACCTCCCGGTTCGAGCTTCGTCCCCGAGCAGGGCCCACGGCAGGGGTCGTACGTCCCTGCGGAGGGCCGACCGGCCCGGGTCGTCATCGGCGCGGGTCGGTCATCGGCGCGGCGGACCCGTCCCCCCTGAGGGGCCCGTCCCCCCTTGGAGG
>NZ_RSAJ01000798.1 GCF_003933965.1 Streptomyces sp. RP5T
GCTCCAGCCGTTCGCCCCACTCCTCGGCCCCGGCCTCGTCCGCGAGCCCGGCCCACAGGGGTCGCAGGATCTCGTCGTCGCCACCGAGCAGCGGTACGCACCGATCCAAACAAGCCAACCCGCTGGCGGCCAGTCCGCGTTCGTCGGCCTGGCCGATCAGCTCCACCAGACTCATCCACGCCTCCCTCGCCGAACGGTGTCCCCTCACGGAACCCGCACTTCCCCTTACTGCGCGCGATAACCCGGGAGTGTCACAGGGGCACCACACCGAGCCGGTCGAGCATACGGAAGAAGAGGTTTTCGGCCAATGGGTCGGGGTCCGCGTTCAGAACGTCGAGCAGTGGCTCCTCGGCCACCTCGTGTCCCGCCTCCGCGGCCCAGGCGACGGCCCGCGCGGCCGCGTCCGGGGGTTCGAGGAAGTAGTCCTCCAGGGTCAGCCCGTCCTCGTCGTCCCCGAGGTACCCGGCCATGGCGGCCCGGGCCAGACAGGTCGTCCAGGCCCCGCTCCGCGGCCCCGCCGCCTCCAGGACCACCGAGGCGCTGTCCATGACGTATCCGAAGAGGGCGGGCGAACCGGTCTCCAGGGCCAGGGCGTTCATGTTCCCGACGTCGCCCTCGCCGTTCGCGTACTCCCAGACCTGCCATCCGCCGGGCGCCGACTCGCGCAGCACCATGCCCTCGGCGCCGGCCAGTGCGTCCAGCTCGGCGAGCGGCCGCTCCCCGCGGCCCACGACGAAGTAACCCCAGTAGCCCATCCCCGGTCCCCCCGGCTGCTCGGTGCGGTTGGGGCCCGAATACACCACATGCGTACGTCGGTTGGCAGCAGGAAGGACCGAATCCGTCACAGGGCGACGGGTACCGCCGGTCCCCTGCGGGCCTTCTCGTCCTGCATCCGGGTCAGCCGCAGCACGACGGCGGCGGCGACCAGGGCGGCGACCAGGTCGACACCGTCGGCGAACATCATCTGGGTCATCGTGTCGTGGATCTCCTGGGCGGTGTCGGCCTCCGCGGCCATGTTCGCCAGGAACCGCCCGGCGACGTTCGTCAGCAGCCACAGCGTCCACCAGACGTTGACCAGCGCGTGCCCGGCGGGCTTGCCCTCCGGGCTGCTCGCGTTCCAGACGTCCAGCACGACCCGGCGCGGGTACCAGAGGCTCACGAACGGCACGACCCAGCCCGCGATGACCCAGCCGCGCGCCTTGCTGTGCCCGTCCGGGGCGAACACCTCGGCGTTGACCCGTGCCCGCCAGAGCCAGATCACGAAGACCACGGCACAGGCCAGCAGCACGGCGACCTGCGCGGAAGCGGCCACGCCGGTGAGCGCGTCCGCCAGATCGGCCCGGTCCAGTACGGCGTCCCCGTAGGCTCCCCCGGCGACGTCGCCCGAGACGTCGTACTGCAGGAAGTCCACCCCGAGGGCGAACGCGTCGACGGCCGCGGCCACCGCGAGCAGCACCGCGGTGGCCCGCCCGAGCCCGACCGGCGAGCGCAGCCAGGCCTTCGGGGCACCGGCCGGCGGGGCCTGGAACGCGGGCGCCGCGGCGCACTGGCTGCACAGGACTCCGTCCGGTGCCGCTTCGAAGTGGTGGCAGCGCGTGCAGAGCATGGTGGGGTCCCCCGATACGTGGATGATCAGCAGACCGCGCGGGGCTCTCCCCAGAGCCTCACGCGCGGCATGCGGAACATACGGTCGAGCGGCCCCGTACGTCCACCGGGAATCCCCGGTTCCTCAGTCCAGCCGGTCCGCCAGCGCCTTGAAGCGCGTCCAGGTCAGGGCGGGCGTGCGCGGGTCCCACAGTTTCTGCGCGGTCGCCCGCAGCGGCATCCGGACGCCCGCCGCGACCTGGGCCTGCGTCTGCGCGTTCGGGAAGTCGCCCCACACCGCGAAGGACCCGCCGAGGATCTGGTCGTCGTACGTCGAGGGGACGGCCGCGGTGCCGCGCAGGACGCGGGGCGTCCACTGCTCGTAGATCCGCTGTCCCGTCGGGTAGTAGAACTGGTTGGGCTGCCCGAGGACGTAGTAGAGGAACTCGTCGTTGTAGTTGACGACCTTGCGGCCCGCGCCGAGGTACTCCACGGGCAGCCGGGCGCCGATCTCCTTGCCGGTCCAGTACCCGACCTGGATGTCCTTGGCCGGCTGGACGGACGTGCCCCGGAAGAAGCCGTCGTTCCACGCGCGCGGGGTCTTGCCGTGGGCCCGGACGGTGCGGGCGCGGTCGTTGAGCCAGCCGGTGGTCAGGTCGGCGACGGTGCCGCTGGAGCCGTAGGCCTTGCGGGCGGCGGCGGCGAGCTGGGGGTAGGTCGTCGCCGGGCTGGACACCATCAGCGCGCGGTACTCGTCGCCGCCGAGGTTCCAGTCGGCGCCGGGGAACAGTCCGGCGTACTCGTTCAGCAGGTCGTCCACGATCTTCGCGGACGCGGGCTTGGAGATGTCGACGGTCCCCTGCGGCGCGCTCCCGGCCGCGCTGCGCAACTGGAGCTCGGGGTGCGCGGCGATGACCGCGCCCAGGTGCCCGGGCGAGTCGATCTCCGGTACGACGGTGACGTGCCGCTGCGCCGCGAGCGCGAGGATCTTCTTGACCTGCGCTTTCGTCAGGTGCGTCCGGGAGACGACCTCGGGGTGCGAGTCGGACTGGATCCGGAAGCCCTGGTCGTCGGAGAAGTGGAGACCGAGCTGGTTGTACTTCAGATCGCCGAGCTCACGCACCCGGTCCTCGATCCACCCGGCCGTGTAGGGCTTGCGCGCGATGTCCAGCATGAACCCGCGCACCGGCTTGGCGGGCTCGTCGCGCACCACGCCCTCCGGCGCCGTACCGCCACCGTGCACCTCCTGCTTGAGGGTGCGGGTGCCGTAGAACACCCCCGCGTCGTCCGGCGCGCTGATGGCGACCCGGCCGCCGCGCACGGTCATGCGGTACGACTCCGGGTCCGCGCCCTCGTCGTCGTTGAGCGTGAGGCGCACGTCCCCGGCGCGGACGTCGTCCTTCTGCCCGGCGTACGTCAGCCCCAGCTCACCGGCGAGGAGGCGTCCCTCGTCGGCGAGGCCGGCGTCGTTCACGACCACGCGCAGTCCCGAGGCCGGACGCCAGCCGGGCCCGCGCGCCGGGGTGTGGGCACGCACGGCGGGGATGG
>NZ_RSAJ01000799.1 GCF_003933965.1 Streptomyces sp. RP5T
GGGCGGGTCGGGACACGCGGTGATCCTATGAGAGCCCGCCACCGCGCACCGGCCGTCCGCGGGAGGTGCCCCGGTGGATGCCGACGCGTGTCAGCGAGCCTCGGTCACCGAGCCGGCGTGGAGGTTCGGTTCGTCGCGGACCAGGCGGTCGCGGGCCGCGCCGCGGGTGATCCGGGCACCGACGACGGCGGTCACGAGGGCCAGTGCCGCCGCCACCAGCCAGGCCGCGCGGAACTCCTGGCGCTGCGCGGGGCCGACCTGGGCCCCGACGACGGCGACGAGGAGGGCGACGCCCACCGTGGCGGATATCTGCCGCACGGAATTGACCAGTGCCGATCCGGTGGCCGAGCGGTGCCCGGGCAGGGAACTGACGCCCGCGGCCACCAGGGTGCCCAGGGTCAGTCCCACCCCCACGCCGCCCAGGACCTGACTGGGCAGCAGATCGAGCCAGTACGCGGGGCGTACGGAGGCGAAGCAGGCGCGCCAGAGCATGGCGGCGGCGAAGAGCAGTCCGCCGACCGTGATGAGCGGTCCGTGGCCCAGGCGGCGTGCGGCGCGGGCGGTGAGCACGGTGACGACGGGGACCAGGGCAGGGCCCGGCACCATGGCCACTCCCGTGCGCAGAGCGCTCCAGTGCCAGATCTCCTGGCACCACAGCACGTTCGACAGAAGCATGATGGCGAAGGCGACACCGAAGACGAAGGTGCCGATGCTCGCGGTGCCGAACGACGGCAGTCGCAGCAGGTGGAGTTCGAACAGCGGGTGGCTGTGCCTGAGCGAGCGGACGACGAAGGCGGCGCCGCTGATCAGGGCCGCCGCGAACAGCAGCAGGCTCCTGCTGTCCGACCAGCCCCAGTCGGGGGCCTGCACGAGCGCACCGGACAGCGCGGCGACGGAGACGGTGACCAGCAGGGCGCCCAGTACGTCGGGCAGGCGCCCGTCCTCCCGTCGTGTCGTCGGGGGCAGGACCCGAAGGCCCGCCGCCACGGTGGCGATACCGATGGGCACGTTGATCACGAAGACCCAGCGCCAGTCGACCTGGACCAGCAGGCCGCCGGCGACGGGGCCGGTCGCGGCGGCGAGGCCGCCGACAGCGGCCCAGTTGCGGGTGGCGTGCGTGCGGTTCTCGGTGGGCACGGTGGCGAGCAGGAGTGCCAGGGAGGTGGGCAGTTGGGCCGCGGCGCCCACTGCTTGCAGGGCCCGGGCAGCCACCAGGATCCAGAGGTCGGGCGCGAGGGCGCAGGCCAGTGAGGCGAGCGTGAAGACGGCGACTCCGGCGAGAAACACCGGCCGCTGTCCGATCCGGTCTCCCATCCGGCCCGCCACCACGAGCAGGGCCGCCAGGGCGATGGCGTAGGCGTTGAGGACCCAGGACAAGGATCCCAGCGTGGTGGCTCCGCCCTGGGAGGAGGCGAAGGACGAGCCCATGGCCGGGAGCGCCACGTTGACGATCCAGAGATCGAGGTTGGTCATGAAGACCGCCAGCAGGATCACGACTGAGGCGACACGGCGCTTTGAAAACCAAACCGACTGGGTCATGCGACCAGACAAACACGACTGGGTTTGATATTCAAACCATGGAGCGGCCGGAGGGCTCGGAATTGCCTAAGCTTTGATAATCAAAGCATGGAGCGCATACTCGCATCGTGACGACGCACCGCATCGACCCGTACGAGGTACCCGGCCGCCCCTGCTCGATCGCCGCCGCGCTCCAGGTGGTCGGCGACCGCTGGTCCCTCCTGGCCGTCCGGGAGGTCTCGCTCGGAAACCACCGGTTCCGCCAGATCGCCAAGAACACCGGCGCCCCCACCGACCGGCTGTCCGCCCGACTTAAGAGCCTGGTGGCGGACGGGGTCCTGGAGCGCCGCCCGCTGCCCGACGAGCCGCGCCACGACGGCTACCACCTCACCGAGGCGGGCCGCGACCTGCTCGGCGTCATCCACGAGCTGCTGCGCTGGGGCGACCGCTGGCTCACCACCTCGTCCCCGCTGCGACTGCTCCACCATGAGCACGACTTCACCCCCCGGGCCGTCTGCGACCGCTGCGGCGAGACGGTCTCCCCCGAGGACATGCACGCCGAGGTGACAGCCGAGGGCTGGACGCTGCGGGGACCCGCCGACACCGACACGTAAGAGAATGTGTGGCATTGGAAAGAAACTACTAAATTGTTCTTTTCGGTGCCCGGTGGGACGTTGGAGAAGTGAACCTCCACCTCGCTTCCCCGCGCTTCCTCGCACTGGCGGGCACCGTCGTGCTGTGGGCCTCGGCCTTTCCCGCGATCCGAGTCGGCGTCGACGGGCTGGGCCTCGCCGCGCTGTCCTTCCTCAGGCTCGCCATCGCGGCCGCGGCACTGCTCGTCCTCGCTCCGTTCGCCGGAGTACGTCTGCCCCGCAGAAGCGATCTCCCCCTGATCTCGATGTGTGGGCTCAGCGGCATGACCGCCTACCAGATCCTGCTGAACTGGGGTGAGATACATGTCGAGGCGGGAACGGCGAGCCTGCTGATCGCCGTCGCCCCGGTGTTCAGCGTGCTGCTCGCCGGCGTCTTCCTCGCGGAGCCGCTCACCCGCAATGTCGTCGTGGGCAGTGTCATCGCCATCGCCGGCACTGCCGTCGTCACCCTGGCCGAAGGCTTCTCCGGCTTCAGCGCGGCCTCCCTGGTCGTCCTGGCCGCCGCCGTCGTCCAGGGCGTCTACCACTTCGCCAGCAAGCCGCTGCTGCGGCGCTACACCGGCCTGGAAGTGGCGACGTACGCCATGGTGGCGGGCACGCTCTTCGCCCTGCCCCTGCTGCCCTGGACCGTCGGCGCAGTGGTCAGCGCTCCGGCCGGCGCCCTGGGGGCGGTGCTCTTCCTGGGGCTGCTCCCCTCCGCGCTCGGGTTCGTGATCTGGGGGTACGCCGTGGCCCGGCTGCCCATGGCGGCCTCCACCGCGGCGCTGTATCTGGTGCCGCCGGTCGCGCTGCTCGTGTCGTTCGTATGGCTGGGCGAGACCCCGCATCCGATCGAGCTGATCGGAGGCGCGATCGCTGTGGCCGGTGTGGTTCTGATCAACCGTCGCAGGGCGGTGGCGGCCGGCGCCCGGGAGCCGCAGACCGTACCGACGGTGGCGACTGCGCCGGGGG
>NZ_RSAJ01000079.1 GCF_003933965.1 Streptomyces sp. RP5T
GCCCGAAGGGGCGCCGCTGACCGGGCAGGGAACACGCGGGGCTCACTGACGGAGGTGTGCCCGTGTCCCCCCGGTAAGGATCTCGCCACCCGTCCGACACCCAGTGTTCCGTGTCCGTCAGACGGACCGCGGGAGCAGAAGGCACTGGGTGCCGGATACGGTGGGAGCACCATGAGCGCTGAGCAGACCTCGTTCTCCGACGTCCCCACCCTTCTCGTCAAGATCTTCGGGAAGGACAGGCCGGGCATCACGGCCGGCCTGTTCGACACCCTCGCCGCCTACTCGGTCGACGTCGTCGACATCGAGCAGGTCGTCACGCGTGGCCGGATGGTGCTGTGCGCGCTCGTGATCGCGCCGCCCCGGGCGCTGGAGGGCGACCTGCGGGCGACCGTCCACAGCTGGGCCGAGTCGATCAAGATGCAGGCGGAGATCATCTCCGGTCTCGGTGACAACCGGCCGCGGGGCCTGGGACGCTCCCTGGTCACCGTGCTCGGTCATCCGCTGACCGCGGAGGCCACCGCCGCGATCGCCGCCAAGATCGCCAAGGCGGGCGGCAACATCGACCGTATCTTCCGGCTGGCCAAGTACCCCGTCACGGCCGTCGAGTTCGCGGTGTCCGGGGTCGAGACCGAGCCGCTGCGCACCGCCCTGGTGACGGATGCCGGCAAGCTCGGCGTGGACGTCGCCGTGGTCGCCGCCGGTCTGCATCGCCGGGCGCAGCGGCTCGTCGTCATGGACGTGGACTCCACGCTCATCCAGGACGAGGTGATCGAGCTCTTCGCCGCGCACGCCGGTTGCGAGGACGAGGTCGCCGAGGTGACCGCGGCCGCGATGCGCGGCGAGCTGGACTTCGAGCAGTCGCTGCACGCGCGTGTGGCGCTGCTGGAGGGGCTGGACGCCTCGATCGTCGACAAGGTGCGCAGCGAGGTCCGGCTGACACCGGGTGCGCGCACCCTGATCCGGACGCTGAAGCGGCTCGGCTTCCAAGTGGGGGTCGTCTCGGGTGGGTTCACCCAGGTGACCGACGACCTGCAGGAGCGGCTGGGGCTGGACTTCGCCCAGGCGAACACGCTGGAGATCGTCGACGGGAAGCTGACGGGCCGGGTCACCGGGGAGATCGTGGACCGTGCGGGCAAGGCGCGGCTGCTGCGCCGGTTCGCGGCCGAGGCGGGGGTGCCGCTGTCCCAGACGGTGGCGATCGGCGACGGCGCCAATGACCTGGACATGCTGAACGCGGCTGGGCTGGGTGTCGCCTTCAACGCCAAGCCGGTGGTGCGGGAGGCCGCGCACACCGCGGTGAACGTTCCTTTCCTGGACACCGTGCTGTATCTGCTGGGCGTCACCCGTGAAGAGGTCGAGGCGGCGGACGCGCACGAGGAGGGCTGACCTCCGACGAGACGGATCGGCAGGGGCCCGGCACCGTGACGGTGCCGGGCCCCTGGTGTTTCTCGCGCGGGCGGGGAGGGGTGTGTCGTCAGTCGGAGGGCGCCCAGTACTCGACGAGGGTGGCCACGCCGGGCTCCAGGGCCTTCCAGGGGCCGCTGAACGACAGGACGGCGAAGGCGGCGGCCGGGAACCCGCGGTCGCTCATCCGCCGGCGCGTGTCTCCCTCGGCGGCGCCCGCGAGGATCTCGGCGAGGCCCTGCACACCGGGGTTGTGGCCGATCATGACGGCGTTGTGCACGTCGTCCGGGGTCTCGTTCAGCAGGGCGATCAGCTCACCGGGAGAGGCCTCGTAGATCCGCTCCTCGTAGACCGTTTTCGGCCGGTGCGGGAACTCCTGCACGGCGAGCTTCCAGGTCTCGCGGGTCCGGGTCGCGGTGGAGCAGAGGGCCAGGTCCAGCGGGATGCCGGAGTCGACCAGCCGTCGTCCGGCTTCCGCTGCATCTTTTCGGCCCCGGTCGGCGAGCGGCCGCTCGTGGTCGGTCACCTGTGGCCAGTCGGCTTTCGCATGCCGGAAAAGGACAATCCTGCGGGGATCTGCGACGCTCATGGAATCCAGCTTCGCATGAAACAGGCCATGGGGCGCAGGGAGTTGACGGGCGGCTTCAGGGGTGCTCAGCCCGTGATGAGCTGCTGCGCTCGCGCCAGGAGCTGGGTGACGAGGGGGTCGCCGGAGGCCGCGTGCGCGTCGGCGGGATTGAGGATGAGGGCCAGGAGCGCCACGAAGGCGAGCGCCGGCAGGGCGAGCGCCCACCAGGGCAGCCGGATGTCGACGCCGCCCCGGGTCGCCGGGTGGGGCGGGGTGTGCGTAGGGGCCGACATGAGTGCCTCCGCTGGTCTCCGAGTCCTCTGTGCGCCGCTTCCCGCGGTCACGTCTCGAAGGTACGGATCCGGCGGCCCTCAACCCATCCGGTGATCCACCCAGTTGACCCTGACACTCGCCCCCTAGGGGATGGGGGGTTAACCCCACCCCCGACCCGGAAGCGCGTGAGCCGGGTCAGGGTGAGGCGATCGTCGCGATGATCGCGATGACGACGAAGATGGCGAAGAAGGAGCCGAAGACCAGCAGCATCTTCTTCTGGCCGTTCTGGGGGTTCGGGTCGAGCACTGGCATACGGCAAGTCTCGCATCCCGGTCTCTCGCCTGGCCCGCCAGGGGTGGTCTCAGCGGGCGGCCTCGTCCTCCACCGTACGGTCGCGGCCCGCCAGCACGCCGACCGCCATCTGCGGGATCATCAGGCCGATCATGAGCGCGATCGGCAGGCCCCAGCCGCCGCTGTGCTGGTAGAGCACGCCCACCAGGAGCGGTCCCGGGATGGAGATCAGGTAGCCGGTGCTCTGCGCGAACGCGGACAGCTGGGCGACGCCCGCGCCGGTCCTGGCGCGCATCCCGACCATGGTCAGGGCCAGCGGGAAGGCGCAGTTGGAGACGCCGAGCAGGACGGCCCAGGCCCAGGCGCCGGCGGCGGGGGCGAGGTACAGGCCCGCGTATCCGGCGAGGCCGCAGACGCCGAGCGCGACGACGATGGGGCCCTGGTGCGGCAGCCGGGTGGCCAGGCGCGGGATGACGAAGGCCAGCGGGACGCCCATGACCATCGTGACGGCCAGCAGCAGCCCGGCGGTGCCCGCGGGCACGCCCGCGTCCCGGAAGATCTGCGCCATCCAGCCCATGGTGATGTAGGCGGCGGTGGCCTGGAGCCCGAAGAAGACGGCGAGCGCCCAGGCGGTCCGGCTCCGGGTGATCCGCAGCGCGGGCGGCTCCACGCGCGCGTGCACGTGCCGGACGGGTCCAGCGCCCTCCACGCGCGTGTGCACGCTCCGGGCCGTGTCCCGGCCCGCCGTCGGCTCGCTCGACGCCGGCCCCCGGTCCCGTACGAGCGGGATCCACGGCAGGACGGCCGCCGCGGCCAGGACCGCCCACACCGTCAGTCCGGACTGCCAGCTGCCGCCCAGCGCCTCGGTCACCGGGACGGTCACGGCGGCCGCCGCCGAGGTGCCGAGGGCCAGGGCCATCGAGTACAGGCCCGTCATGGAGCCGACCCGGTCCGGGAACCAGCGCTTGACGATGACGGGCATCAGGACGTTGCTGACGGCGATGCCCATGAGCGCGAGGGCACTGGCGGCCAGGAAGCCCGCCGTGGAGCCCGTGTACGGCCGTACGAGCAGGCCCGTCGTGATGGCGACCATGCCCGCGCACACCACCGCGCCCGCACCGAAGCGGCGGGCCAGGCGGGGGGCGGTGACGCCGAAGACGGCGAAGCACAGCGGGGGCACCGAGGTGAGCAGGCCGGCCACGCTGCCGCTCATGCCGAGCCCGTCGCGCACCTCTTCGAGGAGGGCGCCGAGGCTGGTGATGGCGGGGCGGAGGTTGAGCGCTGACAGCACGATGCCGACGACGACCAGACGCACCGCCCACGCGCGCGGGCCGGGCACTGCGGCTGCCACTTCCGGATCGGCCGCGGAGTGGCCGGCGTTCGCGTCGGGGCGTGCCGTCGTGGACTTCACCGTGCGGGTTTCCTCGCTTGCCATGTCCCCCATCATAGAATCATAGGATGATTGGTTGTCCATCCTCGGGTCGCCCGCTGCCGTCCCGTCCGTGCGAAGGTGTGCCATGCCCCTGAGCCATCCCCGCCGTTCGGCGCTGTCCGAGCAGGTCATCGCCGCACTGCGCACCCAGATCACCTCGGGCGAGTGGCCGGTCGGTTCCCGGATCCCGACCGAGCCGGAGCTGGTCGAGCAGCTCGGGGTGGCCCGCAACACCGTCCGTGAGGCCGTCCGCGCGCTCGCCCACAACGGCCTGCTGGACATCCGCCAGGGCTCGGGGACTTACGTCGTGGCCACCAGCGAGCTGGCGGGCGTGATGCACCGCAGGTTCGCCGACGCGGACCCCCGGCACGTCGCCGAGCTGCGCTCCACCCTGGAGTCGTCCGCGGCACGGCTGGCCGCCGAGCGGCGCACCGAGAAGGACCTCGGGCAGCTCGACGCGCTCCTCGTGCGGCGCGACGAGGCCTGGGCGTCGGGCGACGCGGAGGCCTTCGTGACGGCGGACACCACCTTCCACCTGGCGGTCGTGGCCGCCTCGCACAACGACGTGATGACCGAGATGTACGCGGACCTCGGCGCGGTGCTGCGGGACTGGCTGCGCGAGGACGTCGGCGAGGAGCTGACGCCGGAGATGTACATGGACCACGCCCGGCTCGTCGACGCGATCCGCGCGGGCGACACGGCGGCGGCCGCCGAGGAGGCGGCCGGCTACCCCTTCCTGTGCCGTCCGGGCCGGTTCAGCGCGCCAGCTTCCGGTGGCTGACCCACACCGAGCGGACCTCTTTCCAGCACCGGCCGGTCAGCCGGACGGTCTGCGCGGGCCCGGCCGCGACCTCGGCGCTGTCGGTGTCGAGGTCCCACCAGCGTTCGCACTCGATGTGCAGACGGACGCCGTCGGTGCGCGGATAGGGGTTGTGGCAGTAGGTGGTCACCCGGGATCCGGTGACCTTGCTGCGGCAGGACGCGCCGAACAGCTCCGAGGCGACGGCTCGGGGCTTCTCCACGCGCGGGTTCGACATCGCTTCGTACGACAGGGACATCACGAGACAGACGGCTGCGGTCACTGAGGCCAGACTGCGGGACAGGCGCACAAGGGGACCTCCTCGGCCGTACTGGGGAGGGAATCGCGAATGAACGCGTAATCCAGGGTGCCCAGTTGCGGACCGTGCGCGCCCGGCCTGGTAGGCCGAACGGGGGACGCCCCGCTCCCTGGGGGAACGGGGCGTCGACGCCGTACGGAGATCAGGCGCCGATGGCGTGCAGGCCGCCGTCCACGTGGATGATCTCGCCCGTGGTCTTCGGGAACCAGTCGCTCAGCAGGGCGACGATGCCCTTGCCGGCCGGCTCCGGGTCCTTGAGGTCCCACTCCAGCGGGGAGCGGTCGTCCCAGACGGCGGCCAGGTCGCTGAAGCCCGGGATGGACTTGGCGGCCATGGAGCCGATCGGGCCCGCGGAGATCAGGTTGCAGCGGATGTTCTGCTTGCCCAGGTCGCGGGCGATGTAGCGGCTGGTGGCCTCCAGGGCGGCCTTCGCCGGGCCCATCCAGTCGTACTGCGGCCACGCGTACTGCGCGTCGAAGGTGAGGCCGACGACCGAGCCGCCGTTCTGCATCAGCGGCAGGCAGGCCATGGTCAGCGACTTCAGGGAGTACGCCGAGACGTGCATGGCCGTGGCCACGGACTCGAACGGCGTGTTCAGGAAGTTGCCGCCGAGCGCGTCCTGCGGCGCGAAGCCGATGGAGTGCACGACGCCGTCGAGGCCGCCGAGCTCCTCGCCGACCACGTCGGCCAGGCGGCCCATGTGCTCGTCGTTGGTGACGTCGAGCTCGATGACCTTGGTGGGCTTGGGGAGCTTCTTGGCGATGCGCTCGGTCAGCGTGGGCCGCGGGAACGCGGTCAGGATGATCTCGGCGCCCTGCTCCTGGGCCAGCTTCGCGGCGTGGAAGGCGATGGAGGACTCCATCAGCACACCGGTGATCAGGACGCGCTTGCCCTCGAGAATTCCGCTCATGGTGTTCAGTGACCCATTCCCAGTCCGCCGTCAACGGGAATGACGGCTCCAGTGATGTACGAGGCGTCGTCCGAGGCCAGGAACCGCACCGTCGCGGCGACCTCCTCGGGCTGCGCGTAACGGCCGAGCGGCACCTGCTTCACGATGCCCTCGCGCTGCTCGTCGGTGAGCGCCTTGGTCATGTCGGTGTCGACGAAGCCGGGCGCGACGACGTTGAAGGTGATGTTGCGCGAGCCCAGCTCACGGGCGAGCGAGCGGGCGAAGCCGACCAGGGCGGCCTTGGAGGCCGCGTAGTTGGCCTGGCCGGGGCCGCCGTAGAGGCCGACGACCGAGGAGATCAGGACGACCCGGCCCTTCTTGGCGCGCAGCATGGCGCGGTTGGCGCGCTTGACGACGCGGAAGGTGCCGGTGAGGTTGGTGTCGACGACCGAGGTGAAGTCCTCCTCGGACATCCGCATCAGGAGCTGGTCCTTGGTGATGCCGGCGTTGGCGATCAGGACCTCGACCGGGCCGTGCTCGGCCTCGATCTCCTTGTAGGCCTGCTCCACCTGCTCGGTGTCGGTGATGTCGCACTTGACGGCCAGGAAGCCGGCCGGCGGCTCGCCCGAGCGGTACGTGATGGCGACCTTGTCGCCGGCATCGGCGAACGCGCGGGCGATGGCGAGGCCGATGCCCCGGTTGCCTCCGGTGACGAGAACCGAGCGGCTCAACGGATCACCCTTTCCCTTGGGGTCTGACACATCCGCCCGAACACCCTGGATGACAGGCGGCTTCCCCGAAAACCTATCGGGCCGGTCCGACCGGAGGACATTCGGGCACCGACAGTGGCTTACGGGACTCGCTGTCGGGTCCCTACAGAAAGTTGCCGGTGGCGGTCACAAACGTGTGGTCCGGGCACCGGTCGCCGCGACATGATCGGACCAGCCGTCACCCACCCCCGTGCCGACAGGAAGAGACCCAGGTGCCTCATACCATCGACGAAGCCTTCACAGCGCTTCCCCTACGTGCTCTCGCCGACGCCGCGCTGGCACGCGCGCGTGCGCTCGGGGCCGAGCACGCGGACTTCCGGTTCGAGCGGGTGCGCAGCGCGTCCTGGCGGCTCAGGGACGCCAAGCCGTCCGGGTCCTCGGACACCACCGACCTCGGGTACGCGGTGCGGGTCGTGCACGGCGGCACCTGGGGCTTCGCGTCGGGCGTGGACCTGACCCTGGACGCCGCCGCGAAGGTCGCCTCGCAGGCCGTGGCCATGGCGAAACTGTCCGCGCAGGTGATCCGGGCGGCCGGGTCCGACGCGGGGGCACCTCCCACGCCTTTCGGGCAGTGGGGAAAGGTGGAGCTGGCCGACGAGCCGGTGCACGCCGACCGTACGTGGATCTCGTCGTACGAGATCGACCCGTTCTCGGTGCCGGACGAGGAGAAGGCGGCGCTGCTCGCGGACTGGAGCGCGCGGCTGCTCGGGGCGAACGGGGTCAACCACGTCGACGCCTCGCTGCTCACCGTCCATGAGAACAAGTTCTATGCCGACACCGCGGGCACGGTCACCACGCAGCAGCGGGTCCGGCTGCACCCGCAGCTGACGGCCGTCTCGGTCGACGAGTCCAGCGGCGAGTTCGACTCCATGCGGACCCTCGCGCCGCCCGTCGGACGCGGCTGGGAGTATCTCACGGGCACCGGCTGGGACTGGGAGAGCGAGCTGGAGCAGATCCCGGAGCTGCTCGCCGAGAAGATGCGGGCGCCGAGCGTCGAGGCGGGCCTGTACGACCTCGTCGTCGACCCGTCCAACCTCTGGCTGACCATCCACGAGTCCATCGGCCACGCCACCGAGCTGGACCGCGCGCTCGGCTACGAGGCCGCCTACGCCGGCACCTCCTTCGCCACCTTCGACCAGCTCGGCAAGCTGCGCTACGGCTCCGAGCTGATGAACGTCACCGGTGACCGCACCGCCGAGCACGGCCTCGCGACCATCGGCTACGACGACGAGGGCGTCGAGGGGCAGTCCTGGGACCTGGTGAAGGACGGCACGCTGGTCGGCTACCAGCTGGACCGGCGGATCGCGAAGCTGACCGGGTTCGAGCGGTCCAACGGCTGCGCCTACGCCGACTCCCCCGGGCACGTCCCGGTGCAGCGCATGGCCAACGTGTCGCTGCAGCCGGACCCGGCGGGCATGTCGACGGAGGACCTCATCGGCAGCGTGGACCGCGGCATCTACGTGGTCGGGGACCGGTCCTGGTCCATCGACATGCAGCGCTACAACTTCCAGTTCACCGGCCAGCGGTTCTTCAGGATCGAGAACGGACGGATCACCGGGCAGCTGCGGGACGTCGCCTACCAGGCGACCACCACCGACTTCTGGGGCTCGATGGCCGCGGTGGGCGGCCCGCAGACCTATGTCCTCGGCGGTGCGTTCAACTGCGGCAAGGCCCAGCCGGGGCAGGTCGCGGCGGTGTCGCACGGCTGCCCGTCGGCCCTCTTCAAGGGCGTCAACATTCTGAACACCACGCAGGAGGCCGGTCGATGAGCCCGCGTACCAACAAGCCGTACGAGATCGTCGAGCGGGCCCTCGCGCTGTCGCGGGCGGACGGCTGTGTCGTGATCGCCGACGAGCAGTCGACCGCCAACCTGCGCTGGGCGGGCAACGCGCTCACGACGAACGGTGTCACGCGCGGGCGCACGCTCACGGTCGTCGCGACCGTCGACGGCAAGGAGGGCACCGCCTCCGGGGTGGTCTCCCGCTCCGCGGTGACCGC
The DNA here is from genome assembly GCF_003933965.1 of Streptomyces sp. RP5T. Classification (GTDB taxonomy): domain Bacteria; phylum Actinomycetota; class Actinomycetes; order Streptomycetales; family Streptomycetaceae; genus Streptomyces. The sequence goes on from NZ_RSAJ01000079.1 coordinate 8,744, forward strand.
GGACGAGCTGGAGCCGCTGGTACGGGCCGCCGAAGCGGCAGCCCGCGGTGCCGCGCCCGCCGAGGACGCCCAGCCGCTGGTCACGGGCGTGCCGGAGTCCCCGGACTTCACGGACGCGCCCGCCGAGACCTCCTCGGCCGTCTTCGCCGACTTCGCGCCGGCGCTCGGCGAGTCCTTCGCACGCGCGCGTGCGGGCGGCCGGGAGCTGTACGGCTTCGCCAACCACGAGCTCGTCTCGACGTACGTGGGCACCTCCACGGGGCTGCGGCTGCGCCACGACCAGCCCAGCGGCACGCTGGAGCTCAACGCCAAGTCGCCGGACCGCACCCGCTCGGCCTGGGCCGGACGCTCCACGCGGGACTTCAGGGACGTCGACCCGACGGCGCTGGACGCCGAGCTCGCCGTACGCCTGGGATGGGCCGAGCGGCGCGTCGAGCTGCCCGCGGGCCGCTACGAGACGCTGCTGCCGCCGACCGCGGTCGCGGACCTGCTGATCTACCAGTTGTGGTCGGCGTCGGGCCGGGACGCGGTCGAGGGGCGGACGGTGTTCTCCAAGCCGGGCGGCGGCACCCGGGTCGGCGAGAAACTGACCGATCTGCCGCTGTCGCTGCGCAGCGACCCGAACGAGCCCGGCCTTGAGACCGCGCCGTTCGTCGTCGCGCACTCCTCCGGGGGCGATCAGTCGGTGTTCGACAACGGCCTTCCGGTCGGGGCGACCGAGTGGGTGCGGCGGGGCACGCTGGCGCATCTGACCACCACCCGGCACAGCGCGGGCCTGACCGGGCTGCCCGTCGCCCCGGCGATCGGCAACCTGATCCTGGACGGCGGCCAGGACGTCTCCCTGGAGGAGATGGTCGCGAACACCACGCGGGGACTGCTGCTGACCTGCCTCTGGTACATCCGCGAGGTCGACCCCGCCACGCTGCTGCTGACCGGGCTGACCCGGGACGGCGTGTACCTCGTCGAGAACGGCGAGGTGGTCGGCGAGGTCAACAACTTCCGGTTCAACGAGTCGCCGGTCGACGTGCTGGGGCGGGCGACGGAGGCGGGGCGGACGGAGAAGACGCTGCCGAGGGAGTGGAGCGACTGGTTCACCAGGGCCGCGATGCCGGCGTTGCGGGTCCCGGATTTCAATATGAGTTCTGTCAGTCAGGGCGTATAACCTCGTAGCCGGTAGTCACCCGACTGCCCGAGGACATTCCGAGGAGATACGAGAACCGTGACGGACATCGTCGACGAGCTGAAGTGGCGTGGGCTGTGGGCCCTGTCCACTGACGAGGACGCTTTGCGCAAGGCGCTCGCGGACGGTCCCGTCACGTTCTATTGCGGCTTCGACCCGACCGCGGCCAGTCTGCACGTCGGTCACCTGGTGCAGGTCCTCACCATGCGCCGGCTCCAGCAGGCAGGCCTGCGCCCGCTGGCGCTGGTGGGCGGGGCGACCGGCCAGATCGGCGACCCGCGCCCCACGGCCGAGCGCACGTTGAACGACCCGGAGACCGTCGCGAACTGGGTCACCCGGCTGCGCGCCCAGATCGAGCCGTTCCTGTCCTTCGAGGGCGAGAACGCCGCGACCATGGTGAACAACCTGGACTGGACGGCCGGGATGTCCGCCATCGAGTTCCTGCGGGACATCGGCAAGCACTTCCGCGTCAACAAGATGCTCACCAAGGACTCGGTCGCACGCCGGCTGGAGTCCCAGGAGGGCATCAGCTACACGGAGTTCAGTTACCAGCTGCTGCAGGGCATGGACTTCCTGGAGCTGTACCGGCGCTACGGCTGCACGCTCCAGCAGGGCGGCAGCGACCAGTGGGGCAACCTCACGGCGGGGCTCGACCTGATCCACCGGCTGGAGCCGCACGCCTCGGTGCACTGCCTGGCGACGCCGCTGATGGTGAAGGCGGACGGCACCAAGTTCGGCAAGACCGAGGGCGGCGCCGTCTGGCTCGACCCGGAGATGACGACGCCGTACGCGTTCTACCAGTTCTGGCTGAACGTGGACGACCGGGACATCTCCACGTACATGCGCATCCTGTCCTTCAGGTCCCGCGAGGAGCTGGAGGAGCTGGAGAAGCAGACCGAGGAGCGGCCGCAGGCCCGGGCCGCGCAGCGGGCGCTGGCCGAGGAGCTGACCACGCTGGTGCACGGCGCGGACCAGACGGCCGCGGTGATGGCCGCGAGCCGTGCGCTCTTCGGGCAGGGTGAGCTGGCGGAGCTGGACGAGCGGACGCTGACCGCGGCGCTCTCGGAGGTGCCGAACATCAAGGTCGACCGGTTGGCCCAGGTGGTCGACCTGCTGGCCGAGACGGGACTGGTCGCCAGCAAGTCGGCCGCGCGCAGGACGATCAAGGAAGGCGGTGCCTACGTGAACAACGTGAAGATCACCGCTGAGGACGCCGTCCCCGCTCCGCAGGACCTGCTGCACGATCGTTGGCTGGTGCTGCGGCGCGGGAAGAAGAACCTCGCCGCTGTGGAGGTCACCGGAGCGTGAACACGAAAGGGGCGCGGAGATTGTCCGCGCCCCTTTCCGCTGCTTCGGTCAGGTTCCGCCGCTTCGGTCAGGTTCCGCGGCTTCGGTCAGGCCCGCAGCTTTCTCTTCCCGAACGTCGCCATGTAGAGCATGTCGCCGACGGCCACGATGATGATCGCGGCGATGAGCTGGAAGATGTGACGGCTCCAGTCGATGCCGGGGGTTTCCTCCACGCCGAACCCGCGGGCCATGGCGTTGCCCGCGACGGCGCCCAGCATGCCGAAGATGGTGGTCAGCCAGAGAGGACTGTGCTGCTTGCCGGGGATGACCGCCTTGGCGATCAGGCCCAGCACGAATCCCACGATGATCGCCCACAACCAGCCCATGGCTGCCTCCTCGTACGGCTCTACGTGAGCATTACGGACAGTGTCCGTCCGTACGCCCTACGCCGCATGCGGGGTACGACCGTACGCGCCGGGGGTGAGGCCGTCGGCCCAGGCGGGAGGTGCCCCGGTCTCGAAGGCGGCGCAGGCGCGGCGTAACGTGGAAGCAGTCCGGGTCCGGTACCTCCACCGGGTACGGCGCGGATGCGGAGCCGGGAACAGTCCGATGCGGGCGGATGGTGGAATGTGATGCGGAAGCAGCATGGCGGCGGCAGCGCCGAGGTGTTCCGGATCACCGGAGCCCGGACGAGCCTTCAGGACGACGTGCGCGGACGTCAGCGCCGGTACGTCATCTCGATGACGGTCCGTACGCTGTCGGTGGTGCTCGCGGCCACCCTCTGGAACGTGGAACGGCACGTCGCGATCGTGGCGCTGGTCCTGGGGGCCGTTCTGCCCTATATCGCCGTCGTCATCGCCAACGCGGGGCGGGAGAACGCACCCTCGCTGCCGTCGACCTTCGTGACCGCTCCCTTCCGGCAGATGATCATGCCGCCGCGGGCCGAGGACGACTTCGCGGAATCCATGCCGGAAGGCGGCGCGGACAGCACGGAGCCGGGCGCCCGGGGTGAACCGCGCGAGCGGACGTGACGCGTTCCGCTGTCACCAAGCTCAAGAAAAGCTCAGATCAATCATGTTGTTCCGGTGCCGGGTCGAGGGTTACCCGTGACATACTTCGTACGCGCTCCGCATCCCCCGTCGGAGCGACAGACCGACGCCGGGCAGCTCCCCCCGTGGCTGCTCGGCGTCGCCTTTTCCACCCCGGTTGTGAGACGAATTTCCGTGACTGACCAGACCCCGATCTGCTCCGCGAAGGGCTGCCACGTCGACGCCGTGTGGGTGCTCGCGTGGAACAACCCGAAGATCCACACGCCGGAGCGGCGGAAGACCTGGCTGGCCTGCGAGGAGCACCGGGAGCACCTGTCGCAGTTCCTCGGGGTGCGGGGCTTCCTCAAGGACGTCGTGAAGTTCGAGGACTGGCAGGCACCCGAGGGGGCCTAGGGCGTGTTGCGAAAGTCCCGTCGTTCGCCCGAAGGGCGGGCCTCGCGGCGTCAGGTGCGTGCTCTCGGCGTGCCGGGCGGAAGCCCTCGTACTGGATGTACTTGGGCTTTCGCCCGGTGCGGCGAAGGGGGTCCCCCCGTCCGAGCCCTGCGCAGCAGGTTCGAGGATGGGGGCGCGTGCATGGCGTCGCGAGGCAGGCGGGACTTTCGCAACACGCCCTAGCCCCCGATCGCGGACATCGGGCGGTCCGGCTGGACGAATGTCGGGTCGTCCAGGCCCGCGCCCGCCTTCTTGCCCCACATCGCCTCGCGCCAGATGCGGGCGATCTCCTCGTCACCGGCGTCGGAGCGCAGGGCGGCCCGGAGGTCTGTCTCCTCGCGGGCGAACAGACAGGTGCGCACCTGGCCGTCGGCGGTGAGACGGGTGCGGTCGCAGGCCGCGCAGAAGGGGCGGGTGACCGAGGCTATGACGCCGACCACATGGGGGCCGCCGTCGACGATCCAGCGCTCCGCGGGGGCCGAGCCGCGCTTGTCCGCCCCCTCCTCGGTGAGCTCGAAGCGGGTGCGCAGGGAGGTCAGGATGTCCCCGGCGGTGATCATGCCGTCGCGCTTCCAGCCGTGCTGGGCGTCCAGGGGCATCTGCTCGATGAAGCGCAGTTCGTAGTCGTGCTCCACGGCCCAGGCGAGGAGGTCGGGGGCCTCGTCGTCGTTGAGCCCCGGCATCAGGACGGAGTTCACCTTGACGGGGGTCAGACCGGCGTCGCGGGCCGCGTCCAGGCCCTCCAGGACGTCCCGGTGGCGGTCCCGGCGGGTGAGGGTCTTGAAGACGTCCGGGCGGAGGGTGTCCAGAGAGACGTTGACCCGGTCCAGGCCTGCCGCCTTCAGGGCCTTCGCGGTGCGCTTGAGGCCGATGCCGTTGGTCGTGAGGGACATCTGGGGGCGGGGGTCCAGGGCCGCGACGCGCTCGACGATGCCGACCAGGCCGGGGCGCAGAAGGGGCTCGCCGCCGGTGAAGCGGACTTCCTCGATACCGAGGGAGGTGACGGCGATGTCGATCAGGCGGACGATCTCGTCGTCGGTGAGCAGGTCGGGCTTGGCCAGCCACTGCAGGCCCTCTTCCGGCATGCAGTACGTGCACCGCAGATTGCAGCGGTCGGTCAGCGAGACCCTCAGGTCGGTGGCCTGCCGGCCGTAGGTGTCGATGAGCACGTGGGCCCCCTCCCTCGTCGCGGATCAGTGCTGGACTCGTCTTTCTCCGTCACGTGCGAGCCTACGTGACGTCACTGACAACGACAGTGCCCGATCCGACGACGTACGAAGCGGCCGCGTCGTAGGGATCTACGAGGCGGCCGCTCCGAGGGGCGTGTCAGTGTGCGCCGGTGCCGGTCAGGGACCGGACCTCCAGTTCCGCGTACTTGCCCTTGTCCGGCTCCTCCTTGGAGAGGTAGGTGCCGATGACGCCGAGCAGGAAGCCGACCGGGATCGAGATGATGCCCGGGTTCTCCAGCGGGAACCAGTGGAAGTCGACGTCCGGGAACATCGAGCTGGGCTTGCCGGAGACGACCGGGGAGAACAGCACCAGGCCGACCGCCGTGACGAGACCGCCGTAGATCGACCACAGGGCGCCGGAGGTGGTGAACCGCTTCCAGAAGAGGCTGTAGATGATCGTCGGGAGGTTCGCGGAGGCGGCGACCGCGAAGGCCAGGGCGACGAGGCCGGCGACGTTGAGGTCGCGGGCGAGGGCGCCCAGCAGGATGGAGACCGCGCCGATGCCGACGGTGGCCCAGCGGGCCGCGCTCATCTCCTGCTTCTCGGTGGCCTGACCGCGCTTGATGACGTTGGCGTAGATGTCGTGCGCGAAGGACGAGGACGAGGCCAGGGTGAGGCCGGCGACGACCGCGAGGATGGTGGCGAAGGCGACGGCCGAGATGGTGGCCAGCAGGATCGCGCCCCAGTTGGAGTCGACACCGCCCAGATGCAGGGCCAGCAGCGGTGCCGCCGTGTTGCCCGCCTTGTTGGAGGCGATGATCTCGTCCGGTTTGATGAGCGCGGCCGCACCGAAGCCGAGGGCGAGGGTCATCAGGTAGAAGGCGCCGATGAGGCCGATGGCCCAGATGACCGACTTCCGGGCGGCCTTGGCGGTGGGCACCGTGTAGAAGCGGATCAGGATGTGCGGCAGTCCCGCGGTGCCGAGGACCAGGGCGATGCCGAGCGAGATGAAGTCCAGCTTGGTGGTGCCGGTGGCGCCGTACTTCAGGCCGGGCTCCAGGAAGGCCGCGCCCTTGCCGCTGTTGTCGGCGGCGGAGCCGAGCAGGTCGGAGACGTTGAAGTCGAACTTCAGCAGCACCAGGAAGGTCAGCAGCAGGGCGCCCGCGATCAGCAGGACGGCCTTGACCATCTGGACCCAGGTGGTGCCCTTCATGCCGCCGATGGTGACGTACACGATCATCAGGACGCCGACCAGGGCGACGATGCCGATCTTGCCGGCGTCGCTGGTGATGCCGAGCAGCAGGGAGACCAGGACGCCCGCGCCCGCCATCTGGGCCAGCAGGTAGAAGATCGAGACGACGATGGTGGAGGTGCCGGCCGCGGTACGGACCGGGCGCTGGCGCATCCGGTACGCGAGGACGTCACCCATCGTGTAGCGGCCGGAGTTGCGCAGCGGCTCGGCGACCAGGAGCAGGGCGACGAGCCAGGCGACCAGGAAGCCGATGGAGTACAGGAAGCCGTCGTAGCCGAAGAGGGCGATGGCGCCCGCGATGCCGAGGAAGGACGCGGCGGACATGTAGTCGCCGGAGACGGCGAGACCGTTCTGGAAGCCGGTGAACTGCCGTCCGCCCGCGTAGAAGTCGGAGGCGTCCTTGGTCTGGCGTCCGGCCCAGACCGTGATGACCAGGGTCGCGACGACGAAGACCGCGAACAGGCTGATGATCAGCGGCCGGTGCTCGCTGGCCTCTCCGGCCGCCAGGGTGATCGCGGGGCTCATGCGCCGCCCTCCATCCGGGACTTGATCGCCTCGGCCTTGGGGTCGAACTTGGCGGCGGCCACGCGCGAGTACCACCAGGCGATGAGGAACGTGGTCAGGAACTGCGCGAGGCCCAGTGCCAGGGCCACGTTGATGTTGCCGAAGAGCTTGGTGCCCATGAAGTCGCCCGCGTAGTTGGAGAGCAGGACGTACAGCAGGTACCAGGCGATGAAGCCGAGGGTCAGCGGGAAGGCGAAGGAACGGTAGGAGCGGCGCAGTTCACCGAACTCCGCGCTCTCCTGCACCTCGGTGAACTCCTCGGTGGTGGGGAGTTTGTGCGTCTCTTTCGAGGGTGGCGGTGCGTCGGTGGCCACGGAGTCTCCTCGCGTTGCGGTGCGGTTGTGACGGGGATCGGGGGCGAGTGTCCTCGCGCTCCCTGCTCAAGGTCACGGCGCCGCGCTGGGACCGGTTCAACTGGCTTTGCTTCTTTCCGAACTCACCTTGGGGAAGTCATTGCTGGCCAGCGACTGCGGGACATAGATTCGGCCTGCACCACCCGTCATGTACCTGCCCGAGCGACACCTGTGTCTCGGGCCGGTTTCGTTTCCGGATGATGTGGAGACCCCATGTCCCAGCCGCGTTCCCGACGTTCAAGACGTTCCCGGGGCGGCCTCGCGCTCGCTGTGCCCGTCGTGCTGTCCCTCACGGCCTCACTCGGCTTCCTGCCCTCGGCGGCCTCGGCAGCGCCCTCCGGCGAGGGCACGGTCCGGGCCGCGGACGCGACGAACCTGTCCTACGTCGTCAACACCAAGGTGGACCGCCGCACGATCGCGGCGGTGAAGAAGGCGATACCGGCGGCCGGCGGCACCGTCGTGATCGCGTACGAGAAGATCGGCGTGATCGTCGTCCACTCCTCGGCACCGGACTTCGCCCAGAAGATCCGCGCGGTGCGCGGGGTCCAGTCGGCCGGCGCCACCCGCACCTCGGCCCTGACCCCGGCGGGCACGACCGACGAGGGCGCGGTCCAGGTCCTGTCGGACGCGCAGGCCGCGAAGGTCGCCGAGGCCTCGGCCGCCACGCCGGGCAGCGAGCCCCTGGAAGCCGACCAGTGGGACCTGCGCGCGATAGGCGCCGACAAGGCCGCGGGCATCAACCCCGGCAGCCGCAGGGTGACCGTCGCCGTGATCGACACCGGCGTCGACGACACCCACCCCGACATCGCGCCGAACTTCTCCGCCTCGCAGTCGGCCAACTGCGACGGCGGTGTCCCGGACACCACCCCGGGCTCCTGGCGGCCGTACACCGCGGACGACTACCACGGCACGCACGTGGCCGGCGAGATCGCCGCGGCCCGCAACGGCATCGGCGTGGCCGGGGTCGCGCCCGGCGTGAAGGTGTCCGCCATCAACGTGACCGACCGGAGCAACGGCCTCTTCTACCCCGAGAGTGTCGTGTGCGCCTTCGTGTTCGCCGCCGACCACGGTGTCGAGATCACGAACAACAGCTACTACGTTGACCCGTGGCTGTACAACTGCATGGACGATCCGGATCAGCGGGCCATTGTTGATTCGGTCAACAGGGCGCAGCAGTACGCGCAGCGCAAGGGCACGCTCAGCCTGGCGTCGGCGGGCAACTCCAACGACGACCTGGACTCCGACGCCCTCGTCGACGATTCGAGCCCCGACGACTCGACGCCGGTGGAGCGGACCGTCGACCCGCACGAGTGCTTCGACGTGCCGACCCAGCTCCCGGGTGTCGTCACGGTCAGCGCGACGGGCTTCAAGAACCTCAAGTCGTACTACTCCTCGTACGGCAAGGGCGTCATCGACGTCGCGGCGCCCGGTGGCGACCGGCTCTACCAGATCCCGGACACGCCGTCGCAGAACGGCCGCATCCTGTCGACCATGCCGAACGGCGGGTACGGCTTCCTGCAGGGCACCTCGATGGCCTCGCCGCACGCCGCGGGCGTCGCCGCCCTGCTGAAGTCGACGCACCCGAAGGCGAGTCCGGCCCAGTTGCAGGCGCTGCTGAAGGCTCAGGCCGACGCCACGAGCTGCCCGGCCTCGTACGACCAGGACGGTGACGGCACGCAGGACGCGGTGTGCGAGGGCGGCACCCGGGTCAACGGGTTCTACGGCTTCGGCATCGTCAACGCGCTGCGCGCGGTCAAGTGACCCGCCGGTCCCAGGACTCCGCCCGATCAGGCACCACCCGCACGGTCCGCTCGTCCCGAGAACGAACTGGAGAGATTCGCATCATGACTGGGCTCCACCCGCGCCACCGGCGCACGCTCGCGATCCCGCTCGGCATGGCCGTCGCGACGGCGATGGCGTTCCTGCCGGGCGCCACGGCGTCCGCGACGGACCTGTCCGGCACGGCTGCCGCCGCCCCCGGCGCCGTCAGCGACGTCCTCACCGCCGCCGCCACGGACGGGACGGCGCTCAGCTACGTCGTCAACGTCCGCCCCGGGCACGGTCCTTCCGCCCAGGTGAAGAAGGCCATCGGCAAGGCCGGCGGCACGATCGTGACGTCGTACGACCAGATCGGCGTGATCGTCGTCCACTCGTCGAACCCCGACTTCGCCAAGACGATCCGCAAGGTCCGCGGGGTCGAGTCGGCGGGCAACACGCGCAACGCGCCGCTGCCCGCGCAGTCGACGACCGACGAGGGGACGCCGAAGGCGCTCAGCTCGTCGCAGATGGCCGCAGCGCAGGCCGCCGCCGACGCCGGCCAGGACCCGCTGGAGTCCTTGCAGTGGGATCTGCCGGCCATCAAGGCGGACAAGGCGCACGAGAAGTCGCTCGGCAGCAGCAGGGTGACCGTCGCCGTGATCGACACCGGCGTGGACGACACCCACCCGGACCTCGCGCCGAACTTCGACCGGGCCGCCTCGGTCAACTGCGTGACGGGCAAGCCGGACACCGCCGACGGGGCGTGGCGGCCGAGCGCCGAGGAGAGCCCGCACGGCACGCACGTGGCCGGTGAGATCGCGGCCGCCAAGAACGGCGTCGGCATGACGGGTGTGGCGCCCGGCGTGAAGGTGGCGGGCATCAAGGTGTCGACCACCGCGGGGTACTTCTACACCGAGGCCGTGGTCTGCGGCTTCATGTGGGCGGCCACGCACGGCGTCGACGTCACCAACAACAGCTATTACACCGACCCGTGGTACTTCAACTGCACCGACGACCCGGACCAGAAGGCGCTCGTGGAGGCGGTCACCCGGGCCTCGCGGTACGCGGAGAAGCGGGGCGTGGTGAACGTCGCCGCGGCCGGCAACGAGAACTACGACCTCGCGGCCGACGAGATCACCGACCCGGTCTCGCCCAACGACGGCACGCCCTCGGAGCGGGTGATCGACCCGTCGGAGTGCTTCGACATACCGACCCAGCTGCCGGGTGTCGTGACGGTCGCGGCGACCGGCGCCAAGGGCATCAAGTCGTCCTTCTCCAACCACGGTCTGGGCGTCATCGACGTCGCCGCGCCCGGTGGTGACTCGACGGCCTACCAGACGCCCGCTCCGCCCGCGACCAGCGGCCTCATCCTGGGCACGCTGCCCGGCGGCAAGTGGGGCTACATGGCCGGTACGTCGATGGCCTCGCCGCACGCCGCGGCCGTGGCCGCCCTGATCAAGTCGACGCACCCGTACGCTCCGCCGGCCCTGGTGAAGGCGCTGCTGTACGCCGAGGCCGACGCCACGCCGTGCACGGACCCGTACGACATCAACGGCGACGGCAAGGTCGACGCGGTGTGCGAGGGGTCCAAGAACCGCAACGGCTTCTACGGCTGGGGCATGGTGGACGCCCTGGACGCGGTGACGAAGTAGCGGTTCGGGACGGTCAAGGTCCGTCCATATATTGATTCAGTCAATACTGCATAGTGCAGTCATGATGAGAATCAAGTTCGTGGTGCGGGAGGGCGCTCTCCAGGGGCGCCTTCCCGTGCTGAAGCTGGCGCGAGCCTGCGTGGCCGAGTGCGCGCGGGCCGCCGCCGAGCTCGCCGCGCTGCGGGCCGGGCGTGCCGAAGCGCCGACGGTCCGGGTGGACGACGGGGCGGTCGCCACCGCCTTCCTGAGCGAGCGTCACCTGTTGATCAACGGCCGGGCCCCGGTCACCTTCGCACCGCTGTCCCGGTTCTGGCGGACGGCGGACGGGTGGGTGCGAACGCATGCGAACTACCCCCACCACCGGGCGCGGCTGCTCGACGCGCTGGGGGTGCCGGAGGACACGGCGGCCGTCGAGGCGGCGCTCGCCGAGCGGTCGGCCCTGGATGTCGAGGAAGCCGTGTACGCGGCCGGCGGTCTCGCCGTCGCCCTGCGCTCCCCTCAGCAGTGGGCCGCTCATCCACAGGCGGCCGAGGTGGCCCGACGGCCCCTCGTCGAGCGGGGGCGGCTGGACACGGCACGCACGCGTACCTTCGCTCCGGTCAGCGGCTCACCCTTGCTCCCCGCCGCCGGTCTGCGCGTCCTGGACCTGACACGGGTGCTCGCGGGTCCGGTCGCCACCCGCACGCTCGCCCTGCTCGGCGCGGACGTCCTGCGCCTGGACGCGCCGCACCTGCCCGAACTGCCGGACCAGCACGCCGACACGGGCCTCGGGAAGCGGTCGGCGACGCTCGACCTGGCCACCGACCGGCAGACCTTCGAGGAGTTGCTCGCGGCGGCGGACGTGGTCGTCACCGGGTACCGACCGGGTGCACTGGACCGGTTCGGACTGTCCGCCGAGGCCCTGGCCGAGCGGCGGCCCGGGGTGGTGGTCGCCCAGTTGTCGGCGTGGGGCTCCTACGGGCCCTGGCGGGAACGGCGGGGCTTCGACAGCCTCGTGCAGGCGGCCACCGGGATCGCGGTGCTGGAGGGGTCGGCGGAGCGGCCGGGAGTCCTGCCCGCGCAGGCCCTCGACCACGGGACGGGCTATCTGCTGGCGGCCGCCGTGCTGCGGGCGCTGGCCGAGCAGTCGCACGAGGGCGGGAGCCGGTTCGTGCGGCTGGCGCTCGCGCGGACGGCCCGGTGGCTGACCGACGGCTTGGACGCCACGGCCGCGACGGCCACGGAGGACGCCGAGAGCGGCCCCTACGACAGTCCCGGGCCCTGGCTGTCCGAGAGGGACAGCGCGCTCGGACGGCTGCGGTACGCGCTGTCGCCGGTCTCCTTCGAGGATGGCCCGGTGGACTGGGGCCGGCCGCCGGTGCCGTGGGGGACGGACGCCGCGCTCTGGCAATGAGCGGGCCGAACCGGCCTCGGGAACACCATGTCTGGCCGGAATGCCGTACCCCCACTTGTTTCGTTTCAGTTGCCCGGTTCCGCCCGTTGTGGCCAGGATCGTACGGTGACCCTGACGAGACCCGCCTCCGAGGCGGCCGGCGGGGGCAGTCCTCCGCGGCGCCCCGGCCCTCGCCGGGCGGTCGCCGTCCTCGTGCTGGCGGCACTGGCCACGGCGACACCGTTGCTCGGTCCGTCCGCCGCGCTGCACGGCACCGGGGAGGCCGCCGCGCCCGGCGTCGGCGTCGTGGCCCTGCTGCGGGCGGTGCTCTTCGCGGCCCTGTGCGTGCCGCTGGGCGAGCTGCTCGCGGGACGGCTGGTCCGCTCGGTGCCCGGCACTCCCCCGCGTGTCCCGCGCTCCTGGGCTCCCCTGGCGGCCGCCGCCGGGTTGCTCGCCGCGCTCGGCCTGGCATCGGTCGTGGCGACCGGCAATCTGATGCCCCGCGACCTCTCCGGGATCGATGTCGGCGGCCTGTACGCGTCGCGGGACGGGAAGCTCGCGCTGCTGGAGGTCAACGCGTTCCTGATCGCCGCCCTGTGCGCCCGTTCGGACCGTCCGGCCGTCCGGGCGTGGCCCTTGTCCGCCGTGGTCGCGGCGGAGGCCCTGCGCGCGCATCCGGCGACCGAGCACGCCCCACTGCTCGGCTCCGGGCTGACGCTGGTTCACCTCACGTGCGCGGTCCTGTGGGCGGGCGGCCTGCTGTGCGTGCTGCGGACGCTGCGCCTCTGGGGCCCCGTGGAGCCGGGCGCCGCGCTGCTCGGGCTCTACGCGCGCGTGGCCGTCGTTCTGCTCGCCGCCGTGTCCGCGACCGGCGTGTGGAGCACGCTGCGCCGCATGCCGCCCGGCACGGTCCTGGAGCAGCTGACGGACACGGCCTACGGGCGCGCCCTGCTCGCCAAGGTGCTCCTCGTGGCGGTCGTCGCCGCGCTCGCCCTGTGGGCCAGGATCCGGCTGAGTCGCGGCCCCGACCCACTGACCGCCTGTGTTCCCGCCCGCGTGGAAGTCGTCGCCCTGGGGCTGGTGGTCGTGGTGTCGGGGCTGCTGACGGCGCTGCCGCTGCCGATCCACTGGTGAGGGCCGTTGTGTGACCCGCCCGCTCGTCGGTGACCGCTGGTCGGTGAACGCTGGTGGGTGACCGCTAGTTGGTGACGAGGACCTTGAGCGCGGTGCGTTCGTCCATCGCCTTGTAGCCGTCCGGGACGCCCTCCAGGCCGACGGTCATGTCGAACACGGGTGAGGCGTCGACCGTGCCGTCCAGGACGTCGGGGAGCAGCTCGGGGATGTAGGCGCGGACCGGTGCGACACCACCGCGCAGGGCGATGTTCCGGTCGAACAGGACGTCGAGGTCGACACCGGTGCCGCTGCCGTGCGGCACGCCGACGAAGCCGATGGCGCCGCCGTCCCGGGTGATGCCGACCGCGGTCCGCATGGACTGCTCGGTGCCGACGGCCTCGATGACGGCGTGCGCGCCCTGGCCGCGGGTGAGTTCGCGGACCTCCTCGACGGCCGCGTCCCCGCGCTGGGCGACGATGTCGGTGGCGCCGAACCGGCGCGCGATGTCGGTGCGGACCTGGTGGCGGCCCAGGGCGATGATCCGTTCGGCGCCGAGCCGCTTGGCGGCCAGGACCGCGCACAGGCCGACGGCTCCGTCACCGACGACGGCGACCGTGGCGCCCGGGCGGACCCCGGCGCCGAGGGCCGCGTGGTGGCCGGTGCCCAGGACGTCGGAGAGGGTCAGCAGGGAGGCCAGCAGGTGGTCGTCGGAGGCGGCCTCCTTGGGCAGCCGTACGAGGGTGCCGTCGGCGAAGGGGACGCGGACGGCCTCGCCCTGGCCGCCGTCGTAACCGACGGACCCCCAGAAACCGCCGTGCTCGCAGGAGGTGGTCAGGCCCTCGCGGCAGTAGTCGCAGACGCCGTCGGACCACACGAAGGGCGCGACGACGAGGTCACCGCGCTTGAGGGTGCGGACCTCGGAGCCGGTCTCCTCGACCACACCGAGGAACTCGTGGCCGATCCGCTGCCCCGGCTGCCGGGCAGCCTCGCCGCGGTACGCCCACAGGTCGCTGCCGCAGATGCAGGCGCGCAGCACCCGGAGCACGGCGTCGGTGGGCAGGTGCACCACGGGCTCGGGCACGTCCTCCACGCGCATGTCGTAGGGGGCGTGGATGGTGGTGGCGCGCATGGCGGGGTCCTTCTCCTGCGAGGGCGTGGCGGCGCTCAGGGGGTGGTCGAGCG
>NZ_RSAJ01000007.1 GCF_003933965.1 Streptomyces sp. RP5T
GGCGTACCGGTTGGGCGGAGCCGAAGACGGAAGGCGGCCGTGCGGCCGTCGCTGTGGACGGAATCGATCACCGAAGTGCCGTGCGGGTCGTGCGGCGGGCTACGAGGTCGTCGGGGCGGCGAGCCGGGATCACGGCAGCGAAGCCAAGGGCTTACGGCGTCGCCCTCGGGTGGTGGCCTGCCGTCGGTGGCGGTGCCGTCGGGGTGCCGAGGCACTCATCGGGGTCGGTGGTGGCCGGCGGGCCCGCCAGTGGTCAGGCCGGTGAGAAGACGTGATCGCTGATGAGCCGGGCCGCGCCGATGACTCCGGCGGTCGGCCCCAACTCCCCCAGCACGATGGGTAGATTGCGCGTGGCCAGCGGCAAGGACTGCCGGTAGACCTGCGTCCGGACGCTGGCCAGCAAGGTGTGCCCGAGCCCGGTCACACCGCCGCCGATCACCACCAGCCCCGGATTGAAGAAACTGACCAGCCCGGCGATGACCTGGCCCAGACGCCTCCCGCCCTCCCTGATGAGTTCGAGAGCCACGGCGTCCCCCGCCGCGGCGGCCGCCGAGACATCCGCGGCCGTCAGGTGCCCGGCCGTCTCCAGCCGGGCGGCAAGCTCCACCGACCGGCCCGTACGCGCGGCCTCCTCGGCGTCGGCGGCCAGCGCGGCACCGCTGAAATGCGCCTCCAGGCAACCGCGGTTGCCGCAGGCACACGCACGGCCCTCGGGTTCCACCGGGATATGGCCGATGTCGCCGGCGCTGCCCGTCGTCCCCCGGTAGACCTCGCCACCGACCACGATCCCGCACCCGATGCCGGTGCCGATCTTGATGCACAGGAAGTCGCGCACGGAACGGGCCACGCCCGCGTGCTGCTCCCCCACGGCCATCAGGTTCACGTCGTTGTCGACCATGACGGGGCAGCCCAGTTCCTGGCTGAGCGCCTCCCGTACGGGAAAACCGTCCCAGCCCGGCATGATCGGAGGCGCGACCGGCACACCCTCCGGAAAGCGGACCGGCCCCGGGACACCGATGCCGGCCCCGTCGAAGCCCTCCGCGACACCGGAGGCCCTCAGCTTGGCGGCCATCGACAGCACCTGCTCGAAGACCGCCACCGGTCCCTCGCGGACGTCCATCGGATGGTTCAGATGGCCCAGGACCTCCAACTCCGCGTTCGTCACGGCCACATCGATCGACGTGGCACCGATGTCGACGCCGAGAAAACGCAGCGTCGGCGCGAGCCGGATGTTGTGCGAGCGCCGGCCACCGCGTGAGGGCGCGAGCCCGTCCGCGACGACCAGCCTCGTCTCCAGCAGCCGGTCCACCTCGACGGCCAGCTTCGATCGGGACAGGTCCACCAGATCACCCAGCTGGGCGCGGGAGTTGGGCCCGCTGTCACGCAGTAAACGAAGCAGCCGCGCCTGATGCGTGTTCTCAGGTCGAGCAGTCATACGTCTCACGAGCCTCTCCCCTCCCCTCGCCCACGGCTGGGGACCAGGCGCCTGTCTCCGTCGGAGGAGTCGTCCGGCTTCCGAAGAGGAACGTAGCAGCGATTTACCTGACTGAGAAGAACTTAGGAGTGGATTGAGTACAACTTCTTCCACTCACAGGACAAAGGCTTGAACGGGCCAGTGCGCGCGGTCGGTTCACTTCGCGGTCGACCACTTGAGCTCGATCTCCAGCTCGATCTCCCCGTCGCCGATCTCGACCTCGATCTCGCCGCGGAGGTCGTCGGGGACCCTCAGGCTCAGCGTCCCCGGGCCCATGTCCAGTTCCGCGTCCTCGCCCTTCCGCAGCGCCGCTGCGAGTGCCATGAGCTGGTCGGCCGCCTCATGGCGGGACAGCGAGCGCTTCTGCTCGAACTTGAGGTCCTTCATGGGTGTCTCCGATCCGCGTGCGGCCCGGTCGGCGGACCGCGGCCGAGGGCAGTTGTCCGCCCCGTCGCTCCGATGCACCGAGGTCGGCGCGGAAGGCCAGGATCACGAAACTGCCGGTCGCGAGCAGGGCGAGGCGGCTGCGGGCCCGCGCGCGGGGGATCCTCCGGAAGTCCGCCTGCACGGCCGG
Source organism: Streptomyces sp. RP5T (assembly GCF_003933965.1). Taxonomy (GTDB): domain Bacteria; phylum Actinomycetota; class Actinomycetes; order Streptomycetales; family Streptomycetaceae; genus Streptomyces. The sequence goes on from NZ_RSAJ01000007.1 coordinate 2,049, forward strand.
GCCCACCGGAAGGCCGCGTGCACGGCCGGGCCCGCCGGCGCGCCGACGGCGCCCGCGATCGGATGGATCCATGCCCATCGCCGGTTCCTCCCGCTTCCACGTCGTACCGCCCCGCGTCACCGTGCACGGGGTTTCGGCCGTTCGGGCTACTTCCAATCTGTGCCCGCCAGTGCCTCACCGCACCTCGGGAGGTCCCGGCGGCAACGCCCGACCGCCGGTTTCACCGGCCGTCCTTCGGCGACTGCGCCAACCGGCCGACCTCCGGGGCGGGTCGCCGCCCGAGCGCCGGGACGGCTGGGACGATGCGCGCATGGCAACCAGGACAGAAGCTGCTGGGAATCCGTCGAAGGCGCGCATCGTGTTGCTGGCGCTCGCGGCCGGTCAGTTCCTGATGGCACTGGACAGTTCGGTCATGAACGTCTCGATCGCGACGGTGGCCGAGGACGTGGGCACGACGGTGACCGGCGTACAGGGCGCCATCACGGCCTACACCCTCGTGATGGCGATGTTCATGATCCCCGGCGGCAAGGTGGGGGCGCTGATCGGCCGCAAACGCGCCTTCATGATCGGCTGCGTCATCTACGGCTGTGGCTCGCTGACCACGGCCCTCGCACCGAACCTGCCCGTGCTGCTGCTCGGCTGGTCGTTCCTCGAAGGGATCGGGGCGGCCCTCATCCTGCCCGCGATCGTGGCACTCGTGGCGAGCAACTTCGCCACGGAGCGCCGGCCCGCCGCCTACGGCCTGGTCGCCGCCGCGGGAGCCGTGGCCATCGCGGTCGGACCGCTCGTCGGCGGCGTCGCGACCACGTACTTCTCCTGGCGGTGGGTCTTCGTCGGTGAGGTCGTCATGGTGCTCGGCATCCTGGCGCTGGCGGGCCGTATCACCGACGCCCCGGTCGGCGCACGGCCTCGCGTCGACCTCATCGGCGCCCTGCTGTCCGCGCTCGGACTCGGGCTCTTCGTGTACGGCGTCCTGCGCTCCGACGAATGGGGCTGGTTCCAGCCGAAGCCCGACGCGCCCTCCTGGCTCGGGGTCTCCCTCGTCGTGTGGTTGATGCTGGCCGGTCTGCTGCTGGTCTGGCTCTTCCTGCTCTGGGAGGCCCGCATGGTCCGGCGGCGCAGGGAGCCACTCGTCGACCCGGCCATGCTGCGCAACAGGCAGCTCACCGGCGGACTGACGATGTTCTTCTTCCAGTACCTCGTCCAGATGGGCGTCTTCTTCGTCGTACCGCTCTACCTCTCCGTGGCCCTCGGCCTGTCCGCGCTCAAGACCGGCGCCCGCATCCTGCCGCTGTCCGTGACCCTGCTGGCGGCCGCCGTCCTGATCCCCCGCCTGCTCCCGGACGTGTCACCGCGGCGGGTGGTCCGGCTCGGGATCCTGGCGCTGTTCGCGGGCGCCGTGGCCCTGATGGCCGCGCTCGACGTGAACGCGGGCGCGGAGATCGTGACCCTCCCCCTGCTGCTGATCGGACTCGGCATGGGCGCGCTGGCGTCCCAGCTCGGGGCGGTCACCGTGTCCGCGGTGCCCGAGGAGCAGAGCGCCGAGGTCGGCGGTGTCCAGAACGCCGTCACCAACCTCGGCGCCTCGATCGGCACGGCACTCGCCGGATCGATTCTGATCGCCACGATGACGACGTCCTTCCTCACCACCGTGGAGAACAATCCGGATATCCCGTCCCAGGTCAAGAACCAGGCGAGCGTCAATCTCGAGAGCGGCGTGCCCTTCCTGTCGGACGCCCAGCTCAAGTCCGCCCTCGACGAAGCGGGCACGAGCAAGCAGGTGTCCGAGGCGGCGCTCGACGCGAACGAGAAGGCCAGGATCGACGGTCTGCGCGCCGCGCTGGCCATCCTCGCCTTCACCGCGCTCCTCGCGATGTTCTTCACCACCCGCATCCCGAACACCCAGCCCCGCTCGGCGAAGTCCTGACGGTGAACCGGCGAATCGGTGGGGACCGAGCCCGGTCTCTCACCCACCGATGCCGAAGGGCAGTCCGCTTCGATCACGGCTCAGTGATCGCCGAATGGCGTTGACCAGCTTCACCTGCGCCTGGGCCGGTGCCGCTCTGGCTCGTTCGAACTCCTCCGGACTCATCGGGTCACGCAGCGGATCGCGTGTCCGGGCCACCTGGTCGAGGAAGGAGCCGACGGCACGGCCGAACGCATCGATCTCGGCGGCGATCCCCGGAGGGGCGACCAGGCTCACGCGCATAAGAGCAGCGTTCCACTCACCCCAGTCGTAGTCCCATCCACGTCGGTCACCGTGAGCTCGCCTGAGTTCCATCGTGAACTTCGCGTAGTGGCCGAACAGCTCCTGATAGGCGACGAGCTGCTGGTCACGCAGCCACTGACGCTCCGTGGCGCGACGCGTCACGACACCGCCGACCAGGACGCCCACCGTGGCGGAGACGGCCCCGGCAGCCGTCGTCAGCAACGTCTCCAGCACCAGACCCCCCCAGTCACCCCGAGCGCTACGAGACGAACGTACTGTTCATCGCTCCTTGGCGACAACGATGCCGTCCGGGGGACGTCGGCCACCGGATCCGGGACCGTGATCGGGGTGTGGGCGCCGCGACGAGTTCTGCCCACCCGACCACGGCGATCACGTCGACTTCGGCGGACGGACACCCCGGCATACCATCGACGGTGGCAGCACCGAAGAAGCGGGCTCGACCACCCTGGCCTCGCCCTCACCAGTGCGGCGACGGATCCAACTCCCCTGCGAGGGGGTGGACGGCGGCGGTCCACGTCCGGTCGGCCCGGGGACGACCGGCTACAGTGCCGGGACGGCAGCCTGGTCAGAGAGGGCAAGTGTGACCGACACCAGCGACACCCGACCCGCCGACAGCGCAGTGCGGGCTCCTCGGCGGAGCGTGCTGCACCGCCTGATGAGCTACCTCCCTCTGATCGCCCCCGTTCTGCTGTGGACCGTGCCGTGCTGGGTGCTCCTGTACGGCGGCCAGCACTGGCCGCTGCCCGTCACACTGGTCGGCACCGCTCTGTTCGTCCTCGGCCTGATCGGCATGCCGCTCGCGATGGCGCGCGGCCACGGTCGGCGCCAGCAGGACTGGGCGGCGATCATCGGTGACACCCTGCTGGGTACCAGCTGGGTCCTGTTCACCTGGTCCGTGCTCCTCGGCGTCCTCCTGCGGCTCGCCCTGACCGTGGCCGGCGTCGGCGGAAGCCAGGACCGGGCACGCATGGTCAGCTGGGCCGTCCTCGCGGTCGCTGGCGTACTTCTCACCTGGGGGTACGCCGAGGCCCGCCGCGTGCCGCGCGTACGCCGACTCGACCTGCAACTACCGCGCCTGGGCGCCGGGTTGGACGGTCTGCGTGTCGTCCTCATCACCGACACCCACTACGGCCCGCTCGATCGCGCTCGCTGGTCGGCACGCGTGTGCGAGACGGTCAACGACCTGGAAGCCGACCTGGTCTGCCACACCGGCGACATCGCCGACGGCACGGCCGAACGCCGCCGCGCCCAGGCCGTCCCGCTCGGCACCGTGCGGGCAACCGAGGCCCGCGTGTACGTCACGGGCAACCACGAGTACTACAGCGAGGCCCAGGGCTGGGTCGACCTGATGGACGAACTGGGCTGGCAGCCGCTGCGCAACCGCCATCTGCTGCTGGAACGCGCCGGTGACACCCTCGTCGTCGCCGGCGTGGACGACGTCACCGCCGAGTCCTCCGGCCTGGCCGGCCACGGCGCCCATCTCGCCGGTGCCTTGAACGGCGCCGACCCCGAACTCCCCGTGCTGCTCCTGGCGCACCAGCCCAAGTTCGTCGACCGGGCGGCAGCCGCCGGTGTCGACCTCCAGCTCTCCGGCCACACCCACGGCGGCCAGATCTGGCCCTTCCACCACCTGGTCCGCCTCGACCAGCCCGCCCTCGCCGGGCTCAGCCACCACGGCCCCCGCACCCTCCTCTACACCAGCCGCGGCACCGGCTTCTGGGGCCCGCCGTTCCGCGTCTTCGCCCCCAGCGAGATCACCCTGCTCGTGCTCCGCTCCCCGAACGCGCCCACCTCGGCGTAGAGCCGGCCGGGCCACTCCTCCGACAGAAGGCTCGCGCCGTTCAACCGCCGGCGGTCAGAAACTCCAGCTGTAAAGGCCACCGCCCCTGTTCACCGCAGACACCGCGAGCCGGGCAACGTCCCGAAGGACCGCCGGCAGGTCGTCGTCGGTCATGTCGTCGCCGTCCTCGGCCCGCAGACGCGCGGACCAGCGGCCCGCGAGCTCGTCGAGTTGGGCGGGGCTCGCCTCGGCCAGTGCCCGCGTCAGCCGCCTCGGCAGAGCGAACACCTCGACGCCGTCGTTCATGGGGGTGGTCACCCACTGCGGCCACTCCCACGCGAGGAGCCGCTCGAGCGACGGGACCTCGGTCGAGGGCTGTGCGAAGTACATGTCCCACTCGGCGATGGCACTGTCCGGCTCGACGAAACGGCAGGCCACCGTCTCGAAGGCCGCGCCGGGCCCACGCAGGCGGGTCGCAGCTGCGGCCTGGTCGTCGGGCGCGAGGAAGAACACGATGTCGTGGGCCATCCGGGCATGATGGCAGGCCGTCGTACGAAGGCAGGCGCGGATATCGCCTGCACGGGGCATTGCCGACCGCCGACAGGGATTCAGACCAGGCAGCCAGAACGGCTACAGTGTTGCCGTTAATCCGTTCGTGACAGGCGGCATACTTTCCCGCGTGCCGACATCACGAGATCACCTGCGAGGAGGCGAGTCGCCGGTGCGGCGCTCCCCCGGCCGTCCACCCGTCCCGCTCGAACGGATCGTCGCCGCGGCGGTGCAGATCGTCGACGAGGAGGGTGCCGAGGCCCTGTCGATGCGCACGCTCGCCCAGCGCCTCGGCTCCGGCACGGCCACCCTCTACCGGCACTTCGACAACCGGGCGGCCCTGGTGGCCCATGTCGTCGACCGCATGTTCGGCGGCATCGAGATCAAGGACGACGAGTTCGCCGCCCTGGGCTGGCGGGACGCGTGCCGCACGGTGGCGCAGGCCATGTTCGACGCGGTGAGCCGGCACAGAAACGTGGCGCCCCTGCTCGTCGAGGCGATCCCCGTCGGCCCGAACGCGACGGCCGTGCGGGAGCGCTGCCTCGCCGTCCTGCTCGCCGACGGATTCCCGCCCCAGGTGGCCGCCCACGCCTACGCCACCCTGTCCCGCTACGTGCTCGGCTTCGCGATCCAGATCCGCGGGGACCAGGGCGCGGAACGGCCCGGCGGCGACAGCGGGGCGACCGCCGTCTTCCGGGCCGTCGACCCCTCGGTGCACCCCGCGACCGCTGCGGTGGCCGACTGGATGCCGGTGCCGCTGGAGGACGAGTTCCGCTTCGGGCTGGGGCTCCTCCTGGACGGGCTCGGCAGCTTGCGCGAGGGCGACTGACCGTCGGCCTGACGTAGTGCCGCTGGAGGCGCGGCGGCCGCAACGGGCCGTGGGGACAGCAGAAGAGGAGCTCCGCTCGCCGCGGCTTCACGAAGAGAATGCCTAAGATCACCCGCCCGCATACGCCATGCGGGGTATGTCAGTAGGGTGAGCGCATCAGAGCGAGGAGGATCGGTGAGAGCGGCGCGCACCCTGGCGACACTCGACGAGGCCGGCGTCGGTGATCACGTCTGCCAGCTGATGGGGCCGACGGACGATGTCATCGACCGCAGCCGGGCCTTCGTCGCGGACGGCGCCCTGTTCGGCGACAAGGTGATGATCGTCGGCCCCGCGGTGGAGGCGGCCGGCGAATTCGCGCAGACGGTGCTCGACCCCTCCCGGCTGGACGGCTCCCTGATAGCCGCGGTGCGCCGCGAGGCGGAGAGCGCCGGACGCGAGGGCTACCGGTCGCTGCGCGTGCTGCACCACGTGACCCCCGGCGCATGGTCCGAGGGCCCCGAGGAACTGCTGCGCAGTGAGCTGGATCTGGAGGAGTTCGCCGCCGACAGCGGTGCCCTGGTGGTCTGCGCCTACAGCGGTGCCGAATGGGGCGCTTCTACACTGGACGAAGTCAGGTGTGTGCATCCCCATCACCTGGGCAGCCGTCCGTCATCACCCGCGTTCCAGGTGTACCGGACGGGAAAGGAAGGCTGGACGGTGAACGGGACCATCGACGCCGAGGGCGCCGACGCTTTCGGTGCGGTCCTGTGCTCGCTGCTCGCCCAGAGCGCGACCGTGCGCCTGCTCTGCCACGGGCTGGAATTCCTCGACGCGGCCGCGATGGGCACCCTGGCCGACGCCTCCCGGCACCTTCCCGATCGCAAGGTGGTCCTGGAAGGAACGAACGCGACACTGCGGCTGGCGTGGGAGCTGTCCGGCTTCGCGGTTCCCTCGATCCCGGTGGTGATGGCGTCGTGACCCGCTCTTCCGAGACCGGGACTCCCCCGCAGGCACAGGCCGGGTACCGGCACGAGCTGTACCCGTACGCGGGCCGCGACGAGTTCCTCCAGGGCACTGTGGAGTTCATCCAGGAAGCCCTCGACGGCGGTGAGGCCGTCGTCGTGGCCGTCCCCGAGCGCAAGGCGTCCCTGCTGCGCTCCGAGGTGCCCGAGGACGGCTCGGTCCGCTACGTCGACACCACCGCCGTGGCACACCACCCGGGCCGGCTCATCGGAGCCTGGCAGGAGTGGATCAAGGAGCATGCCGCGGACGGCCGGCCCGTACGCGGGATCGGCGAGTCCCCCTGGGACGAGGTGCGCAGCCAGGCGCAGGCGGAACAGCTCCGCTACCACGAGTGGCTGCTGAACAAGGCCTTCGCCGACGGCCCCGCCTGGTGGCTGCTGTGTCCCTACGACACCGCCGGGGACAACTCCGCCCTGGACCAGCTCACCCGTTGCCACCCCCAGGTCCGCTCGGGCGGGCACAGCACGGCCTGCGAGGACTACGACCCGCAGGCTCCGTTCGCCTTCGCCCCGCTGAGCCACCCCTGCGACCCCTACGAGGAGTTCATCTACGCCCGTGGCGACCTGCCCGCCCTGCGGGAGAAGATCTCGGCCTGCGCCGAACAGCTCGGACTGGGCGGACACCGACTGCGCGAGCTGCACCTGGCCGCCACCGAGATCGCCAGCAACAGCATCCGGTACGGCGGCGGGCACGGCACCCTGCGGACGTGGAGCGAGGACCAGCGGCTCGTGTGCGAGTTCCGTGACACCGGCTACATCGCGGACCCCCTGGCGGGACGGCGCAGGCCGACCAGCACCCAGGTCGGCGGGCGGGGCCTGTGGCTGGCGCACCAGCTCTGCGACCTGGTCGAGATCCGCTCCACCCCCGACACGGGAACCACGATCCGCCTCCACACCGAGCTCACCGGCTGACCTGAGCGCAGAGACTCCGACGCCGCCACAAGGCCCGTCGGGCGTGCGGTGGTCCGGCACCGGCTGCCCACGCACGCGGGGCGGGGGCGGACCCGTCCATGGCCACCGTCACGGCCACGGCGTCCGGACGCGCGGCATGCGTCGACGGGCCCCAACACCGCCGTGGGCAGCAGTACTTGACCCTCACACCGTGTCAGGCGGTCGGCTGGGAGACATCATGTTCACCATCGGAGACTTCGCCCGGCACGGCCGCGTCTCGGTCCGGATGCTGCGTCACTACGACGCCACCGGCCTGCTGCGACCGGCCCACGTCGACCCTGCCAGCGGCTACCGGTACTACACCGCCGCCCAGCTCGCCCGCCTCAACCGGATCATCGCGCTCAAGGACCTCGGGTTCACCCTTCTTCAGGTGCACGCCATCGTGGAGGAGAAGGTCGGCGCGGAGGAACTGCGCGGCATGCTGCGGCTGCGCCGGTCGGAGCTGGAGACCGCCATGGCCTTGGCGGAAGCACGGCTGGTCCAGGTCGAGGCGAGGCTCCGAGCGATCGAGAGCGAGGGGCACATGCCCACGAACGACGTTGTGATCAAGAGCGTCCCCGGCCTCCGGGTGGCGGAGCTGACCGCGACCGCCGCGAGTTTCGGGCCCGAGGACATCACCCCGGTCATCGGGCCGCTCTACGACGAGTTGTTCCAGCTCCTGGACGCGGCGGGCATCGCCCCCACGGGTCCCGGAGTGGCCTACTACGAGGACGCCCCGGAGGGCGGCGGACGGATCAGCGTCCACGCCGCCGTCCAGGTGTCCGCCCCTGTCCAGGACGGCGCCTTCCGCGTCCACGACCTGCCCTCCCTGGACCAGGCGGCGACCATCATGCACCACGGCTCGATGGACACCGTGCTCCCCACCGTCCAGGCCCTGGCCCACTGGATCGACGCCCACGGCTACCGGTCGGCCGGGTATCCGCGCGAGATCAACCTGGAGTGCCCCGAGAACCGGGACGACTGGGTGACGGAGCTACAGGCACCCGTCACCCGGGCCTGACCGCACCCGCCCGGCCCGAGCAGTGATCACGGTCGCCCCGAGGCCGCACCGGCGGCGGGGTCGGCCGCCCGGGCCGGGCGTTCGGTCACCCGGGCGCGTTGCCGACGGCGCGTCACCAGCACATAGGACAGCGCCACCACTGCGACGAAGGGCACGCCGGCCTGCCAGGCCAGGGAGAAGGCGTCCACGAAACCGGTCAGCACCAGGACGAGCAGGGTGAAGGCCATGGCGAGCGCCGTCGTGACCGGCGCCCCGGGCAGCCGCACCGTGGGCCTCCGCACCGGATCCTCGGCCCCGGCGCGCCTGAAGGCGAGATGTGTGGCGAAGATGAGCAGCCAGGTCACCATGCCGGTGAACAGGGCCGCGCCGAGGAGCACGGGAAACGCGGTGTCCGGCGACACGACGGACACGACGGAGGCGGCCACCAGCCCCACCGCGGAGGCCAGCACGGCGGGCAGCGGGATCCTGCGGTCGCTGGTGCGCCCGAGAGCGCGCGGCGCGTATCCGCTCAGGGCGAGGGAGTGCATCATGCGGGAGGCCACGTACAGGTTGATGTTGGCGGCGGAGAGGGCGGCCGTCAGCACCACGGCGTTCATGATGTCGGCGGCCGCGGGGACGCCGACGAGGCTGAAGAGGCGCACGAACGGGCTCTGCTGCACACCGGAGACCTGCACGGTCTCGGTCCAGGGCATGATCGACACGATCACGGCGGTCCCCAGGACGTAGAACAGCAGCAGCCGCAGTACGGCCCCTCGTGCCGCTCTGGGCACGTCCCGGCCGGGGTCCTTGGATTCGGCCGCTGTCATGGCCACGGCCTCGGTGCCGCCGTAGGCGAGTGTGGTGACCGTGAGCGCGAGCAGCATCCCCTTGAGGCCGTTCGGGGCGAAGCCGCCGTGCTCCGTCCAGCCGCCCAGGCCCGCCGCGGGATGCTCGCCCGCGCCGAAGAAGACGAAGGTCACGCCGAAGCCGATGAACAGGACGACGGCCAGCACCTTGACGAGGGCGAACCAGTACTCGACCTCACCGAACACGGAGACCGCCGCGCAGTTCACGAGGGTGATGAACAGGGTGAAGACCACCACCGGTACCCACAGGGGAAGCTCCGGCCACCAGAAACGGAGGTAGATGCCGGCCGCCACGATCTCGCCGCCGATGGTGACGACCAGGCAACCCCAGTAGCACCATCTCTGCACGTATCCGGCCAGCGGCCCGAGGTAGCGGTCGGCGAGCCGGCCGAAGCCCCCGGCCTCCGGGTGCGCGGAGGTCATCTCGGCCAGGGCGTAGGCCAGGGCGATGGCGCACAGCGCTCCGGCGAGGTACAGGACCGTCACGGACGGCCCGGCCATGGACATGGCCAGTGAGGATCCGAGAAAGAGGCCGGTGCCCAGGGCGCCGCCGACGGCCAGCATGGTGATCTGGCGGCTGCCGAGCGACCGGTCCAGTCCGCTGTCCTCTCTGCCCGCTGCGTGGTCAGTCATGGTCGAGCGGCTCCTTCACCCGGGTCTCGTCGTCGGCTTGCGGTGCACTGCGCTCACGGATGGCTCGCCCGAGCCCCCACTGTCCGGCGGCCACCAGAGCACAGACCCCGAAGCAGGTCGCCCACAGCGTCGTGGGTCCCGCGTGGGCGTACAGCTGCGTGCCTGCGGCCGGGGCGACCACGGCGGCCAGCGCGTAGGCCGCGCCGAAGAGCCCGTTGTAGCGCCCGCGCAGATGCTCCGGTGCGAGGTCGGCGACGATGGTCTGCACGACGGCCGCGACGGTGATCTCGCCGGCAGTCCAGATCACCACCGTGACGGCGTAACCGGCGAGGCTGGACATCCAGGCGCCCAGACCGAACCCGGTGCCCATCAGCAGGACACCGCAGGCGATGACAGCGCTGTGGTCCCGCCGGCTGAGCCACTTGATGAGCAGGGGCTGTACGACGACCACGAGCACGCCGTTGACGGCGACGGCGAACCCGTAGTCGGCGGCGGTCAGTCCGCTGTCCACCATGGCGAGCGGCAGGGTGGAGCCGACCTGGAACTGGACGGACGCGTGCAGCAGGAGCAGCAGCACGTAGGCGACCATGACGCGGTCCCGCAGGACCTCCCGGTAGCTGCCCGGAGGTTGTCGCGCGCCCTGCTCGGGGCGTGGGGTGTCGGCCGGGAGGCGCCACCACACGAGGAGGCCGAACAGCACGCAGGTGACGGCGTCGATCCAGAAGAGCCACAGGAAGCCGCGCTGCGCCAGCACACCGCCGAGCACGGAGGCGACGGAGAACCCGACGTTGACCGCCCAGTACAGAAGGCCGTAGGCGCGGGGCCGGTCCTCCTTCTTCACGGCGTCGGCGACGATGGCCCCCGAGGCGGGCTGGTACAGCTGGAGGCACAGCCCCGCGAGGAAGGCCGTGGCGAGGATGGCCGCAAGGCCCCGGACGTAGCCGAGAGCCAGCAGGGCGGCCCCCGCGGCGACCGGACCGGTGGCGAAGGTGGCCCGGCGTCCCCACAGGTCGCTGAGGAACCCCCCGACCAGCTGGGAGCAGGTGCTGCCCAGGCCGAGTGCGGTGACGACGGCTCCCGCCCAGGTCACCGACATGGCGCGCTGGTCGGTGAGATAGAGGGTGAGGAACGGGACCACCATGGTCCCGGCCCGGCTGACGAGAATGCCGGACCAGACCACCCAGTAGAGGTGCGGCAGTCCTCCGAAATGGGCCCGCAGGAAGCCGGCGACCCGTCCGGAGGGTGCGCCGCTCGGCGGACGGTCGGTCATCTGTCCTGTCACCAAGGGAGTTGCTCCGGCCGTGCGTGCGTGAGCCGGGCATGGGAGACCCGGACCGAATCCGGATCGAGGCACGCCATGAAGGCCGCCGCTCGCGGATCCGTCCGGATCGATTCGGCGGCGGCCAGGGCGTCGGCGAGGTCCTTCCACCAGACCAGATCGACGCGGCTGCCGTCGGTGTCGACGGTCAGCACCTGCCGGGACAGGAAGCCGGGCTGTTCCGCCAGGAAGTCGCCCACGGACCGGACGGCCTCGTCGAATTGGCGCTCGCCCACGCCGTCGTGGATGCGGAACGTCACGAGTTCAAGAATCACCGGCTTGCCTGCCCATCGTCTTCCATGAGGAACTTCTCCGCGGACCCGTGATCCGGTGCCGTGAACAGGATGTGTCCGTGGCGCCGGTGGGGAAGTCTGATGTTGTCGAGCGCGTCGGGCTCCCGGCTGTCGGGTCCGGTGAGGACGACCTCCGCCTGGACGCCGGCAGGCAGGGCGGGCAGACGTCGTCCCATGCCGTCGGCGGTCCGGCCGAGGAACCGGACCCCCGCGATCCGGTGCGGGGCCGCCGGGGTGCGGGGCGCCTCGCCCGACAGCAGCGCGTCGTAGAACTGGCCGAACACCTTGATGTCCAGGGCTCGTTCCATCAGGAGCGGGATGAGGTCGCCGCCGAAGCGGGTGTGGATCTCGATGAGATCGACGGTCTCGCTCGTCACCTTCACCTCGGCGTGGATCGGGGCGGTGCCGATACCGAGGGCGGCCACGACGTCCTGGACGTAGGACGCGAAGCGGGGGTCGTCCTGCTGGGCGCGGGCGGGCAGCACGTGCCCGGTCTCGTAGAAGGAGGGAAAGCCGCTGGTCTCCTTCTGCGTCACGGCGAGCAGATGGAAGGTCCCCGCCAGGCAGATGCCCTCCACGCTGTACTCGGTTCCGGGGACGAACTCCTCCAGCAGGAGGCGGCGCCCGCGGTCCTGTTCGGCACGCGGATCGTCGAAGAGGTCCGCGTAGGACGACACCTCGGCGTGATCCCGTACGGCGCGCACGCCGATGCTGCCGGTCATGTCGACGGGCTTCACGACGAACGGGACGGGGAAGACGGCCGCGGTGCGGGGCAGGTCCGCCAGCGTGGTCACGGCGGACCGCACGGTGGACAGCCCCTGGTCGACAAGCCGCTGCCGGGTGGCGCCCTTGTCCCGGATCAGGTCCTCGACGGCGCTCGGCTCACCCGGCAGGCCCAGTCGCTCCCGGACCCGTGCGGCGAGGCCGAGATGCAGCTCCGAGAAGGACAGGACCTGCTCCGGGGAGAGCGCGGCCACCGCGTCCGTGACGTGGTCCGGTGTCATGTCGGCGACCTCGATCAGCCGGGACACCGGAAGCGTGCCGGGGACGACACCGAGGCCCTCCGCCCGGTCGACGAGTGCGACGTCGAGCCCGCGCAACCGTGCCTGCACCACCGCTTCGTGCAGGGTGTACGACGTGCGGGGCACCCCCACGAGCGCCAGGTACGTCATACGGCCTCCTCCAGTTCCGCCTTGAGAACGCCCCTGATCCGCTCGGCGGTGGCCTCCACCCCGGACCGGCTCTCCCCCTCCACGAGGAAGGCCGCGATGTGGTAGTCGGTGCCCTCCGGCAGCGTGACGAGGACGTCTCCCGGCTTCTTGATGACGTCCAGGAGAAGCACTCCCGGCAGTTCACGAGCCGCTTCCTCGCCCGTGATGTGGACGACCCGGCCCGGGCGTTCCACGTTGACCGCGCCGTACAGGCAGGCGCGGTCGGCGGCTGACGGGGGCACCTGGGGCAGGGTCCCCTCGGCCATGAGCCGTACCAGGGCGGTCAACGGATCCACGCCGGTCAGACGCTCCACGGCGAGAGGGGTGAGGAACCCCCCGGGGCGCAGCGCGCCCTCGATCACGACCGGTCCACGGTCCCCGACGCGGAGTTCCATGTGCGCCGCTCCTCTGGTCGCGCCCAGGGCGCGCGCGGCCCGCACCGCGACCTCGACGGCCCGGGCGACGTCGGCGGGGGCGAGGGAGACGGGGTGGACGCTGTGCACCTCGCCGAAGGTGGGGCCGGCGGCCGGGTGCTTCTCGAAGACGCCGAGGACCGCGTGACCGTTCTCGGACAGCAGCAGGTCGATGTTGAGTTCGGTGCCGCTGACGTACTCCTGGGCGAGGACCGTCGCCGTGTCGTCCGTGGGCGCGTAGAGGTCGGCGAGCCTGTTGGCCGACGCCTCGGCCCGGTAGAGCCTGCGGATGACGGACAGTGCCTCTTCGAGTTCGGTTCGCGTGCGGACGAGCATGACGGACTGGCTGTTGGTGGACCGGGGGATCTTCACCACCATCCGGCCGTCGGCGCACTGGTCCAGCGCCTCCGCGCCGGCGTCGGGCTCCGCGGCGTCGAAGGTCCAGCTGCGGGGGTGGGGCACATCGGCGTGCCGGAAGCGGGCGGAGGCGAGCGACTTGTCCCGGGCGGCGCGCGCGGCGTCCGGTGTGCAGCCGGGCAGGCCGAGCGCCTCGGTGATGAGAGCGGCGGTCTCCACCGCGCCCTCCCACACGGAGAAGGCCGCGTCCAGGGGGGCGTCCCGATGCAGCTTCCGCGCGAGCGTCACGGCCTCGCCGGGGCTGCCGTACGTGTGCACCACGACTCGCTCGGCAAGGGCCGGCGGCGCTGTCGGTGTCGGGCCCGCGGTGGCGGGGACGAGCAGGACGACCTCGTCCGCCGCGGCGAGCAGGGAACGCAGCAACCTCGGTGCGGCAGAGGCGTGCAGCGCGAGGACCCGTGTGCTTCGAACCGTCATAGTCCTTCGCTTCCAGACACCGCGAGTCCGGCAGGGATGTGTTCGTCGAGCGGTTCACAGGCCGCGGGCGCGAAGAACGCGCCCTGGTGGACGTTGGCGACACCATCGGTTCCGGCGGGGACGCCGCGGGCGAGGAACCCCGCGCAGTGACCGTCCACGTAGAGGCAGCCGACGCCCACTTCGAAGGGCGCGCGTCCGCCGGGGACAGGAAGATCGAGGCTGCCGGAAGCCACGTGGTCCTGGAGGACGTGCGGGCGGTCGAGCGCGGCGGCGAGCCGTTCGTCCCACACCTCGGCCGGCACGGCACGCCCGATGACCACGCCCCTGCCTCCGTAGCCGATCGCGGGCTTGAGCACGAGGTGCTCGCGTTCGGCGCGCGCCCAGGACAGGACGTCCGGGGTGAGCAGGCGGGTGGCCGCCACTCCCCCGGGCCCGTCGGGCGGTTGCTCGCCGTCCTCCGTCGCCAGCATCGCCTTGTTGCCGAGCAGGCTGAAGACGGGCGGTGCCACATAGACGGGTCCACCGCGTGCGTGGCAGGCGAGGGCGGCGTCGACGAATGTCCGGTACCGGGGCGTGATGACCTCGTCGTAGGTGAAGCAGCCGTAGACGAGGTCGACGCGTTGTCCGCCGGCCTCGGCACGGGCGCCGTCGAAGGAGATCTCCGAGGTGCGGGCCACCGTCGCTGCGAAGCCCTGGCCGGTCAGGTAGTGCGCGGCGTCGTGGGGGATGGGGATGTCGGCCTCTTCGTCTGTGACGGCCAGCACGATCCGGGGGCGGGGCCCGTCCGGCGGCACGTCGACCAGACGCCGGAGTGCGCTCCCCCAGGGCACGGCCGGCCGGGGCAGGCGCTCGCCGGGTGACTCCGAGCGGAACAGCTCGGCGGCACCCGGCAGTTCGTCCACGACCTCGGCGTACCGGTCGAGGATGCCGATGCCGCCGACGGTCGGGCCGACGTTGATCTCGACCAGGCGCGGCCCGCCGGGGCCCAGGACGAAGTCGGCGCGGGCGAAGGAAGCGGCCATGTCCAGTGCCGCGGGCGTGTGCATCGAGGCCAGCCATGACGCCTCGTCAGGGGGGTGTCCCAGGCCGCCGAGCGTGCTGCCGGAGCCGTCGGCCAGAGCACGGGACGCCCGGTCACGCAGCCGTGCCATGCAGGTGCGGGTCGTGTCCCACATGACGCGCGCCGCGCCGGAGGAGACGACCAGGGGCGCGAAGGCGGGCCGGATGCGCCGGTAGCCCTCGTGGTGCGCCGCGAAACGTGCGGGCAGCGCGGTGCCGAGCTGGCTGAACGACGCGTCCCAGGCGGCGTCCGGCACCCGCAGAGCCGGTTCGTTGCTCCTCATGAGCCGGACGCCTCCCTGGCAGCCGCTTCGTCGGCTCGCGGCGACTGCGCCAGCATGAAGTCGATGTTCTCGCGCACCGCACGGTGGGCGGGGGCGCGGAACAGGGCCCGCCCGGCGCGCCAGTACATCAGGCGCACGCCTTCGTAGGCGCGCAGTTTGGGTTCGGCGGTCGCGTCGACCTCCAGCTGTACGACCGCCTCGGGGTGCGGGAAGTCGTACGAGGCCCAGCGGAAGGGCGATCCGACGGGGGCGCTGAAGAAGCCGACGCCCCAGACCGCGTCACGGTTCTGGTCGCTCGACGCGGGCCGTGTCCCGTCGAGCATCGCGGCGAAGTAGGCCTCGAAGGGTCGTACTCCACAGCTCTTCTCCAGCAGCCGCACGATGTCGTCGCCGCCGTAGCGGGTGTGCAGCTCGATGAGCTCGACGGCGTCGTCGGTCATCTTCAGTTCGGCGTGCACCGGAGAGGTCACCACGCCGAGCGCCGTGACGCAGCGTTGCAGGTAGTCCCCTGCCCGCGCCCCCCACTGCGCGCTGTGCGCACTGGGCATGAGGTGCCCGACCTCGACGTAGTGGGGGGAGCCGGTGTTCACCTTGTCGGTCAGCGCGAACACGTGCAGTTCGCCGTCGACGACCAGGCCTTCGACGCTGATTTCGACACCGGGTACGTAGCTTTCGACGAGCAGCCGGTGACGGTCGAACCGCTGGGCCGTCTCGCGCTGGTACTGCTCGATCAGCGGCGCCACGTCCGCGGGTGAGGCGACCAGCCGGACGCCGGCACTTCCCGTCAGCTGACGGGGCTTGACGACGACCGGCAGGTCGACGGCCGCGACGAGGTCGGCGACCTCGTCGAGCGTCGTCTCCCAGTGACCGACCCGGGTCAGCCCGTGCTTCTGCAGGAGGCCTCGGGTGCGGAACTTGTCGGCGACGGTCAGCTCGGTGTCGGCCGCCGTGCCCAAGTGGCCCACGGCCGTGCGAACCCGGGCGGCGAGCTCCATGGTCAGCTCGGTGATCGACACGATGCAGTCGGGCCCGATCCGGTGCGCCGCCGCGACGAGTTCGGGCTCGTCGAGGACGGGGACCGGGACGCGCTCGTACGTCGGGTCGTCACCGAGGGAGCTCAGTGTGTCCGCGGTGTCGACCACGTGCAGCCGAGCGCCCAGCCGCTCGGCGTCACGTGCCGCCGGGGCGAGCTCGTGGCTGCTCCACGGGACACCGACCACCATGATTCGCCTGGCCATACTCCACTTTCCGTTCACGCGGCGGAGGTCACAGGGTGACGCGGTTCGAATAGTGCGAGTCGAGTTCCTCGACCCAGCTGTCGTGGATCTCCCGTTGCGGGTCCTCGAAGAGGTCCACCGTGATGTTCGGGATCCACTCCTTGCCCTTGTCCGTGAGCCGCAGCTCGCCGTCGTCGATGAGGGCGTATCCCTGCTCGACGAGGTTGTCGAGGAAGACCCGGGTCCGCGCGTCGTCGGGGATGCGGTCCAGCGGTGTGCGGAAGAACTTCGGGAAGAACACCATGCCCCGGTTGCGGGGGTCCGCAAGGAGCGCCGACACCTTGTTGACCGGCAGCTTGCCCTCTTCGATCTGCTCCACGTAGGGGTCGGGGGCGAGCGTGTTGGCGTAGCTGTAGCCGTTCAGGTAGCCGCGGGCCGAGGCGCCGACGGCCAGGGTCTCGGCACGGTGCTCGCCGAACCCGCCGCCCCACAGCAGGCGGTAGTACTCGGAGCCCTGGGGGTTCTTGGCGTACACGTGGTCGGTGACGTGGTGGTAGCCGAGTTCCTTCATGCGGCGCTGCACGAGCTGCCCCATCTGGGGCCGCATCTCCGCGGGCGGCCTGCGCGGGTACGTGCCCTTCTCCATGCCGAGGAACGTGCTCTTGGGCATGGCGTAGTAGGACATGTAGTAGTAGTCGACGCTGTCGAACCCGCAGTTGCCGAGTTCCTTGAGGTCGCGCTCCACCGCGGCCAGGGTCTGGCCGGGCATGTAGTACATCATGTCGACGTTGATGTCCTCGAAGCCGAGCTCCTTGGCCCGCTCATTGGCCGTGAGGGCGTCCTGCACCGTGGCGGCGATGTTCATGGTCATCCGCAGCGGCTCGTCGAACGTCTGGATGCCGTAGCTGAGCCGCTTGGTGCCCTGCGAGGCGAGGAACTCCAGCAGCTCCGGGTTGCACAGCCCGGCCGGCTCCCCTTCGAAGGTCCACTCGGCGTCGGGTTCGATGGCGAAGTTGCGGCGCAGCGCCTCGTACAGGCGCTTGATCTGCGGGACCGTGAGCAGCGAGGGGGATCCGCCGCCGAAGTACACCGCGCGGAAGGTCATGCCCTGCACGTAGGGCAGCCGGCCCAGCATCTCGATCTCCCGCAGCAGCGCGACCACATAGCGCTCGTACACGGAGACGTCGCGCTTGACGCGCACGTGGAAGGGGCAGAAGGTGCACCGCTTCTCGCAGTACGGGATGTGCAGGTAGAGCAGGTTGTCCGTGGCTTCCGGCTTGGGGCTGTCGAGCACCCGCAGGAAGTCGGAGAACGGGGCGACCTGTGGGTCGGTGTGCCGCTGCAGCGGGTAGAAGTGGTGCGTCACCGGCACCAGCGTTTCGTACACGGCCGTGCTTCCCCTTTCCTACTGAAGTCCGTGGAGGGACCGCAGGTACCGGTAGTTGTCGCCGAGTCCCTCGGCGTGCAGTTCCTGCTCCTTGCGGATCGCGCTGAAGTGCTGCTCGGCGCCGGCGACGGACTCGGGCCGGTGGTCGAGGATCGGCAGGGGGTGGTCGGGCATGAGGCCGAGTCCGGCGAAGATGCAGTAGTAGCTGCCGTTGGTCCAGAAGTTGCGGAACTCCGCCCCGGGGTCGCCGTAGTAGGTGTCGGCCGTGGTGTACGGCTGGTTGATGGGCAGACCGGCCTTGTACGCCTCGACCTTCTCCAGGATGTTGTCGGTGAGCTTCAGCTCCTTGTTCGCGCGCCAGAACTCCGTGTCGTTGCGCGGCGAGAAGTAGAAGTGCGCCTGGATGAAGTCCCGCGTGTCGTCGAACATGACCTCGATCTCGCGGTTGAAGCCGTCGATGAGGGCCTGGTCGAACCGGCGGTCGGGGAAGTGCTTGACCAGCTGGTAGATGGCTCCGTACGTGAAGTGGATGCCCGTCGACTCCAGCGGCTCCAGGAAGCAGGAGGCGAGGCCCACGCTCACGCAGTTGCGGACCCAGGCGCGGCGGTTGCGCCCCACACGGAAGCGGATGCGGTTGACCTGCGTGGCGTCGGGGTCCAGCCCCCACAGCCGGCACAGGTCCTGCGCGGCACGGTCGTGGTCCGCGAACCGGCTGGAGAACACGTAGCCGCTGCCGAACCGGCCGAGCAGCGGGATCTTCCACGTCCACCCGGACTCCATCGCGATGGCCGAGGTGTAGGGCTCGATGCCGTTCTTCTCGTCGTCGTGGGGTACCGAGGTGGCGACCGCGCTGTCGCACAGCAGGTGGTCGCTCATGTCGATGAAGGGTTCCTCCATGGCCTGATTGATGAGCAGGCCGCGGAAGCCGGAGCAGTCGATGAACAGGTCTCCGGGCAGGGAGTGTCCGTTCTTCGTCCGCAGTTCGGTCAGGAACCCGCGCTCGTCCTTGAGGACCTCCGTCATCTCGTCCTGCACATGGACGACGCCCTGCTTGCCGGTCGCGTAACGGCGGAGGTAGTCCGCGACCAGGTGGGCGTCGAAGTGCCAGGCGTAACGGGTGGCGGGCCCGCCGTCGGCCCACCTGGGCGCCCGCTTGGCGTCCATCATCGCCGGCTCCTTGAAGCAGGCGTAGTCGAACGGAAGGTCGGTCTCGCCCAGGGCACGCTTGCGGTACCAGTAGTGGGACAGCGGGATGCCGTCATGGTTCGGGAGGAGTCCGAACGGATGGTAGAAGTGGTCGCTGCGCCCCTCGTGGGGCCTGCCCTCGGCCTGCGCGGGGCCGGGCGTGCGCCAGTTGATGAACTTCACGGCCGTCTTGAAGGCGGCATTGCACTCGCGCATCCACTCGTCCTCGGGGATGCCGAGGTAGTTGAAGAAGGCGTTCTGCAGCAGGGGGATGGTGGCCTCACCCACACCGATCTTGGGTATGGAGGGCGCCTCCAGGACGGTGATGGTCGCCGTGCCCTGCAGCGCCTTGCCGAGGTACGAGGCGGCCATCCAGCCGGCCGTCCCGCCGCCGAGGATGACGACGTTCCGAATCCTGTGATCTTCCATTTCTTCCCCTCGCCAAATGAGTGGACACGAAAGAGAGTCGGATGATCGGGCGTAGCACCCGCAAATGATCGTTCAGCCTGTGTGGACTGGCCACGAAGCGAACGTGCGCAGTCCGTACATCAGCGGCGAACCCTTCGACGTGCCGTCTATGCGAGTGACGCGTCCCAAAGTCAGCACGTGATCTCCGACTTCATGGGTCTCGGTCAGCGCACATTCCGCCCAGGCGAAGGAATCGTCCACCAGCCATGGAATTCCGGCGATCCCAGCAGGTTCCCAGTTGACTTTCTGGAAGCGATCAGGGACCGGAGTGGAAAATATCCTCGCTGCTCGCTCGCCCTTCTCATGGAGCAGGTTGACGCCGAATACCCGACTCCGTTGCATCGCGTCGAGCACGGGGCTCGCGCTCTTCACGGACACCAGCAGGGTCGGCGGCTCCAAGGTGACACTGACGAGGGAGGAGCAGGTCAAGCCGTATGGCTGCCCTGTCGCAGGACAGCGGGTGGTGATCACGGCGACACCGGTGGGGAAACCACTCATGAGGTCCGCACCGGCGCGCGGAGAAACGTAGGAAACACCAGTCGATGCCGAACCCGATCCGGGCATCAACTCCCCCATTCAGCACGACTGCGTCCTGATAAAGGTTCGCCACGGCGCGGATATGGCAGATCGTTCGGAACCCTGACGAGGGTTCCTTGCCGGTGCCACGCAGATCGCTGATGCGCCGTACAGTTCGGGGACTGTACATAAGCCCGGGTGGGCCGCACAACATCCGCTGTCATTGCGTCAGAGTTTGGCCGAAACGCTGCATGGTTTGCCCGGGACCGCGAGGGTCCTGGTGTACTACCAGTTGCATCGGGGTAAGGTGCGCAGTTGCCGCTGGCGTATGCCACTCGCATGTCGGCGGTGCAGTGCTCGGGTGCGCCGGGATCGGACGGACTTCCCTTGCTGTGGCGTGCCCTGCGGGCTTATTCGCGTTGGTCAGCAAGTCGTCCAAGCCTGTTGAGGAGTATGTTCCATGACCCAGCCTGGCGTGGGGCCCTCGGTGCCGACCCTGCTCGGGCGGCAGCCACGGCCCCCTGCCCACACGGGTTTCGATCGACTGGCGGTCGTCGTGGCCGCCCCCGACATGAAGCGTCTGGAGCTCGCCGTCGACGACCGTCGCGGCAAGCTCGCCGAGGCGGCCGAGTACGCCCGCGAGAACGCGAAGTGCTACTCGGACTGGTTCACCCGGAACGGCCATGCCAGTCCCCTGGCCGGCCAGCTCCGGGCCGTCGCCGACGGACGGCCCCTGCGTGGCCCCGCCCCCGTACGGGCTTTGCTGCACTGCGAGTTGTCCCACGGAGTGCTGATGGGCGTGCAGGACTTCGACGCGGTACGCGGCCCGGTCCGGGTGGAGTACGCCGCGGCGGGGGACGAGTTCGCGGGCTTCCGGTCCACGGTGACGTGCGGTGCCGGCGAGCCCGTCCTGCGGGACGACGCCGGCATTTTCGCCTCGGTCTTCCAGGGGCCCGACGCCCGGACCGGCATCACCCGGGACACCGAGCGGCTCCTGTTCCTGGTCTTCGACGCACCAGGTCTGAGCCCCGAACGGTTCGAAGCGGCGGTGCACGACGTCTCGGCACTGCTCGACGAGGCCGGCGGAGCTCCTCGCGCCGAAAGAGTCGACCTCGCATGAGGGTCAACGGCACGGTCCGCTCCGTCTGGGACGGGCCGTTACCCCCCGCGCACGAACGCCGGGTCCTCATCCACGTGTCCGACCGCGATCCGAAACCTGACGTCGTCACGGCCGCCCTCGACTGGCAGCAGGCCCGCATCGGATCGGTGTTCGTGTCCGTCGGAGCCCGGCACGCCGGAAGCGACGACGAAGCCGAACTGGTCCAATCCCTGCTGCGCATGGGGTACTTGCCGCAGCAGACCACGTTCTACACACCACGTGAGGTGCGCCGCCTCCCGGAGCTGGCCGACATCGTCAGCGAGCTGTGGCGGCGATCGACGGACGATCATCTGCCCACACCGCCCGACCATCGGGCCCCCGCCGTCGCCGAACTCCTGGCGGTGGGTGCCACGGACACGTTCGGCATCCCCGACTCCCTGGTGGACGCCGCCCGTCACACCGCGGCCTGTCTGAACCGACTGCTCGGGTCCAGCGAACTACCGCTAGCGACCGCCGGACCGGCGTCCCCGCCCACGAGGCACCCGCATGCCGTTTCCGCTCCGGTGACTCCTCCTGGTCCGGCGGACGGCCCGACGAGGCGCCAGGACGCCCGTCGGCTGCTTCGCACCGGAGGGGTCCAAGTCACCCTGGAGTGCGACCAGTTGCTCAGTCTGCTCTGTGACATCTAGGAAGCGCGCGGCCTGAGGGGATCGAGCCGATCGTGCCGACGCCGGTCGGCAGCCCCCGCCAGGACCTTTGGTACGCCACCTTCTGACTCCTGGAGCCCTCATGAAGGCACCGTCGGTTGTCCGTGCTGTTCTCGACTTCGACGTGGCGGAGTACGTCTCCACGACACGCGCGGTGGGAAGGCATCACCTCGATCCCGAACTGCGCAACCGTATGGCCGAGTTGTATCTGGACCTGCGCGACGCACTTCACGAGCCCGACGCCGTGTTCGACCGTCGGGAGCTGCGCGTGCTCCGCTTCGCCGAACTGGCGCTGCAAAGCGAGTGGAAACTCGCCGACCCCTCGG
This sequence comes from Streptomyces sp. RP5T, assembly GCF_003933965.1. Lineage (GTDB taxonomy): Bacteria > Actinomycetota > Actinomycetes > Streptomycetales > Streptomycetaceae > Streptomyces. The sequence goes on from NZ_RSAJ01000007.1 coordinate 24,184, forward strand.
GCGGCACGGACTGCGCGGGCCTGCTGAACACGGTGAGCGGCCCCCGGGGCAAGCGCTACCAGCCCTACGCGAACGTACGCCTTCTCAATCAGGTGCTGGGAACCCGACGCGGTTCCAGCGACGCGTCCATCGAGTACCGCTGCCGGCAGACACTGCGGTTCCTCGTCCGTTCCTGGCTGGAGTACGAACGACGCTCGTCGAACGGCACGGAGACGACATGGGGGTGGCAACGCCCGCTGACGCCGGACGCGATGAGCGAGCGCCTCGACCGCCTCGCGCGGCTGCGGCAGGACACCGCCGACTGGCCGTCACTGCCACGGCCGCATCCTGTTCCTCCCGCTCGCTGGCATCACTACGTGGGCGACGCGGGGCGCAGCGACACCCTCGAGTACCTGGTGAACCTGCCCCAGACGCAGCATCACGACGAGAACGCGTTCCTCCGGGTCATCCACCTGACCGAGGTGACGACGTCCGGCATCCTGGCCCGCACGCTCGGAGCCAAGACATGGCTGGAGGCGGGAAGGCTGCGGGAGGCCGCGATGTGCCTGGAGCGCGCCGCCGCCCTCGCGTCCCTGCAACTGGACGTGATGCGGGTGCTGCGCCGGACCATGTCGGTGGAGAACTTCCTCGGCTTCCGCAAGGAGACCGGAGACGCGAGCGCGGTCCAGATGACCTCCTCGCAGGCCCTGCACGTGCACCTTCTCGGCGTACACCCCCTCAAGGTGGAGGCCCTCGAAGGGGTCCCCGAGAACGCCTTCCTGCTCTTCCACCTCAACGACCGCTTCCGCCCCCTGCGCTCCCTCCTGCATGAGCTGCCCACCGACCGCGACGAGGCCGCCCAGGTACTGGCCGCGGCGCGTGATCTCGACGAGACGCTGTACGCGTGGCGCCGGCTGCACCTCGGACTCGCTCATCGCTATCTGCCGAAGGACTCGATGGGCTCGGGAGGCACCTCCGGAGCGCCGTACCTGGCCGGCTTCTACCAGGACCGACTCTTCGACCACGCGGGCGAGTTGACCCCGCACCCGGTGCCCGTCACCTCGCCCGCCCTGGAGGGCCGGCCGGTGTGGGCGCGTGCGGTCTTCTCCCCCATGAACTGAACGGGCCAGGTTGACTCAGAGCACGAGGAGAACTTGTGTCCAACGCCGAACAGATGACCCGCCTTCTGATCTCCTTGCCCGTCGTGATCCTGGCGTGCCGTGCCGGTGCCGCGGTGTTGCGTCGCCTCAGGCAGCCGCCCGTCGTGGGCGAGATCGCCGTCGGAATCCTCCTGGGCCCGTCGCTCCTCGGCCGGCTCTGGCCGCAGGGCCATGCCTACCTATTCCCGCAGGGTGTCATCGACCACATCGAGGTGCTCGGACAGCTGGGACTGCTCGCCTTCATGTTCTTCGTCGGCCTGGAACTGGACCCGGGCCGCCTCAGGGGGAACGGACGGGCCGCCGTCGTCGTCAGCCAGTGCAGCATCCTCGTGCCGTTGCTGCTGGGGTCGTTGCTGGCCCTGGCCATGTACGGCTCACTGGCTCCTCGGGGCGTCAGCAAGGGCGCGTTCGTGCTCTTCGTCGCGGTGGCGCTGAGTGTCACGGCCTTTCCGGTCCTGGCCCGCATCCTCATCGACGACGGGCTCTATCACACCCGGTTGGGCAGCTTGGCCATGACCTGCGCCGCCGCGAACGACGTCATGGCCTGGTGTCTGCTCGCCGTGGTGGTCGCGGTCGCGACCGGCGGCACGTCCCTCGCGTTCCTGAGCACCCTGGCCCTGCTGGTGGGCTACTTCGCGGTGATGCTGCGGGTGGTGCGTCCCGCGCTCGCCCGGGCGAGCCGGCTCCGGCGGTTCACCGTGGGCGGAGAGAACCATGACGGACTGGTCCTGGTGCTGCTGTTCAGCGGGTTGTGTCTGTCCGCGCTGGCCACCGACGCCATCGGGGTGCACGCCATCTTCGGCGCCTTCCTCTTCGGTCTCGTCGTGCCACGGCGAACGGTCGTGGTGGAGCGGGCCGCGACCCGGATGCGCTCGGTCACCGAACCCCTGCTGCTCCCCCTGTTCTTCGTGACGACCGGCCTCCACACCGACATCGGTCTCCTTGCCTCCGATCCGAGGCAGTGGCTGTGGTTCAGCGCCGTGCTGTTCGTGGCCGTCGTGGGCAAGTGGGGCGGCGGCGGGGGCGCCGCGCGTCTGAGCGGCATGCCGTGGCGGGAGTCCCTCGTGCTCGGGGCGCTGCTGAACTGCCGGGGCCTGACCGAGCTCATCGTCCTGAACGTCGGCCTCGATCTGGGGGTGATCTCCGAGAGCATGTTCACCATGCTGGTCCTCGTGGCCATGCTCACCACCGCGGTCACCTCCCCGGCGGTCAGGGCGCTCGGCACGGGGGCACCCATCGTGCCCGCCCGTGAGGAAGAAAGGGTCACCGCGCGAGACGTTCCTGAGCGTTCTCAGCCAGGATGATCCAGGAGCGGGTTCCTGTGCGGGAGGTCAGGCATGTGGTCGATCACTTCAAGGCCGGTGTCCCGGCGTCTCGCCGCCGCGCTCGCGGTCGCTGCGGGCCTGGCCGCGGTCTCGGGGTGCACGGTTCCCATCGACGCCGTGACCGGCATCTCCGTGACCGGGGACGGCCATCTGCTCGGCGTCATCATGGTCTGCGGCCACGAGATCGACGGCGCGACCCTCTCCGTGGACGATGACGACGTCGACGAGCAGGCGACGGTGGGTTCATGGACCGCCGGCCGTCCCCTGCGTGCGGGACTCACCACCTGGACCCTCGACGCGCCTGCCGCAGGCTGGAAGACGACCAGGCCCCTCACCCCACTCAACTCCAGGACCGCCTACGCCCTGTACGGCTGGACCAAGGACAACTCGTGGTCGTCGAGCGCTGTTTCCTTCGGCCTGGCCGACCGGGCCCGGCTCACCCCGGGCCAGGTCCGCTACGACCGCATCTCGGAGAACGGCGACGAATCCGAAGTCACCGTCTCCCTGGCCCGGTTCGAGGCCGACGCCTGCCGGGACATGTGACGCCCCTGCACGCACTGAGCCAGCGGGCCCGTCACTCGTACCGGTACTTCAGCGAGTCCGCCTCCACCTGCTCGATGTCGGCGATCGTCAGCTCCGGCATCCGCAGCTGGGCCAGGGTCACCTCCGCCGAGCTCGGCTGCGCGTCCGCGGGCAGCCACTGCTCCGGCTTCCAGGCCGCGCTGCGCAGCAGCGCCTTGGGGCAGTGCGGGTAGACCTCTTCGATCCCCACCACCAGCGCACTGGCCGGCGGCTTGCCCACGGCGGTCAGCTGGGACAGCAGCTCCGGGTCGGTGGAGACGCAGGCCCGGCCGTTCACTCTGAGTGTCGTGGTCCGCCCCGGGATGACGAACAGGAGCCCGGCCCGCCCCGTGGCCATGACGTTGTACAGGGTGTCGAGCCGCTTGTTGCCGGTCGCGTCCGGTATCGCCACCGTGCGTGCGTCCAGGACGGCCACGAACCCTGCGGGTCCGCCGCGTGGCGAGACGTCGCAGTTGCCCTCGGCGTCCGCGCTGGCGACCATGACGAGCGACGCGCAGGCTATCAACTTCCGTGTCTGCTCCGTGAGTTCGGTCATCTGCTTGCGTATGGCCGCGTCACTGGGCAGCGCGTAGACCTGACGCAGCGCCTCCGGGTCGTGCACGGCGTCGAGGCGGAGCAGGTCGAAGGCACTGTCGGCAAGGGGTTGCGTCATGCGACCGACCCTAATGGCCGGGCTGCGGCTGTGCGCCGCGTCAGCCGGCCCCATGGGCTTCCGCGCCGATCGGTTGATCACCACGGGACCGGGCGGAAGACTGTCGCGGTGTCGTGCCTGTAGTCGACACCGCTGCCTGGGGAGTGTCCTGCGTTGCCAGATCTCGAACCGCGGCTGCCTCCGGGATACCGGGCGCGTCCGGTCACCGCCGACGACACCGCTGATGTCCATCGCCTGGTCGCGGCCTGCGAGTTCGCGCTCTTCGGGAGCGTGCATTCCGATCCCGGTGGCATCGCCGCCGTCCTCGCCCGACCCGGTCTGGTCCCGGAGCTGGACACCCGCCTGGTGCATGACCAGGCGGGACAGCTGGTCGCCCGGGCCTGGGTCGACAAGCGCTCCGAGGTGGACGTGCATCCCGCACACCGGGGCCGTGGCCTGGGCCGCGCGCTCGTGGCCTGGGCCGAGGCGAGGGCACGGCAGGCGGGCAGTGCCCGCATCGTCCAGACCGTGGCCGACGGCGACACGGAAGCCCTCGCGCTGCTGCGCTCGCGCGCGTACGAACCGATGGTGACCGAGTGGCTGCTGGAGTTTCCCCTGGAGCAGGAACCAGCCGTGCCCGAGGTGCCCGCGGGCATCACGGTCCGGCCGTTCCGGGCGGGCGACGAGCACCACGCCCACCAGCTCGTCGAGGACGCCTTCGACGAATGGCAGCAGCGGCGCAGAAGCTATGAGGAGTGGGCCCGGCACACCGTCGCGCGCCCGTCCTTCGCCCCCGCCATGTCGGCACTGGCGTTCGCCGGCGGCCACCTGGTGGGCGCCGTGCTCTCCCTGGACCTCCCGGACTCGGGCGAGGCCTACATCGAGCAGGTCGCCGTGCGCCGCGACCACCGCCATCGCGGCATCGCCCGCCTCCTGCTGCGCACCGCCTTCCTCGCCGGCCACCGGCACCGACGCCGGACCTGCACCCTCGCGACCCACTCGGACACGGGCGCACTGGACCTGTACCTGCGTGTCGGCATGACAGTGCGGCACAGCTCCACGGTGTTCCGGAAGGACCTGTGAGCCGGTCACCGGGTGGTCCCAGCAACACCCCCACATGCACCGTCTGGCCGCACTGTGCTGTCGCCCCGCGTCCGCCAGAGTCGTGAAGGTCGGCGGGCTCTGCCGACGGACGCAGCAGCGGGAAGGGAAACGGCATGTCCGACACGACAGTTGGGGCACCACACGGCATGGCCCGACGAGGATTCCTGGCCGGGGCCGCCGCCGTGACGGGTACGGCGCTGACGAGCACGGTGTCCACCGGCACGGCACGCGCGGCCGGGGCGAGGGCCGAAAGCGGCGCCGACAGCGGCCCGTTGGCGCTCACCCACGTCACCGTGATCGACGGATCGGGAGCACCCCCGGCGCCCGGCATGACGGTCGTGGTCGAGGACGGTCGCGTCACCGGCCTCGCCCCGAGCGCACACATCCGGCTCCGCCCGGGCACCCGCACGGTCGACCTGACCGGCAAGTACCTGATCCCGGGGCTGATCGAGGCGCACACCCACAGCGACGGCCCGGAGACCGTGGTCCCGGCGCTGTACGCCCTCGCCGGCGTCACCACGGTCCGGGAGATGCGAGGTCAGCCGGTCCACCACGAGTGGCGCGAGAAGATCCGCAGCGGTGCCCTGCTCGGCCCCCGCTGGGTGGTCGGCAGCCCCATCGTCGACGGCACGCCCTCCCTGTGGGCGGCCGACGTCGGCCCGACGATCGAGGTGCGCGACGCGGCCGAGGGCCGCCGAGCCGTGCGGCGGGTCAGGCGCGAGGGCGCGGACTTCGTCAAGGTGTACTCCCGGCTGTCCCGTGAGGCCTACTTCGCCATCGCGGACGAGGCCCGGCGCCAGGGCATCCCCCACCTCGGTCACTGCCCCGACACCGTACGGATCGCGGAGGCGAGCGCCTGCGGCCACCGTTCCATCGAGCACCTGCACGCACTGCTCCTGGCGACCTCGCGGCACGAGAAGGAGATTCGGCGCCGTCTGGCCGCCGTACGGATCGATCCGCGCGATCCCAGCAGCCTGTCCCGGTACCACAGTTGGTTCCAGCAGGTGCATCCCCTCGAATGGCGGGCGGTGCAGGGTTACGACCGGGACCGGGCGGACGCCCTCTTCCGGAGTCTGTCGGCCGACGGGACCGTGGTCGTCCCCACGCTCAGCGTTCACCACACGCTGGAGCGGCCCGAGGACGTGCCCGCCCGGGCCGAGGAGCGGAAGTACCTGCCCGCGTGGCAGGTGGAGAGCTGGCCGGACCAGCTGACGGCCCTGATCGGCGGGCGCACACCCGAGCAGGAACGGCAGATCCGGCAGATCTTCGCGCACCGGCTCCGGCTGGTGAGGGAACTGCGCGACATGGGCGTAAGGCTCGCCGCGGGCACCGACACCGGCACGGGATACCTCGTCCCCGGCTTCGCCCTCCACGACGAACTGGCACTGCTCGTGTCGGCCGGTCTCACCCCGGCCGAGGCCCTGCGCGCGGCCACGCGGGACGCGGCCCGCACCCTCAGGCTGCCCGATGTCGGCACCGTGGCCCGTGGACAGGCCGCCGATCTGCTGGTCCTCGATGCCGACCCGCTGCGCGACATCCGCAACACCCGTCGCATCCATGGCGTGGTCGTCGACGGCAGGTGGATCCCGCCGGAGGAGCGCCACCGGTTGCTCGCGGCCGTGGAGGAGGCCGCCGCGCACACCCCGCCGCCCGAGGAGGGGGCGACCATGACGGGCTGCGGCTGCGGCGGACACCCCTGACGACCCTCGCACGGCGCCGACGATCACCGTGGCGGTCGGGGCGCCGGTCGGCGAACCACCCACCGGATGTTCAGTACAACGTGTTCGACCCCGGCGCCGCACACGGGCGGCATCACCCGGCGGCCTGTGTGGCCCACGGTGTCGGTACGGCGGCTTGGGACGGGCTCGTGTACCCCTGTTCCAGGACCGTCCGCAGGGCGCGGAAGTCGTGGGGTCTGCCGACGGCCACGGCGCCCACGGGGTGCCCGTTCGCGGTGGCCAGGGCGGCGAAGTCGAAGTCGCCGATGTCGCCCTGCACCGTCAGGGAGTCGGCTTCGGCGCAGTGACCGGCGATCTGCAGCATGACGCCGTACTGGTCGGTCCACGACCAGGGCACCGCGGTGAAGGGTCTCCCGGCGCCGAGCATGTTCCGGGCGACGGCGGCGGCGTGTTGCTGGGCGTGGTTCCACTGCTCCACGCGCACGTGTCGTCCAAGGACCGGGTCGGGGTACAGCGCCACGTCCCCTGCCGCGAAGACACGGGGATCGCTGGTCGCGCCGAACGCGTCGACGCGTATGCCGTCGCCTGCGTCCAGGCCGGCCCGCGCGGCCAGTTCCACGTCGGGCCGCATGCCGGCGGCGACCAGCACCGTGTGCGCGTCCCAGCTCCTGCCGTCTGCGCTGGCTGCCGCCGGCATGCCGCCGTCCCTGCGGGTGAGTCCTGTGAGCGTGACCCCGGTGTGCACCCGGGTCCCGTGGGCGCGGTGGAGCTCCAGGACGGCGCGGCGCAGGGGTGCGGGCAGGACCCGGCGCAGGGGCTCCGCTTCGGCCTCCAGGACCGTGACGTCGAGTCCGGCCGAGCGAGCGCTCGCGGCGACTTCCAGGCCGACCAGTCCCGCGCCGACGACCAGCAGAGGACCGCCGGACATCAGGTCGGCGCGGAGAGCGGGCACGTCGTCGAGGCCGCGCAGGGTGTGCACACGGTCGTGTCCGGTGGCGTACGGCAGGATGCGCGCGCGTCCTCCGGTCGCCAGCAGCAGCCGGTCGTACGGCAGCCGGCTTCCGTCGGAGCATTCAAGGACCCCGCCGGAGACGTCCGTGACCCTCGTGCCGGTGCGCAGTTCGATGCCCTGTTCCTGCCAGGTGGCCGGGGGCTGAAGGCGGAGCCGCTCGTGTGCCAGGGCCCTCTTGACGAGGTCCTTGGACAGCGGCGGACGCCGGTACGGGGCGTGCGGTTCCTCGCCGATCAGGAGGATCCGGCCGTCGAATCCTTCTTTGCGCAGGGTGAGCGCGGCGGTCGCGCCGGCGACTCCGGTGCCGACGACCGCGATGGTGCGGGGCGTGGTCTCAGGCACGGGACGCCTCGACCATCTGGAAGTCGGCCTTGGCGGCACCGCAGTCGGGGCAGGACCAGTCGTCCGGGATGTCCTCCCAGCGGGTGCCCGGGGCGATGCCCTCCTCCGGCCAGCCCTGTGCCTCGTCGTAGACGAAACCGCAGACCAGGCATTCCCAGATCTTCACGCCGGCTCCTCGAAGTCGATCTTCTCGCGGACCCCGCAGTCCGGGCAGGGCCAGCTGTCGGGCACGTCCGCCCAGGCGGTACCGGCGGGAAAGCCCTCGCGCGGCGCACCGGTCCGTTCGTCGTACACATAGCCGCAGACAGGGCACAGGTGACGGCTCATCAGCGGCTCCCGTGGCGGGCGAGGACCTTGGCCCGCGCGCGGGGGTGGATGTTGGCCCGGGTCACGTCGCCGTCGTAGTGGGCGAGGAGCCGGGGGTCCATCACCCGCCGCCACAGCGGCGGAACGACGGCGAGCAGGATCATCCCCGCGTACCCGGTGGGAAGTTGCGGCGACTCCTCGAAGTGGCGCAGGGCCTGGTAGCGCCGGGTGGGGTTGGCGTGGTGGTCGCTGTGCCGCTGCAGGTGGTAGAGGAAGACGTTGGAGGCGATGTCGTCGCTGTTCCAGCTGTGCTGCGGGGTGCAGCGCTCGTAGCGGCCCGCGGGTGTCCTCTGCCGCAACAGCCCGTAGTGCTCCAGGTAGTTGACGACCTCCAGCAGGCAGAAGCCGATGACCGCCTGGGCGGCCAGGTACGGCAGCACCCGGGGCCCGAACGCGGCGGTGAGCGCGGCGAACAGCACCGCCGAGAGCGCCCACGCGCCGAGCACGTCGTTGCCCGGGTGCCACGGGCTGCGGCCCAGTCGGGCGAGCCGTTCCTTCTCCAGGTGCCAGCCCGAGCGGGCGCTGCCGTACACCGAACGGGGCAGGAACCGCCAGAAGGACTGGCCCAGACGGGAGCTGGCGGGGTCCTCGGGGGTGGCGACCCGCACATGGTGGCCGCGGTTGTGCTCAATGTAGAAGTGCCCGTAGCAGGTCTGGGCGAGGGCGATCCGGGCGAGCCGGCGTTCCAGCGCCTCCTTCTTGTGGCCCAGTTCGTGCGCGGTGTTGATGCCGATCCCGGCGACGATGCCGAGGGTGACGGTCAGCCCCGCCCCGTCCGCGACGGACAGGCCGCCACCGGCCCACAGCCGGCAGGCCAGCACCAGCCCGGCGTACTGGAGGGGCAGGTACAGGTAGGTGCACCAGCGGTAGTACCGGTCCGACTCCAGCCAGGTCAGGACGCTGTCGGGCGGGTTGTTGGAGTCCTTGCCGACCAGGAGGTCCGCCAGCGGGATCACGCCGAAGACGACCAGCGGCAGCAGCCACCAGAAGAAGCCGTGCCCCGTGGCCGTCGCCAGTCCCCACGCCGCGAACGGGAAGGCGGGCAGCACGAGTCCGAGCAACCAAAGGTAGCGCTTGCCGTCTCGCCAGGTCACCGTCGACGCCGGCGCGCCGAGCGGATACGAGCTCCCTGCCATGCCCCACCTCCATTGGACACTTTGAATGGAAACTGTCCAGAAACTAGACAGTAATAAGCGTGAGTGTCAATGGATCGGGAGCCGCTCGTTAGGATGGGGCCGAGATGACGCGCTATCGAGAATCGGTCCGCTCCCTGCTCAAGGAGCGGATCCTGGACGCCGCCCACGAGCGGGTCGCGGCCGACGGCTGGGACCGCCTGAAGATGACCCATATCGCCACCACCGCGGGGGTGAGCCGGCAGACCGTCTACACGGAGTACGGCTCCAAGGCGGCCATCGGACAGGCCCTGGTGATGCGCGAGGTCGAACGCTTCCTCACCGGCATACAGGGTCAACTCCTCGCGCACCCCGACGACATGAGGGCCGCCATCACCGCCGCCATCGGGCACACCCTGCGCACGGCGGCCGACAACTCGCTGCTCAAGGCCATCCTGACCAGCAGCCGGGGCGGTGACGAGGATCTGCTCGCCCATCTGACGACCCGCTCCGAGCCCCTCCTCGACACCGCCATCAGCATGCTCACCGCCTACGCGACGGAGGTCTGGCCCGATATCGACGCGCACTCCCGGGACCTGGCGGTCGAGTCGGTGGTGCGCCTGACCGTCAGCCACCTCGTCCAGCCCACCCTGCCGCCGGACCTCTCCGCGGAACGCATCGCCGAGATCACCATGCGGGTCGTACAGGCCTGAACGGCCCGTCCGGGAAGGGCACGCCGACGCCCGCAACGCCCCGTTCACGGAGGACAGCGGCCGGATCGAAAAGGGTTTGAGCCGGACCGGCCCCGCTGCTAGGTTCCCGGTGGATCGTGAAGTCGTCGTAGGGAGGTGAGCCCCGTGAACGCAGTAACCCGTGGGTGCTCCCTCACTCCGTCACGGTCCGGCGGCTGACGTTCGGTGTCGCCGGGAGCGCCTGAGATCGAGGCACTCCTGGAGGGAGACTCCGATGAACACAACGCCTTTCACACCTGGCCTGAGCGAGCACGCGGTAGTCATCACACGCGTCACGGACCGGCACTGGCACGCCCTGCACGACGCCCTGGTGGTCGGCCGCGGACATGCTCAACACCGGCCCGACGGACGCCTGTTCGTCAGTGTCGACGCCTGGCACGACACCGCTTTCGACCGACTTGCCGCAACCATGTCGGCGAGCCTTCCGGGGCCCCTGTACACGGTGGTCGACGAAGCCGACACCGAGCTGACGGCCGCCTGGCTGCGGGCCGGGTTCGCGGTCCGGCGCCGCGAGTGGGAGTACGCCGTGCCGACCGATCCCCGTCTCACGGGACTCGGCACGGTCCTGCCGCCCTCCGGCGTGACAATCGTCCCGGCCGGTCAGGCGGACGAATCGCTGCTGCGGGCGGTGGACCGGGAGATCCGTGGCGAGGTCGAGGCGACGGTCGGGTGGCATTCGATGCCCGCTGAGGTGGTTCCGTGCCGCGACGGCGACACCCTCGTCGACCCGTCGAAGTACGCGGTGGCCGCGGCAACCGACCGCTACCTGGGGCTGATCCGGGTGGTGACGGCGATCCGGCCGCGCATCGGGCTGGTCGCGGTCCGGGCCGACGCACAGCGCCGGGGCGTCGCGCGGGCCCTGCTCGCCCACGCGCTGGGCATCCTGCACCAGTCCGGCTTCGCCGAGGCCTGGACCGAGGTCCAGGAGTCCAACCGAGCAGGCTCGGCACTGTTCGAGGGCATCGGCGCCCGGCCGATGAGCAGCAACCTGGAGCTGGTGCGATGACGAGGAACAAGAACGTCATCGAGGTCGAGGGCCGGGTCGTCGAGTGCCTGCGCAGCGCCATGTTCACCGTGGAGCTGGAGAACGGCCACCAGGTCCTCGCGCACGTCAGCGGCAAGATCCGCAAGAACTACATCAGGATCATGCTTGAGGACCGGGTGCTGGTGGAGCTCCCGCCGTACGACCTGACGCGCGGCCGGATCGTCTTCCGGTACCGGAACTAGCGGGCCTGCGCCCGCCCGCAGGGCCACGTCGGGGCCCGGTCACGGAGTTCGCGTGACCGGGCCCCGGGACGGCCTCTTCGGCACCCGTCCCGGCACCTGGTCATGTCCTTCCCCCGCTCGGGGCGACGCGGGCCCACTCCGTCTCCCAGTCCCGCAGCCGCCGCCGTTCCAGCCGCAGCCTCGCCAGGCAGCCGCAGCCGTAGGGGACGGAACCCGCGACAAGAGCCACCAGGACGCCCGTCAGCGCGGACTGAAGACGCGCTTCCTCCGCGCCGGGGGGTTCGCGGACCAGGTTGCCTCCGTGGTCGATCCACACCTTCACCGACGTGTCCGCCGAGCGGCCCGGCACCACCCGGGCCAGTCCGGTACGGACGGTTCCGTCGGGAGCCGTCCAGCGGACCCTGGCCTGCACCGTGCCGCCGGTGCCGTCACCGGTCAGCGCCGGGGTCCGGTCCGCATTCTCGGTGAGCACGGCCGACACGGGGTGCGCCGCGGCGCGTCGGGCGTCGAGGGTGTCCTGCGTGACCGCGGCCGCCGCCTGTCCCGCGAACAGGCCGACCAGCAAGGCGGCGATCCAGGTGGCGAGGACGATCCACGCCTCCACCACGTCGCTGCGCCGCCGCAGCGGATTGCGCCGCCACCGCCACAGCCACACCCTCCTCGGACGCGCGCGACCCGTCCTCGCCATGAACCGCCACCCCCTCTCCTCTCACCTCGCCACGTCTCACGCGGACGCGCCCGGGGTCCGACCGGACACGCCCGTCAGGCCGAGGAGCCGTCCGGCCGGTCCTGCCGGGTACCGCCCGCCGACGTCATGGCGGGAAGGTCCGGATCGAGGTCGGGCCGGCGCGGTGGGCCCAGCAGCGCGCAGTCCACGTCCACCACTCCCTCCACGGCCCGCACCAGGCGTACCGCGACGGGCACGATCGTCGTGTCCCGCACCCGGCCGCTCAACGTCACCAGGCCGTCGCGCACCTCGACCCGGATCGGCTCGACCGAGTCGGGGAAGAGCAACGGGACGACCTCGCGGCGCACCTCCAGGGCGATGTCCTCGTCGTCGCGCAGGAACACCTTGAGCAGGTCGGAGCGGCTGACGACGCCCTGCAGCACCCCGTCGCCGTCCACCACCGGCAGCCGTTTCACCTTGACCAGCGCCATGGTCCGCGCGGCCTGGGCCAGCGTCTCGTCGGCCCGTGCCGTGACGGCGGGTGCCGTCATCAGCTCCTCGGCGGTCCGGGCTCCGACCTTGGACAGGTCGGAGAGCCGGCGCAGACGGGCGTACCGGTCCGGGTCCCCGTCGCGGAACTCCTCCTTGGGCAGCAGGTCCGCCTCCGACACCACGCCCACGACCCGGTACTCGCGGTCCACGACCGGAAGGGCGCTGATCCCCCACCGGCCCATGGCCTTCACGATGTCCTTGAACGACGTGTCGCACACCAGGGCGACGACGGTACGGGTCATCACGTCACTGACCAGGTACGGGGTGCCGGACATGTCGGCCTCCGGTGTTCGGGTACCACGCCTGTCTTCAGGTTGCGCCACGAACACGCGCGGCGCATGGGCCGGTCGGCCCACGTCAGGCGGGCCGCCGTGACCTGGTCGCGGGGGACGGGACAGGGGCGGACGGCCTGGCGCGGGACCGGGCGGCGGACGGCCTGGGGGCGAGTCCACCGGCCCCGCCGGAAGCCCGGTCGCCCTGGGCCGAACGGCCCTGGTCCCGGCCCGGTCGGTCCCGGTACGCGGCAAGGTGCCGGGACCTTGGTCCCGACCTCGGCGCCGATGGTCCCGCACGACCCCACTCGGGCCCGAAACAGCCGTAAATGCCGGAATCGCTGTTGCTATACAAGGTCGACCGCCATGTGATCGGCGGCTCCGATTCCCCACTGTCCCGGGAGACTTCATGCTGTCCGCCGAGTCCGCCGCCCTCGTGAAGGCCACCCTGCCCGCCGTGGCCGGGGCCCTCGACGAGATCACCACCCGGTTCTACGCCGCGATGTTCCGCGACCGGCCCGAGCTGCTGGACGGGATGTTCAACCGCGGCAACCAGGCCAGTGGCGCCCAGCGACGGGCACTGGCCGGTTCGATCGCCTCGTTCGCGACCACCCTGCTCGCCGAACCCGGCACCCGGCCCGACGCCCTGCTGGCCCGGATCGCCCACAAGCACACGGCGGTCGGCGTCACCGACGACCAGTACACGATCGTCCACAAGTACCTGTTCGGCGCGATCGCCGAGGTCCTCGGTGACGCCGTCACCCCGGAGGTCGCCGCCGCCTGGGACGAGGTCTACTGGCTGATGGCCGGCGCGCTCATCGCCCAGGAGGCCCGTGTCTACCAGGAAGCGGGGGTGGAGCCGGGCGCGACCTGGCGGCCGTGGACGGTCGTGGAACGCCGTGAGGAGACGGCGGACGTGGTCTCCTTCCTGCTGCGCCCGGCCGACGGACGGCCCGCCCCGGCGGCGCGGGCCGGACAGTACGTGAGCGTGCGGATGCGGATGCCGGACGGTGTGCACCAGCTGCGCCAGTACAGCCTGTCCGGGGACCCGGGCGGAGAGCTGCGGCGCATCACGGTCAAGCGGGTCGCCGGCGGCGAGGGCGCCCCCGACGGCGAGGTGTCGGACCTGCTCCACCGCACCGTGCGGCCCGGCGACGAACTCACCCTGTCCGCCCCCTTCGGCGATGTCGTCCTCGACGAGGCCGACACCCCGCTGGTCCTCGTGTCGGCGGGCATCGGCTGCACGCCCATGGTCGGCATGCTGGCCCGTCTCACCGCGACCGGCTCCACCCGTCCCGTCCTCGTCCTGCACGCGGACGGCGCCCCGGACGAACACGCCCTGCGCGCCGAGACCCGGGAGCTGACCGACCGGCTGCCGGGGGCGCGGAGCGTGTTCTGGTACGAGCGTCCCGGCGCCGCCGAGCCCGACGCCCGCGTCGGCCTGATGGACCTCGACGGAGTGCACGTGCCCGCCGACGCCACCGTGTACCTGTGCGGTCCGCTGCCCTTCATGCGCTCGGTCCGCACCCAGCTGCTGGAGCGGGGCGTCCCGGCGCGCCACATCCGCTACGAGGTCTTCGGCCCCGACCTGTGGCTGCCGGACACCGTGGCCTGAGACCGGACGGACGCACCTCGGGCGGGGACCCGGGCCGCACACGCGTCCTCGGAAATGGGGCTGAACGGCCCACCCGGTGCCGGGAACGGGTCCCGAGCGGCCCGGTGCGGGCGGCTCCTCGGCCCATGTCGCGCGGCTCCCCCGACTGTCACCGTCGAAGACGGGACACCCGAGGGAGGTGTGCGGACATGGGCGGCAGGTGGTTCTGGCGCTGGCGGAGCAACCCGTTGCGACGCCGGGACGACGTCGTCGAGGCGTGGGTCGTGCTGGCGGTGTGGGCGGTCGTCGCGCTGGGCGGCACGGCCGCCGGGCTGGTGACGGCACACGCCGCCGACAACGTGTTCGCGAGCCAGCGGGCGGACCGGCACCCCGTCGCGGCGGTCCTGCTCACCGACGAGTCGAAACGCACGTCGGTGGTCCGCGCGTCGAGCGACAAGTCCTTGGGAACGGTCCGCTGGACGGCACCCGACGGCTCGGTCCGCACCGACCGGACACTGGTCGAGACGGGGCTGCGGGCCGGCAGCCCTCTCGTGCTCTGGCAGGACGCTCACGGCAGGCTCGCCACCGCTCCGCCGAGCCCACGGCGGGCCGCCGCCGAGGCGGGCTTCCTGGGCGCCCTCGCCGGCCTCGCCCTCGCCGGCACCGTCCACGCGGCGGGAGCCGTCGTGCGCTGGCGGCTCGAACGGCGGCGGGTCGAGTCCTGGGGCCGGGAATGGGACCTGGTCGGCCCGCAGTGGGGGCACCGTACCGGCTGACACGCACGTGCAACGGCACTCGACCACCTGGCAGGAGGCCCGCTCATGCAGAAGCCCTCGCACCGTTTCACCGAGATCGTGCTCGGTGTGGACGCCCGCGCTCCCGCCGAGGCCGCCCTCCGTCTCGCCTTCGACTGCGCCGCGGTGTGGGGCGCGCGCCTGCGCGCCGTGCACGCGTGGCGGTACCCGTCCGGCGCGGCCGAACTGCCCTTCGGCATCCCCGAGGAGGACCGCGGCGCCTGGGAGGACCAGGAGGTGCAGCTGCTGTCCGACGCGCTGCGGCCGTGGCGGGAGAGGTATCCCGAGGTGCCCGTGCTGGAGGACGTACGCCACCTGCCGCCGGCCGAGGCCCTGGTCCGGCAGTCCACGCAGGCCGAACTGGTGGTCGTGGGCCGCGGCCACGACGGCGAACTCGGCACAGTGGCCCGGGACGTCCTGCGTGACGCCGCGGGCCCCGTCGTCGTGGTGCCCGCACAGAGCCGGACGGCATCCGTTCAGTAGGCCACCACGACTCATGTGCCGAGGCCCGATCCGCCGAGCCCCGAAGAGCCGGGCCCCGACGACCTCAGCTGCCCACCGGCACCCGCCACACCAGCGTCGTGCCGCCCGTCTCCGGGCAGTCGATGGTCAGTTCTCCTCCGTACCCCGCCGCGCGGTCGGCGAGGTTGCGCAGTCCGCTGCGGCGGCCCTGCTCCGGGATGCCCACCCCGTCGTCGGACACGGTCAGCCGTACCTCGTGGCCGTCGGTCTCCAGGATGACGTCGGCCCGTCGGGCGCGCGCGTGGCGGGCGACGTTGGTGAGCGCCTCGGAGAGCACCGCGACCACGTCGTCCGCGATCTCCCGCGGCACGTCGGTGTCGACCAGTCCCTCCATCCGGATGCTGGGCGGGAAGCCCAGGACCGACGCGGCCTCGCCGATCACCCGGACCGCCCGGGCCCGCAGTCCCGAACCGGCCCCGCCCTCGCGCGAGCGCAGGCCGAAGATCGTGGACCTGATGATCTTGATGGTCTCGTCGAGGTCGTCCACCGCGCGCACGACCCGCTCGGATGCCTCGGCGTGCTCGATGAGACGGCCGGCGCTCTGCAGGGTCATCCCGGTCGCGAAGAGCCGCTGGATGGCGAGGTCGTGCAGATCGCGGGCGATCCGGTCACGGTCCTTGAGCACCGCGATCTCCTCGGCGTCCTGGCGGCGCTCCGCCAGCTCCATCGCGACCGCGGCCTGGGCGGCGAAGCCCCGCAGCGGCTCGATCTCCTTGTCGGTGAACACGGTCCGGCCGGCCTCCCGCACCAGCAGGACGACCCCGCGCACCCCTCCCGTGCCCGATCCGATCGGCACCGCGACCGCGGGACCGAGCCCGGCGAAGCGCTCCGCGGCGCCCGCGACCCGCTCGTCGTGGGAGACGTCCGCGCTGGTGACCGGGGAGGCTCCGGTGAAGGCGTGCCCGATGAGACTGCCGTCCACGGGGAGCACGAGCCCCCGGTGGGCCTCGGCCTCCGTGCCGACGGCCAGTTCCACGGTGAGCGAGTCCGTGTCCGGCATGGGCATAGCGACCAGGGCGAGGGCGGCGCCGGTGTTCTCCCGGGACCGGTCCGCGATCAGCCGCAGGACCTCGCCCTGCGCGCCGCCGGACATCAGGCTGTGGGTGATCTCGGCGTTGGCCCGCAGCCAGCGCTCACGCAGCCGGGAGTCCTCGTAGAGGCGGGCGTTGTCGATGGCGACGCCGGCGGCCACCGCCAGCGTGGACAGCACGGCCTCGTCCTCCTCGTCGAACTGGGCGCCGCCCCGCTTCTCGGTCAGGTAGAGGTTGCCGAACACCTGCTCGCGCACCCGGATGGGGACGCCGAGGAAGGTGTTCATCGGCGGGTGGTGGGGCGGGAAGCCGTACGACGCCGAGTGCTCGGAGAGCTTGGTCAGCCGCAGCGGCTCGGGATGGCGGATGAGCTCCCCGAGGATGCCGTGGCCCTCCGGATAGGGTCCGATCCGCGCGATCTGCTCGTCGGACACTCCCACGGTGTGGAAGGCGGACAGCCGTTTCCCGTCGGGACCGATCACACCGAGGGCCGCGTACTGGGCGTCGACCAGCGCGGCGGCCGCCTCGACGATGCTGTGCAGGGCCTGCTCCAGGTCCAGTTCACGGCCGACCGAGAGCACGGCCTCCAAGAGGCTGTGCACCCGGTCGCGGGTGCCGCGGGCCGCGTCCAGGCGGGCCTGCAGTTCCTCCAACAGCTCGTCCAGCCTCAGCTGTGGCAGCCTGACGCGGGCCTCCGCGGTTCCCTCCGAGCCACCCACCTGCGATCCTCCACATCCCCTGCGCCGGCCCCGTGCCGTCACGTGCCACCGTAATGGTCCGGGCGGTGAGGGTGGTACGGATCAGGTCGGGTCGCTCGTACGGGGCGGTGCCGGAGGGAGGGTCAGCCGCGCGGGAGGCGTCCGGCCACGTACTCGGTGAGGTCGAGCAGCCGGTTGGTGTAACCCCACTCGTTGTCGTACCAGCCGAAGACCTTGACGAGGTCGCCGTGCGCCTGGGTCAGCGGGGCGTCCAGCACGCAGGAGGCGGGGTCGCCCACGATGTCGCGGGAGACGATCGGCGCGTCCGAGACGCGCAGCACGCCCTTCAGCGGTCCGTCGGCGGCCTCCCGGAAGGCGGCGTTGACCTCGTCCGCGGTCACCGGGCGCTCCAGCACCACGCTCAGGTCGGTCAGCGACCCGTCCTCGACGGGGACGCGTACGGCGATCCCGTCGAGTGTGCCCGCCAGTTCCGGCAGCACCAGTCCGACCGCGCGGGCCGCCCCGGTGGACGTGGGGATGATGTTGACGGCGGCGCTGCGGCCGCGGCGCAGGTCCTTGTGCGGGCCGTCCAGCACGACCTGGTCGTTGGTGTAGCCGTGGATGGTCGTCATCAGCCCTTTGACCAGGCCGAAGTGCTCGTCGAGGACCTTGACCATGGGCGCCACGCAGTTGGTGGTGCAGGAGGCGTTGGAGATCACGTGGTGGTGGTCGGGGTCGTAGGTGCCCTCGTTGACGCCCATCACCACGGTGGCGTCGACTCCCTTGCCCGGCACGGACAGCAGCACCTTGCGGGCCCCGCCCACGAGGTGCGCCCCGGCCTGTTCACGGGTGCGGAAACGGCCGGTGGACTCGATGACGATGTCGACGCCGAGGTCGCCCCAGGCCAGGGCCGCCGGGTCGCGTTCCGCGGTGACCGCGATGCGGTGGCCGTCCACGGTCAGGGAGTCCTCGTCGTGCTCGACGGTGCGGCCGAGGCGGCCGTACGTCGAGTCGTAGGCCAGCAGATGGGCCAGTGCCGCCGGTGAGGTGACGTCGTTGACCGCCACCACCTCGACCGGAGTGCCGGTGCCGTTCCGCGTGCGCTCCCCCACGCAGCGCAGGTAGTTGCGTCCGATACGGCCGAAGCCGTTGATGCCCACGCGCACGCTCATGTCCTTCGTCCTCCCCTTTGGGTGTTCGTCCTGGTCACCACCTTCCCGCGCCCGGCCGCGGCCGGACTTGGGCCGGACGGGGGTGAACGGCGGGACCTTGGGCCCCAACCGGCGTGGGCGGCCGGGAACGCGGCTCGAACCGGCCGTAAGGAGGTGAAGGGACCGGCACCGGGGCCGTAAGGGCCCCGACTCTGGGCCGACCGGCCCTGGTGGCACCGGTGCCGAACGGTTCGAATGGCCTGATCGCACCCGACACGTTCCCTCACACCCGTACGGAATCCGTCATGTATGTCGACAACGCCCGGCCGGTCCCGGCCGAACCCCGCCGAAGCATCGGGATCGACAGCGCCGAGGCGCTGCGGTTGCTGGGCAGCGTGTCCGTGGGGCGCATCGTCTTCACCCAGCACGCGCTGCCGACGATCCGCCCGGTCAACCACGTCCTGGCCGACGGTGACATCGTCATCCGTACGCACGCCGGCGCGGCCCTGACCTCGCGGACCCGGCAGGCCCCGCAGCAGGGGGTGGTGGTGGCCTACGAGGCCGACGCCATCGACCCGGACACCCATCTCGGCTGGAGCGTGGTCGTCACGGGGTATGCCCACCTGGTCACCGATCCCGACGAACTGGCCCGCTACCAGGCGCTGTTGCGCCCCTGGGTGGACCGGACCATGGATTACGCGGTCCGGATCCACCCCGATCTGGTGACCGGCATCCGCCTCACCGCGGCGGAAGCCTGACCCGTCGCCCGGGCGGCCTGCGCCCGGGCGACGGTTCCCTTCAGCCGTCCCAGGTCCAGTCCGCGACCTCCGGCAGGTCCGTGCCGTGGGCGCGGATCCAGTCGTGGTGCCGCAGCCGCGTGTCCTCCATCCGCTGCCGTACGGCGGCGGCCCGTACCGCGAGGCCCGGGACGCGGTCGATGACGTCCATGACCAGCCGGTACCGGTCGAGGTCGTTGCGGACCACCATGTCGAACGGCGTGGTGGTCGTGCCGATCTCCTTGTAGCCGCGTACGTGCAGGTGCGCGTGGCCGGCCCGGCGGTAGGCCAGGCGGTGGATCAGCCACGGGTAGCCGTGGTAGGCGAAGATCACCGGCTTGTCGCGGGTGAACAGGGCGTCGTACTCGGCGTCCGGCATGCCGTGCGGGTGCTCCTCCTGCGGCAGCAGCCGGGCCAGGTCGACCACGTTGACCACGCGGACGGTCAGCTCGGGCAGGTGCCGGCGCAGCAACTGGGCGGCGGCGAGCACCTCCTGGGTGGGTACGTCGCCCGCGCAGCCGAGGACCACGTCGGGTTCCCGGCCGTCCTCGGTACCGGCCCAGTCCCAGATGCCGGCGCCGCGTGCGCAGTGCGCGTGCGCCTGCTCCATCGACAGCCAGTCGAAGGTGGGCTGCTTGCCGGCGACCACGACGTTGACGTAGTCGCGACTGCGCAGCACGTGGTCGGCGACGGACAGCAGGGTGTTGGTGTCCGGCGGCAGGTAGACCCGTGCGGCCTCGGGGCTCTTGTTGAGGATGTGGTCGACGAAGCCGGGGTCCTGGTGGGAGAAGCCGTTGTGGTCCTGCCGCCACACGTGTGACGTGAGCAGGTAGTTGAGGGAGGCGATGGGTGCGCGCCACGGCAGCCGGCGGGTGGTGCGCAGCCACTTGATGTGCTGGTTGACCATCGAGTCGACGATGTGCACGAACGCCTCGTAGCAGGAGAACAGTCCGTGCCTGCCGGTGAGCAGGTAGCCCTCCAGCCAGCCCTGGCAGGTGTGTTCGGAGAGGATCTCCATCACCCGGCCGTGCCGCTCCAGGTGCTCGTCCACGGGCAGGGTCTGCGCCTGCCAGGCCTTGCCGCTCGCCCCGTAGACGGCCTGGAGCCGGTTGGAGGCGGTCTCGTCCGGGCCCACGATCCTGAAGTCGCGGCGCTCGCGGGTGTGGTGCATGACGTACTCCAGCATGTCGCCCAGGACACGCGTGGGTTCGTGCATCGTCGCGCCCGGCTTGTCGACCTCGACGGCGTACGTCTCCAGCTCCGGCAGCGGCAGTTCACGCACCAGCAGCCCGCCGTTGGCGTGCGGAGTCGCGCCGAGCCTGCGGGTGCCCTCGGGCACGCAGGACAGCACCTGCCCGGACGGGCGTCCCTGGTCGTCGAAGAGTTCCCGCGGGCGGTAGGAGCGCATCCACGCCTCCAGCTGCCGCAGGTGCTCGGGGTTGTCGCGGACGGCGGACAGCGGGACCTGGTGGGAGCGCCAGGTGCCCTCGACCGGGAGGCCGTCGACCTCGGCGGGGCCGGTCCAGCCCTTCGGGGTGCGCAGGACGATCACCGGCCAGTGGGCCCGCTGGGTCACCCCGTCCTCGCGGGCGCTGCTCTGGATCGCGTCGATGCGCTCCAGGGCGTCGTCCAGGGCGGCGGCCATGGCCCGGTGCACGGTCATGGGGTCGTCGCCGGTGACGTGGATCGGCGCGTGGCCGTAGCCGCGCAGCAGTTCGTCGAGTTCGGCCTCGGGGAGCCGGGCGAGGACGGTCGGGTTGGCGATCTTGTACCCGTTGAGGTGCAGGATCGGCAGGACCGCGCCGTCGTGCACCGGGTCGAGGAACTTGTTGGAGTGCCAGGAGGCGGCCAGGGGTCCGGTCTCCGCCTCGCCGTCGCCGATCACACAGGCGACCAGCAGGTCGGGGTTGTCCAGCGCGGCCCCGTACGCGTGCGACAGGGAGTAGCCCAGCTCGCCGCCCTCGTGGATCGAGCCGGGGGTCTCCGGTGCCACGTGGCTGGGCACGCCGCCGGGGAACGAGAACTGCCGGAACAGCCGTTCCATGCCGGCCGCGTCCCTGCTGACGTCGGGATAGGTCTCCGAGTAGGAGCCCTCCAGCCAGGAGTTGGCCAGTACGGCCGGTCCGCCGTGGCCGGGCCCCCACACGCACAGGGCGTCCCGGCCACGGTTGCTGATGACGCGGTTGAGGTGGGTGTGCACGAGGTTCAGGCCCGGGGAGGTGCCCCAGTGGCCGAGCAGCCTCGGCTTGACGTGCTCCGGGCGCAGCGGCTCGGTCAGCAGCGGGTTCGCCAGGAGGTAGATCTGGCCGACGGACAGGTAGTTGGCGGCGCGCCAGTGGGCGTCGAGGGCTTTCAGCTCGTCGTCGGTGAGCTCGGCGGGTGCCTGCAGCGGGTCGACGGACATCTGGGTTCCCTTCCGGTGCGGGTCTCGGGG
>NZ_RSAJ01000800.1 GCF_003933965.1 Streptomyces sp. RP5T
CTCGCCGCCGCCCTCGGCGGGGGAGGGGGCAGGGCAGTCCTTCCAGTTGAGTTTCTGGGCCGACAGGTCCTCGTTCCCGGAGTTGTCGCCGCAGCCCGCGAGCGCCGAGGCCAGCAGAAGGACGGTGGCGGCCAGGGCGGTGAAACGCGGTCGAGGGGGGTTCGGCATGAACCCATCCTGCGCGTCCTCGCACGGGGGCGCGCGGAGCACGAGCCGTACGAGGTACCTGTTACAGCCGGGACGGGAGGGACTACAGGGCGCCCTTTCGGGACAGCTGGTTGAAGGCCAGCCAGCCCGGCAGCACGGGCAGCCACAGCGTCAGCAGACGGAACAGCAGGACGGCCGGCGCGGCGACCTCCTTGGGGAGACCCACGGCGATGAGACCGACCGTCAAGGTGGCCTCCACGGCGCCCACGCCGCCCGGTGTCGGTGCCGCCGAACCGAGCGCGTTGCCGGCCAGGAAGACGACGGCGACGCTGGCGATGCTGATCGAGGTGCCCTGACTGCCGAAGGCGCGGATGGAGGCGTCCAGGCACATCACGAAGCAGGCGGTCAGCAGCAGCATGCCGCCGATGCCGGTGATCAGCTTCTGCGGCCGCTGGAGCACGTCCAGCATGCGCGGCACGACACCCGCGAACAGCGACCTCACGCGCGTGACGACGAACTTCCTGAGGAACGGCACCGAGGTGACCACCAGCACGAGCACCGCCACCGTCAGCAGACCCGCGATGACGGTTCGCGACGGCGACAGCGACGGTGTCTTCTCGGTCCCGGTCAGGTAGCCGAAGGACAACAGCATCAGGATGTGGCAGCCGAGCCCGAACAGCTGCGAGGCGCCGACACTGGCCACCGCGAGTCCCGGCCGCACTCCCTGGCGTTGCAGGAAGCGCGTGTTGAGCGCCACGCCGCCCACCGCGGCCGGGGCGACGATCTTCACGAACGAACCGGCGACCTGGGCCGCCACCGTCCGCAGGAACCCCACCCGCTCGGGCACGAAGCCCAGCAGCGCCATGGCGGCGGCGAAGTAGCTGCCCGCCGAGAACAGGACGGCGGCTGCGACCCAGCCCCACTCGGCGTTGGCGACGAGGGGCCCGAACTCGATGTGGGTGAGCTGCGTCAGCAGGAAGTACGCGCCGATGGCACCCGCGATGAAGCTGATCAGCGTGCGCGGCTTGACCCGCTCCAGACGGGCCGGTTCGACCGGCGCCTGCGGCCTGATCAGCAGCACCTGGTGGCGGATCTGCGTCAGCAGGTCCTCCTCGCGCGCCTCCTCGATGGCCTCGTCGATGGCCCGCTTCTCCGCCCGGGCCTCCGCCTTGACGGTCTTCTTGTCGGGCTTCTCGAGAACGGGCCTGGCTTCCTCGGGTGCCTCCTCCAGCCGGGCCTGCTTGGCCTGCTGGGACGCCTCCAGGACGGCCTCGCGCTCGCGCTGTGCGCGCTCGCGGGCCAGTCTGCGCAGGGTCGCGCGCGTGGAGCGCGTCAGCGCGATGGGCTGGAGCATCGGCAGACAGTCGGCCACGGCGTCGGGGCCGAGGACGCTGACCGCCGAGGCCACCGCGCGTTCCGCGCCCGCCAGCAGTCCCAGGGTCGTCACCAGTTGGGCGACGTCCATGCGCAGCAGCAGGGTGCTGGCAGCGATCTCACCACCGCGCAGGTCGGTGAGGATCACCGCGCCGGAACGATCCACCAAGATCGCGTCACCCGCGAGCCTGCGGTGCGCGATGCGCCGCGACTGCAGCGCCTGCACCTGGCGCCAGGTGTTGCGCAGCAGTTCGTCGGTGATCTCCTCCTCCGCCAGCGACTCGAGCGTGCGCCCGCCGGTGTGCTCGTAGACGAGCATCACCGCGTCGGGGCCGAGTTCGGAGGTGGCGATCAGCTTGGGCGCGTTGGCGCCGGCCGCGATCGCCGCGTAGGCGAGCAGCGCCTCCTGCTCCAGGGCCTGTCTGAGCGACTGGAGGCTGCTGCGGGTGGCGAAGCCGCGCAGGGTGAGGTTGCGCCACACACGGTAGAAGAAGCCCTGTGCCTGCTGTTCCCGGTCGACCACCGTCACGTCCAGCGGCGGGCCGTCCTCCAGGGTGACGAAGTAGCGCCGGCCGCGGTCGCCGCTCTCCGCGGTCTCCGAGGCGTCCTGGCGGGCCGCGCTGACCGGGCGGAAGCCGACGGTCCTGAGGCCCGCGATCAGCGTCTGCCCGGTGGGCCGGACATTGGGCGAGCCGACCGCGTAGAGCGTGCCGTAGGCGACCGTCCAGCCGATCAGCACCGTCAGGATGATCGAGAACGGTGTGGTGTAGCCGGTGACGAGCATCGAGAACGCGTCGAGCATCAGCACGATCCACAGCACCGCCCGCCAGCGCGGCCTGCGGGACATGCCGACGGCCGTCATATAGGCGATGACGGGCGCCAGATAGCCGTGCACCGGGTCGGTGAGGGCGTGGATGTCACCGGGGGAGGGCTGGGTGAGCGCCTCCTGGATCGAGTCGGGGGCACCCTTGGCGACCCACAGATCGGTGGCGAGCGTCACACCGTGGGCGAGGACCGCGGCGAGCACACCGTCGGCGATCCGCAGTCCGTCGCGCTTGATCAGCCGCTCGATCGCGAACGCCACGGGGACCAGGAGGATCGCGATGCTGGAGGCGAGACCGGCGATCTTGATGAGCAGATCGGGCGCCTGTCCGGTGCCCTTGTTGATGTCCTGTTCGAGGCCCGAGGTGGTCCCGTGCGCGAACGCGGCGATCGCGAGCAGCACCACCACGGCCAGCACGCCGACCAGCAGCCGCATCAGGTCCGAGGGCCGGTGCACGCGCGCGGGGAGCAGCGGTTCGTCGCTCTCGACCGCGTCGACGTGCGCTTCCTTGTCCTCGGCGGTGTCCGGGCGCGACGAAGCGTCAGAGGTGCCCTCGGCGTCCTCCGGGTGCACACCCTGTGGCTTCATCGTCTCTTCTTGATCTCGTATCACCAGTCACCGCCCGCACGATGGTGGCATGCCCCACCGACACCGGGGGGTGTCAGGGTGCACATGCGGGGGCGCACAGTCTGCCGCAAGCGCCGACGCCGGGCGAGGGATACGCACGGTCGCGAGCCCGTCACATTGTCGGTGGGGTGGGGCAGGATGGGGC
>NZ_RSAJ01000801.1 GCF_003933965.1 Streptomyces sp. RP5T
GGGTGGCGGTGGCTACGGGCGCGGGCAGGGTCCCGGTGACGGGCGTGGGCAGGGTCCCGGTGACGGCCACGGGCACGGGCACGGCCACCGTCCCGATGACGGCCACGGACATGGGCACGGGAGCGGACCCGGTACCGGTGGTGGGCACGGCCACTCGCACAGTCACAGTCACGGGCCGGCGACGCCCGTCTCCCAACATCTGCGTAAGGTCATCGCGGCGATCCTGATCCCCTTCGCAGCAGCCGTGGTGGTGGGGCTGGTCGTGCTCTGGCCCGGCGGGGCCCCGGGGCACGAACGCACCGGCGTCGGCTTCGACCGGCAGACCCAGCAGGCCACGGTCAGCAAGGTCGTGAGCGTCAGCTGCAAGTCGGTGAACGCCTCGGGGGAGACCCCGACCGGCGACACCTCGACCGCCGAGGGCTCCTCCGCCGAGCAGCAGGCGAACGGCACCTGCAAGAAGGCGACGATCCGGGTCGACACCGGCGACGACAAGGGCCGCACCTTCACGGAGATCGTCCAGCCGGACCAGACACGGCAGTTGCACGAGGGCCAGAAGGTCGTGGTCGCTTACGAGCCCTCGGCGCCCCGGGACCTGCAGTACTCGGTCGCCGACGTGAACCGCCGGTTCCCGATGGGGCTGCTCGCCGGCATCTTCGCGCTCGTCGTCGTGGTCGTCGGGCGGCTGCGCGGAGTCATGGCGCTGGTCGCACTGGCCATCAGCTTCATGGTGCTGAACTTCTTCATCCTGCCCGCGATCCTCCAGGGCTCGAACCCGCTGGTCGTGGCGGTGATCGGGTCGAGCGCCATCATGCTGATCGCCCTCTACATGTGCCACGGCCTGTCCGCCCGGACCTCCGTGGCGGTCCTGGGCACGCTGATCTCCCTGTTGCTGATCGGCGTCCTCGGCTCGTCGTTCATCGACTGGGCCGCTCTCACCGGCAACACGGACGACAACACCGGGCTCATCCACGGCCTGTATCCGTCCATCGACATGAGCGGTCTGCTGCTCGCCGGCGTCATCATCGGCTCGCTCGGTGTCCTCGACGACGTGACGGTCACGCAGACCTCGGCGGTGTGGGAGCTGCACGAGGCCAACCCGGCGATGGGGTGGCGCGGGCTGTACCGCGCGGCGATCCGGATCGGCCGCGACCACATCGCGTCCGTCGTCAACACCCTCGTTCTCGCCTACGCCGGTGCGGCCCTGCCGCTGCTGCTGCTCTTCTCCATCGCGCAGTCCAGCGTGGGGGTCGTCGCCAACAGCGAGCTGGTGGCGGAGGAGATCGTGCGCACGCTGGTCGGATCGATCGGTCTCGTCGCCTCGGTACCGGTCACCACCGCCCTCGCGGCCCTCGTGGTCTCGGCCGACCGACCAGGGGCGCAGACGGCCGGGGTGTCCGTGCCCGCGCCGGCGACGAGTGTGAGCGCGGGCACGGCGGACAGCCGTCCGGCGGCCGGACGCGGCGGGAAGGGGCGGCGGCGCAGGCGCTGATGCCCGCGGGCCGCCCCAGAGGTCGGGCCGGGACAGGTTCGGCCCGACGGGGCACGCTCACGGGAGAAGCGTTCCTGCGCCCTCCCACCCACGATCAAGCGTCCGTCTCGCCACCGCACTGTCGTAGGACGTCAGCCCGCGCTCTGCTCTTCCGCCAGGATCCGGTCCAGCGCCTCGTCGAGATGGGTGTCGAAATCGGCCAGCGCGGTCTCCTGGCCCAGCGGCACCAGCTTGTCGGTGCGGTCGAGGAACGCGATGATCGGCGCCGTCGAGGAGCGGAACAGGGCCTGGTCGCCGCCGACCTGAAGCCTGATCAGGACATCGCCCAGCAGGTCGGCCCCGGCCGGCGCGACCCGCACGTCGCCCTCACCGCAAGGTCGGCCCACTCCGTCGATCAGCAGCTCGCGTCCGAAAGCCCAGGTCACCGGGGCATCGCCCGGGAGATGAAAGGTCAGCCGGACCGCGTAGGGATCGCAGGCCTCATAGCGCAGCTCCACGGGAATGCGGAAGGAGAGCTCCTCCGAAACGAGAAAGCTCATCATGACCTCTGCTTGTACGGTCTCGCGCATCGCTTACCCCGTCATCTGCCTTCGTTGGCCGGGAATGATCCCTCTGACACTGGAGGCATCTTGCTGAACGTGCACGACAGATCACAAGGAGTGAGTTTTCAGATACTGATAGAGATCGCCAGCGAGCCCATCAAGCGACTGATTTCTTCCTGCAATTGCTGGGTGGCGGCCACCAACCGGTCCGCCTGATGGACGGGCAGGGAGATGGCCATCGTTGCGGCAACGTTACCCACCGTGATCGGAATCGCCGCGCACACCGTCCCCAAGGCGTACTCCTGACGCTCGATCACCGGTCCCATTCGCGCGGTCCGTTCGAGACGCCGGAGCAGACTGTGGCCGTCGCGCACGGTGTACGGCGTGAGGGACCGCACGGGGTACCGGTCGAGGTGGTCGCGCCGGGCCTCGTCGTCGAGCTGGGCCAGCAGACACTGCCCGATGGCGTGCGCGTGCCCGGTCTCACGAAAGTCGGCCCACTCGTCGACTGCCGGGTTCACCGGACTCTCGGAGACGCAGAGGACCTCGATCTCGCCGTCCCGGTACTGCGCGTAGTACACCGGGACACCGATCAGGTCGCGCCAGTGCGCCAGCGCCTCGACGACGGTGCTGCGACGTTTCTGCTCGGCTCCGCTGCTGCTCAGCCGCTCGGCCGCCTCCCCGAGGAAGAACAGACCCTTGTCGCGGCGCAGATAGCCCTCGTGCACGAGGGTGCGCAGCAGGTGGTACGCCGTGGGGAGCGCCAGCCCGGTCTCGCGGGCGAGTTGTTTGGCGGGGGCACCGTACTCGTGCTGCGCGACGGACTCGAGCAGGCGCATCGCGCGCTGGACGGACCCGATCAGGGTGGCGGAC
Source organism: Streptomyces sp. RP5T (assembly GCF_003933965.1). Taxonomy (GTDB): domain Bacteria; phylum Actinomycetota; class Actinomycetes; order Streptomycetales; family Streptomycetaceae; genus Streptomyces. Next base: position 2,905 of record NZ_RSAJ01000801.1, read on the forward strand.
TGGGCCTGTTCGGCGGGTTCGCAGGAGGGCGCCGGGTGTCGCTGGACGGGGGCGGGGGCTGACGGCCGTACCGGAGCCGAGGGCTGCACGGGGGTCGAAGCCCCACCCGGTGCCGTCGGCCGCACGGGGGCCGAGGTCCGTGCCGGAGTCGAGGTCGGGGCCGGGTTCGGGGCCGGCGACTGAGCGGGGGCTGTCCGGCCCGGGGGT
>NZ_RSAJ01000802.1 GCF_003933965.1 Streptomyces sp. RP5T
GCACCAGTGGCACCGGGGAATCCGCCAGGAGCACCTGCTCCACCGGGCGCGCCCGCGCCCGCGGCACGGACCGCTGCCCGGGCCGCGGCCGGACCGCCGCCGGGCGGCACGTCCACCGAGGGCGGGACGGCGGCGGAGGGCGGGACGGCGACCGCCGAGGGACCCGGGGCGGCTCCCCCGTGCGCCTCCGGCCCCGGTACGTACCCCATGGCGGGGGCGCCGCCGGCCGAGAAGTTCACGCCCCGCTCGATGCGGTCGAGGCGGGCCATGACCGAGCGCTCGTCCCCGTAGGCGGCCGGGAGCAGCACGCGTGCGCAGATGAGCTCCAGCTGGAGACGGGGTGAGTTGGCGCCGCGCATCTCCGTCAGTCCCTGGTTGACCAGGTCGGCTGCGCGGCTGAGCTCGGCGGCGCCGAAGGTGCCGGCCTGGGCCTGCATGCGCTCGATGACGTCGGCGGGGGCGTCGATGAGCCCCTTCTCGGCGGCGTCGGGGACGGCGGCGAGGATGACCAGGTCCCGGAGCCGCTCCAGCAGGTCGGCGACGAACCGGCGCGGGTCGTTGCCCCCCTCGATGACACGGTCGACGACCTCGAAGGCGGCGGCGCCGTCGCCGGTGGCGAAGGCCTCGACGACGGAGTCGAGGAGGGAGCCGTCGGTGTAGCCGAGGAGGGAGGTGGCCATGGCATACGTCACACCCTCCTCGCGCGCGCCGGCGAGAAGCTGGTCCATGACGGACATGGAGTCCCGGACGGACCCCTGGCCGGCCCGCACGACGAGAGGGAGCACGCCCTCCTCGACGGGGATGTTCTCCTTGCCGCACACCTCGCCGAGGTACTCGCGCAGGGTGCCGGGCGGCACGAGACGGAAGGGGTAGTGATGGGTCCGCGACCGGATCGTCCCGATGACCTTCTCGGGCTCGGTGGTGGCGAAGATGAACTTGAGGTGCTCCGGGGGCTCCTCGACGACCTTCAGCAGCGCGTTGAACCCGGCCGACGTGACCATGTGGGCCTCGTCGATGATGTAGATCTTGTAACGGCTGCTCGCGGGGCCGAAGAAGGCCTTTTCGCGCAGCTCACGGGCGTCGTCCACACCACCGTGAGATGCCGCGTCGATCTCGATGACGTCGATGGACCCCGGCCCGTTCCGGGCCAGGTCGCGGCAGGACTGGCACTCGCCGCAGGGGGTCGGTGTGGGCCCCTGTTCGCAGTTCAGGCACCTGGCGAGGATGCGTGCGCTGGTCGTCTTGCCGCATCCGCGCGGACCGCTGAACAGGTACGCGTGATTGACCCGGTTGTTCCGCAGCGCCTGCTGCAGCGGGTCGGTGACATGCTCCTGCCCGATGACCTCGGCGAACGACTCCGGGCGATAGCGGCGGTACAGCGCGAGAGACGACACGCATACGAGGTTATAGGCGCCCACTGACAACCCGACCCCGCGCGGGCGCTCCGTCCGGACCGACCCCGCCCGGGAACTCAAACGCCCCCCACGCACCCGCCAGAGCCAACCTACCCTTGCTGCCTTCCGGCCCTGGGGGAGTTCAGTCAGATAGCGCCGCGTGAGGGGCTGCCCAAACAGTACCCGATGGCGAGGGGTGGGAACGAGTTCGCGAGCACTCCTCAACGTCTTGTATTGTTTGCCGCGGAGGATTCGCCTAGAGGCCTAGGGCGCACGCTTGGAAAGCGTGTTGGGGGCAACCCCTCACGAGTTCGAATCTCGTATCCTCCGCCAGTGCCTCACCGGGCACGATGTCGAAGGGCCCCACCGTTCGCGGTGGGGCCCTTCGTCGTTGTCCGTCTCAGTTGGCCGACCACCGCTCCGTTGGGATCAGGCGCCTCGCCAGCTTCAGCGTATGAGGATGAGCGAATGGATCTCATGAGCATGAGCGAGCGCGAGTACTGGGCGAACGTGGCGAAGCGACCCGGGATGTTCGTGGGTCAGGTCACGGTGGCCCGGTTGGAGTCCTTTTTGGGTGGATACGACGCTCACGCTCAGCGGCACGGCGGCCCCGGGCTGGACGGCTGGCGTGAGTGGCTGGTGGCCCGACGCGGCCGCGAATGCAATCACGCCTGGCCGGGCCTGGTCCGCCACCTTGCCCTACCTGACGGTTGGCATCACTGGCAGCTGTCACCGGAGCAGGAGGAGCGCGTCATGGCAGTGCTTTTCGCGCTGCTCGATGACTTCTTGGCCGAACGCGAAGCGGGAATCCACACGGTCTGACTTGCCGCGCATCGCTCAGTCTTCTCCAAGCGGCTCCTACAGCGCGTCTCCAACCTGCTGCGTAACCTTCCGCAGCAGCGTCCCAGTGACGTGCATGTACCGGGCGCGCATCCGGGCCGCTCCCCCAGGCTCCCAACCCATGATCGCTTCGACCACGACGTCCGGGACGCCAAGGATCAGGAGGACGGTCGCCTCCGCCTCGGCGACACTCGCCTCCGAGAGCGGATCAGCAAGCCGGAACTGGTGCCCCTTTCCCCCGGACTTGCCCCTCGCTCCAAAGACCTGCGGCGCGGCCTGCCTCCTGTCTGCGCCCCGGCTGGGTGATCTTCTGCGTCCAGGCCCTCCGGGCGTTCGTCCTCCATGCCCATGTGCCAGCGCAGCGTCCGCAGCACCGAGGCCGGAGTGTCGGCGCTCAGGAACATGAGAAGACAACTTCGTAGTGATCGCTCATGGCGCGCATTGTGTACGGCACCACTGACATTGCCACGCGGTGAGGCCGTGAGCCGCGTGCCAGACGAGATGCCAGATCGGGCGGGGAACCACGGGGAACACCAGGGAACCAACCGACCGCCCACCAGGCCCCAAAATGCCCTTAGCTTCCCAAGCTTAGGTGCTCCAGGCCGGAAGCCACTGTAGAAGCGCTAGCAACGTGAGGGAGCAGGCACGGCAGCAGGCTTCGGCTTCGAGCTCCGCTGAGTGCGCCGAGCGCCGTGATTCACGCCCTACTATCGACCAATTTATCTGATTTGTATTAGAGGTCTCACTCAAGGAGTCTCAATGACGAAGTCAAGCCGCCTGCGTGAGCGGCGGGACGGAGGTGAAGATCCTTCCGTCACGCAAGAGCGCCCACAGGACGCTGGCCCGCCGACGGGCCAGGGCGATGACGGCTTGGAC
>NZ_RSAJ01000803.1 GCF_003933965.1 Streptomyces sp. RP5T
GTGCACCGGCAGCAGACTCAGCCCCCATCCGCCCGCCGCGACCGCCCCTTCGAGCGCCCCGGCGTCCGGCGCCAGTACCAGCCGCACAGCGGCCCACCACCACAGCGCCCCGAACCCGAGAGCCATGCCCCGGCGTACTGTCGGCCCCGCCATGCAGCCACCTCCAGCCCGGACGCTAGACGGCGGCCCCACCTGCGGGGAGGGCGCACCGAGGGCACACGGACGCATCGACGCGGCCGTCGCTCCAAGATGCACGAAAACCCCGACCGGCGCCTCTCCAGACCAGCTGGAGAAACCCGTCCGGGGCCTCGCGGACTTCCTCTCGACGAGCCGTCGAAGGCAGACCGAGCGCGAGCGTCACGCCGCTACGACGTCCACCGCTTCGCTCGGCGCCTTGATGGTCACTCGTTCCGGTGGCACACCCTTCACCGACACGGAACCCAGCATCGGGCGCACGGGCGCCGGTACGGGCTCGCTGGGGGTGGCCGCAGCAGACTGGGCCAGCTCGGCGAGGGCGAGCTCGTCGCTCACTTCTCGCATGAGCTCGGACATCCGTACGTCCAACGCGTCGCAGATCGCGGAGAGCAGTTCGGAGGAAGCCTCCTTCTGCCCCCGCTCCACCTCGGAGAGATAGCCGAGTGAGACTCGGGCGGACGAGGAGACTTCGCGCAGAGTACGGCCCTGGCGCTGGCGCTGCCGACGCAGCACGTCACCCAGCAGGCGACGGAGCAGAATCATCGGTGGCTCCCTCCTCGGACCGCGTAGCCGCATCCTTCACGCCCCACCGTACCGCCTTGCGCCGCGGCCGTGCGGGGAGCGATGTCGTGTTCACTCAGGGCTGCAAACATCAAAACCCCCCGTTCCGTTCCGTATCCTGTGCCCGCTCATTTCCGGTCTGTTCGCTCGCGAGCTCCTCCAGGAGGAGCGCGAGTACGCTCCGTACACTCTCCATACGAATTTCCGCGCGGTCGCCGTTCAACCGCAGCGCGGTCACTTTCCCGCCACTCTCTGCCCCGGAAGCGCCGGCGCCGGGTCCGTCGACGGCCACGTACACCGTCCCGACGGGCTTGCCGTCCTGCGGTTCGGGGCCCGCGACGCCGGTGGTCGCGATGCCCCAGTCGGCGCCGAGCGCTTTGCGCACTCCGGCCGCCATCTGGGTCGCGACCTGCGGATCCACCGCACCTCGCTGGTCCAGCAGGGTGGCGTCGACACCCAGCAGCTCATGCTTCAGCTCGGTGGCGTAGGCCGTCACCGAACCGCGGAACGCCTGGGACGCTCCGGGCGCCGCTGTGATTTCCGCCGCAACCAGTCCGCCGGTGAGCGACTCGGCGACCGCGAGCGTCTGGCCCTTCACGGTGAGTAGTCGCACCACTTGGGCGGCCGGGGAATTCACGCTTCCGTCTCCTCCAACGCCGCTTCGCGCTCGGCGATTCCCTGCCTGCGCAGCACAATGGCCTGTCTCACATAGTCCAGCCCGGTCACCACCGTCAGCACGACCGCCACGGCCATCACCCAGAACCTCGCGGTCGCCAGCCACCCCGTCAGCGCGAGGATGTACATCCCCACGGCGATGCCCTGGCTGAGGGTCTTGAGCTTGCCGCCCCGGCTCGCCGGGATCACGCCGTACCGGATGACGAGGAAACGCAGGAGGGTGATCCCGAGTTCCCTGCCGAGGATGACGATCGTCACCCACCAGGGCAGATCACCGAGCCCGGAGAGACAGATCAGCGCCGCCCCCATGATCGCCTTGTCGGCGATGGGGTCGGCGATCTTCCCGAAGTCCGTGACGAGGTTGTAGGTGCGCGCCAGATGGCCGTCGAACAGGTCGGTGATCATGGCGATCGCGAAGGCCGCCCAGGCGAACGAGCGCCATGCGGGGTCGTACCCGCCGTCGGCCAGCATCAGGGCGACGAAGCCGGGCACGAGGAGCAGCCGGAGCATGGTCAGCAGGTTGGCGATGTTCCAGACGCTGGCCTGGTTGACGGCCGCGGCCGCGATCTTCTTGCCGCGGGCGGGCTTCGCGTCGGAGTCTGCCTCCGCGGCCGCACCGGCCACGACTCCCACTCCGGGGACGACAGCGGCCGTACCGGAGACCACGTCCGAGGGGGCGCTCGGCGCCGGTCCGGGCGCGGCACCCGAGACCGCGCCCGCCGGTCCGCCCTTCGCGGCGGAGGGGCCACCCGCGGCGGACGCCGGAACTCCGGTCATCTGCCCGCCTCCTCACTACACGCGAGCGAGCCGTCGAGCGGCTCGGCCACCAGGTCGACACCTTCCGTACCGACCACCTTCGCCTCGACCATACGACCGACACTGAGACCTTCGCCGCTCGTGAGCAGCACCTGGCCGTCGGTCTCCGGCGCCTGGTGCGCGCCGCGGCCGTGCACACCCTCCTCGTCGACGGACTCGACCAGGACGTGCACGGTCTCGCCGACGCGCTCCTCGGCGCGCTGCGAGACGAGTTCCTCGGCGAGCCGGGAGACACCTGCAAGCCGCTCGGCGACGACGTCCTCGTCCAGCTTGTTCTCGTACGTCGCCGCTTCGGTGCCCTCCTCGTCGGAGTACCCGAAGACGCCGATGGCGTCCAGACGCGCGCCGTTCAGGAACCGCTCCAGCTCGGCCAGGTCGGCCTCGGTCTCGCCGGGGAAGCCGACGATGAAGTTGGAGCGCACGCCGGCCTCGGGGGCCTTGCCGCGGATGGTGTCGAGGAGCTCCAGGAAGCGGTCGGTGTCGCCGAAGCGGCGCATCGCGCGCAGCACGCCGGGGGCGGAGTGCTGGAAGGACAGGTCGAAGTAGGGCACGACCTTGGGCGTGGAGGTGAGCACGTCGATCAGACCGGGCCGCATCTCGGCGGGCTGGAGGTAGCTGACGCGGACGCGCTCGAGACCGTCCACCTCCGCGAGCTCGGGCAGCAGGGACTCCAGCAGACGGATGTCGCCGAGATCCTTGCCGTACGACGTGTTGTTCTCGGAGACCAGCATGATCTCCTTGACCCCCTGCTCGGCCAGCCAGCGCGTCTCGTTGAGGACGTCCGAGGGGCGGCGGGAGATGAAGGAGCCGCGGAAGGACGGGATGGCGCAGAAGGAGCAGCGCCGGTCGCAGCCGGAGGC
>NZ_RSAJ01000804.1 GCF_003933965.1 Streptomyces sp. RP5T
GTCCCCACCGGGAGGCGGCGTGTGACCACCGGGCGGCGGGGTGTGCTCTCCACCCGGAGGCGGCGTATGACCACCCGGCGGCGGGGTGTGGTCCCCTCCCGGAGGCGGCGTATGACCACCCGGCGGAGGCGTGTGATCGCCTCCCGGAGGCGGCGTATGACCACCCGGCGGAGGCGTGTGATCGCCTCCCGGAGGCGGCGTATGACCACCCGGCGGAGGTGTGTGATCGCCTCCCGGAGGCGGCGTATGACCACCGGGAGGCGGCGTGTGGTCCCCACCCGGAGGCGGCGTGTGACCACCAGGGGGCGGAGTGTGGTCCCCACCCGGAGGCGGCGTGTGGTGGCCGCCCGGAGGCGGCGTGTGGTCGCCGTAGCCACCGCCCTCCTCCTGGCCGTAGCCACCGCCCTCCTCCTGGCCGGAGTCGCCGTACCCGCTGTCCCCTCCGTGCCCGGAGTCGTCGCCGTAACCCGTGTCGGCGGGGCCGCGAGACACGCCGGGGGCGCGGTGTCTGCCCGAACCCGGTGCGACGGCACAGGAGTTGCCGAACGCCGGGTTGAGCGCGGCGGCCGCGTCGACCGAGTCGCCGCAGGCGTTGACCGGCACCTCGACGGGCGCCGCCGCACGGTCGCCGGACAGGACGCCGGCCGAATCCGCGGTGCCACCGCTCGTGTGCGTGTCGGCGAGGACAGGGCTGCTGCACAGGGACAGAATGCTTGTCGCGGCGGCGGCCGCGACCATTCCCCTACTCAGGGTCTGTCGCAATCTCGTTGTCTTCCTGCTTGTAGAAGTGGGAAAAGCCGGCCCCGGACGGAGTGGAGCGGTCCAGGGCCGGCCAAGACAGCCGGTACGGCTGAGGCGTTACGCGGTCAGTCGTTCACGCAGTGGTTGCCGAACGCCGGGTTCAGCGCGCCGATCACGTTGACCGTGTTGCCGCACACGTTGACCGGGATGTGGATCGGGACCTGGACGACGTTGCCGGAGAGGACACCCGGGGAACCGATGGCGGCACCCTGAGCGCCGGCGTCAGCGAAGGCCGGGGCGGCCACGCCGAAGGCCATGATCACGCCCGCGGCGACAGCGGCGGTCTTCTTCATGAGATTTCCCTTCTCTGCGGTCATGCCCCTTTGTCGGCGTGTGACCGAGCGAGCGCAGACGGAGCGGCTCGCGCCATGACCTGCAGGCTGTAGAACGAGGGATAGCCGTCGGAGAAACTACCGAATGCGTGGCGCGGGGCAATTCACTCGATTGCCCTGTGGCGTCACCCGTTTCACCCTCGGCCACGGCGATGAATAAGCACACAAACAAAAGCCGGGCGGCCCGCAGACATTTCCGCGGGCCGCCCGGTTCAGCCTGTTGAGGCCTACTTCTCGGCTGCCGCCGACAGAACCGACAGGTCCTCCAGGACGTGCGACAGGGCGCCGTCCCGCTTGGACTGGGTGGAGTTGTCGCTGCACTGCTGGGTGAGCTGGTCCGACAGGACCGGGACGTCCTGGACGTTGACGATCTGCAGGACGCCGACGTTGGTGTCGCTCAGGCCGAGGCACGGCTTGTTGAGCGTGCCCTGGACCAGCGAGAGCTGGGGGCTCATGTCACCCTTGGTCGCCGAATTGCCGAACGACGACGTGGCGCCGTTACCGTTCTGCACGGTCGGCCCGTTGTCGTTGCCGATGGCAAGCGCCGTCGGAGCTGCCGCCACCGACATTCCGACGACAGAAGCGGCGGCCGCCGCGGCGGCCATTGCCTTCTTAAGCACTTCGCGTTCCTTTCCTCGTAGCGACACAATGCCCTACGGCCACATCAACCCGGCACGTGCGGAATGGTTGCGGGCGTTCACCCCATTGGCCCTATCGCCGCCGGCGGGCGCCCGGCCGGCACCGGGTTGTCGCGGGACTCGCGGCCGCACCCGCTGTGGGCCGTCGGAGTGAACGGGAGAAACCTCGCCGTGGGCGCGCAGTTAGCCAGAACGCTCCGGTCCACGGGGCTTCCTCAGAAAGGACTGGCCAGTGATCAAGAAGATCGTCGCCACCGCGGCCATCGCCGCGTCCGCCATGGGTGCCTCCGCCGCCGCGGCTCCGCAGGCACTCGCGATCGGCAATGACCAGGGGCCGACCGCGGCGAACGGCAACGGCTCGTGGCAGAGCTTCGGCAACTCCAGCACCCACGGCGACATGAGCCCGCAGATGGCGCTGATCCAGGGGTCCTTCAACAAGCCCTGCATCGCCGTCAGCGACCTGCCCGTCGGTGTGCTCCAGGTCGTCAACGTCCAGGACGTGCCGATCCTGTCGGACCAGCAGACCCAGCAGTGTGCCGAGAACTCCACCCAGGCCAAGCGGGACGGTGCGCTGGCCCACCTGCTGGAGGACGTGTCGATCCTGTCCACCGCCCAGGAGGCGGGTCGCTGATCCCGTTCTTCCGGACGAGGCCGAAGGGGCCGCCGAGCATCTCGGCGGCCCCTTCGGCGTGTCAGCGCCGGTACAGCGCCTCGATCTCCCGCGCGTAGGCCGCCGTCACCACGTGCCGCTTGAGCTTCAGGGACGGCGTGAGCATGCCGTTGTCCTCGGTGAACTCCCCCTCGACCAGCCGGAACGCACGGATCGACTCGGCGCGGGAGACGGCCGCGTTGGCGTGATCGACCGCCTTCTGGATGTCGGCGCGCAGCCGTTCGTCCTCGACGAGTGCGGAGTGCGGGGTGTCGGCGGGCAGCCCCCGCACCGCCAGCCAGTGGGTCATCGCCTCGGGGTCGAGGGTGATCAGGGCGGCGACGAAGGGGCGGTTGTCGCCGACGACCAGGCACTGGCCGACGGGTGCCTGGCTGCGCAGGCGGTCCTCCAGGACGGCCGGGGCGACGTTCTTGCCGCCGGTGGTGATCAGGAGGTCCTTCTTGCGGCCGGTGATGGTGAGATAGCCGTCCTCGTCGAGGGCGCCGAGGTCGCCCGTGGCGAACCACTCGTCCTTGAGGACGACGTCGGTGGCCTCGGGGTTGTTCCAGTAGGCGCCGAAGACGACCCCGCCCTTGATGTGGACCTCGCCGTCCTCGGCGATGCGGATCGCGGTGCCGGGAACAGGCTGCCCGACCGTGCCGGGGCGGGGAGCCTGTTCCCGGCAC
>NZ_RSAJ01000805.1 GCF_003933965.1 Streptomyces sp. RP5T
CCTGCTCTGCTGACAGAGCCCGCTTCCCCAGGCCTGTTCAGCACTCACGCGAGGAACACCGTCATGCCCGTCGACCCGTACGCGGTCCTGCGCGCCCTGCTGCGCGCGGAGGCCGCGCGCAGTGCGCCGAAACCGCAGAGCACGAAGAAGCAGCCGCCGGTGAGAGAGGAGAAGCGCGGCTGATCCGCCGGAGGGGGCCGCGGGGTTACCGCCGCCTCCTCCGGGCCGTACCGAAGAGCGAGCGGCTGATCTCCCGCCCGAGCTGGGTGCCCAGCGACCGGGCGAGCGACTTGAACACGCCGCTGCCGGCGATCTCCTCGACGAGGGAGGGGTCGTCCGCGCGAGCCGGAGGCGAGGTCGGGGACGGAGTCGAGGGCGGGGCGTTCATCTCGTCGGGGCCCTTGGCGCCCCGGGCGTCGAGTTTCTCGTACGCCGACTCCCTGTCCACAGCCTGTGCGTAACGCCCGTACAGCGAGGAGGACCTGACCGCCGCGTCCAGCACCCCGGCGTCGACCGGGCCCATCAGGGACTCGGGGGCGCGCAGGCGGGTCGCGGCGACGGGCGTGGGCGCCCCCTTCTCGCTCAGCACCGTCACCACGGCCTCCCCCGTCCCCAGGCCGGTGAGCAGCTCCTCCAGGTCGTACGCCGAGTCGGGGAAGGTCTTCACGGTCGCCCTCAACGCCTTCTGGTCGTCCGGCGTGAAGGCGCGCAGCGCGTGCTGGACCCGGTTCCCGAGCTGGGCGAGGACGTCGGCGGGCACGTCCTTCGCGGTCTGCGTGACGAAGAAGACGCCGATCCCCTTCGAGCGAATCAGCCGCACGGTCCGGGTGAGGGAGTCGAGGAACGCCTTCGAGGCCCCGTCGAAGAGCAGATGCGCCTCGTCGAAGAAGAAGACGAGCCTTGGCCGGTCGACGTCCCCGACCTCCGGCAGGTCGTGGAAGAGATCGGCGAGCAGCCACATCAGGAAGGTCGAGAAGAGCCGCGGCCGGTCCTGCACGGCGGCCAGCTCCAGGACGGACACCAGACCGCGCCCGTCCTCCGCGGTCCGCAGCAGCTCGGCGGTGTCGAACTCCGGCTCCCCGAAGAAGTCCGCCATGCCCTCCGCCTCGAAGGCCGTAAGCGAGCGCAGGATCACCCCCGCCGTGGCGGTGCTGAGCCCTCCGATGCCCTTCAGCTCGCCCTTGCCCTCCTCGGAGGTCAGGAAGGCGACGACGGCCCGCAGGTCCTTGAGGTCGACCAGTTCCAGCCCCTTCTGGTCGGCGTAGTGGAAGATCAGGCCGAGGGACTGCTCCTGGGTCCGGTTGAGCTGGAGCACTTTGGACAGCAGGAGCGGCCCGAAGCTGGTGACGGTGGCCCGGACCGGAATGCCGTGCCCGATGCCGCCGAGGGCGTAGAACTCCGCGGGAAAGCCGGCGGGCTGCCACCGCTGGTGCACTTCCGCGGCCCTGGCCTGCACCTTCTCGTTCCGCGCGCCCGGTGCGGAGATCCCCGACACGTCGCCCTTGATGTCGGCGAGGAAGACGGGAACCCCCTGCGCCGACAGCTGCTCGGCGATGAGCTGGAGCGTCTTGGTCTTGCCGGTGCCGGTGGCTCCGGCCACGAGCCCGTGCCGGTTGAGCATCGGCAGCGGGATCCTGACCTGCGCGTCCGGGAGGCAGACCCCGTCCCACAGCAGCGCGCCCAGATCGAGCGCGGGACCGGTGAAGGCGTAGCCGGAGGCGATCTCCAGGGCCTGCTGGGGCAGCGCGGCGGGGCCGGACTGTGCCTGCGGCATGGAACGGTCGGCGGTCGCCGCGGCGGCCCGGGGTCCGCCCTCCGGTGAGGGCTTCCGCTCGCTCATACCGAACCCCTGTTCCCGTTTGGTCAGTTTTCGCGGCTTTTTTCAAGCGTCGCACTCGGTCGTCATGGCTGCGCCCGGAAGGTCTTGACCGGTAGGCTTTCCGTGTGATCTTCAAGCGCATCGGAAACGGCCGGCCGTACCCCGACCACGGCCGGGAAAGCACCCGGCAGTGGGCGGACGTCGCACCGCGCCCGGTCCGCCTCGATCAGCTGGTGACGACCAAGGGCCAACTCGACCTGGAGACCCTGCTCGCCGAGGACTCGACGTTCTACGGCGACCTCTTCGCGCACGTCGTGAAGTGGCAGGGCGACCTGTACCTGGAGGACGGCCTCCACCGCGCGGTGCGGGCGGCGCTCCAGCAGCGACAGGTGCTGCACGCGCGTGTGCTCGAGCTGGACTGAGTGACCGCGCTGTAAAGGTTTGGCCCTTTCGGGTTCTCCTGCGTGGTGGTCAATGATCATCTAGTAGGCATCGCCGCCCGAGCGCACTACGCTGCGCCCATGAGCATGCTGACGCCCCCCGGCATGGGCGGTAAGTACCGGATCACGGGCGACAAGTACCCCCGGATGCGTCGGTCCCGGCGGCGCGGCAGGCTCGTGCTGGGCGTGGTGGCCTCCGCCGCCGCGCTGAGTCTGGTCGGCTGGGGCACGCTCCAGCTCATCGACGTGTTCACGGGCGGCGGGGACCAGGCCTCCGCGGCCGGCACGAAGAACTGCCCCACGAAGGCCGGCGCGTCCCCCTCCGCCTCCGCGGCCCCGCTGCCCAAGCCGGGCCAGATCACCGTCAACGTCCTGAACGCCACTCCGCGCGGCGGGCTCGCCAAGAAGACGGCGGACGAGCTGAAGAAGCGGGGCTTCAAGATCGGCGACGTGGGCAACGCGACGGCGACGTACGACAAGAAGGTCAAGGGCACGGGGCTGCTGCTCGGGCCCGCGTCCGCCCTCAAGACCTCCCTGCCGGTCCTGCGCACGCAGCTCGCCTCCGCGGAGACCCGCACGGACGTCCGCAAGGGTGCCGAGGTCGACCTGATCATCGGGAACGGCTTCAAGACCCTGAGCAGCAAGGCCGCCGCCGACAAGGCCCTGGCCGCCCTGAACACACCTGCGCCCGCGCCGACGGCATCGAAGAACAGCTGCGGGTAGCTGCGCTGGGCTTGAGGGGGGCGCCTGTGTGGGTGCCGGGTGCGGTTGTTCGGCGGGTGCGGGTGAGTGGGGGCGGGCGTTTTGCGCAGTTCCCCGCGCCCCTGGATGCCTGGCTGAGGTGGTG
>NZ_RSAJ01000806.1 GCF_003933965.1 Streptomyces sp. RP5T
GGCTCAACGTGATCCAGGGGGCCCGGATCGCGGGGGCCTCGCGGATCGTCGCCGTGGACGCCAACCCGGCGAAGGAGGCGGTGGCCCGGCAGTTCGGGGCGACGGACTTCCTGACCTCGACGGAGGGCGTGCGGGACCTGCTTCCCCACGGTGTGGATCACGCCTTCGAGTGCGTCGGACGGGTCGAACTCGTGCGGGCCGCCGTCGACCTGCTGGACCGGCACGGGCAGGCGATCCTGCTCGGAACCCTGGCGGCGGGCGCGGAGGCGTCCTTCGTCGTCTCCTCGATGTTCCTCGACAAGGCCATCCTCGGCTGCCGCTACGGCTCCTCCCGGCCGCAGCGGGACATCCCGCTGTACGCCGAGCTCTACCGGCAGGGCCGGCTCCTCCTCGACGAACTGGTCACCGAGACCTACCCGGTCGAGGACTTCGAGAAGGCGGTCGCGGACGCGGAGGCGGGGCGGGTCGCGCGGGGCGTGCTCACGTTCTAGGCAGCGGGTGCGCACGGGCGTCGAGGCATGCGCTCCCGGCCCGGAACGTACGGCGGTACGCCGTGGGGGTGACCCCGAGGGCCGCCTGCAGGTGCTGGCGCATCGACTGGGCGGTGCCGAAGCCCGCGTCCCGGGCGACCTGGTCGACGGAGAGGCCGGTGGACTCCAGCAGGTGCCGGGCGCGCTCCACCCGCTGCTGGGTGAGCCACTGGCCGGGGCTGACGCCGACCTCCTCGCGGAAGCGCCGGGTGAAGGTGCGCACGGACATGGCCTCCTGCTCGGCCATGTCCCGCAGCTGGATCGGCTCGTGCAGACGGCCCAGCGCCCAGGCCCGGGCCGAGGTCGTGGTCGACTGCTGCGGGTCGGGCACGGGCCGGTGGATGTACTGCGCCTGACCGCCGTCGCGGTGCGGCGGCACGACGGTGCGGCGGGCCACGTCGTTGGCGACCGCCGTGCCGTGGTCGCGGCGCACCATGTGCAGGCACAGGTCGATGCCGGCGGCGACGCCCGCGGAGGTCAGCACGTCCCCGTCGTCGATGAACAGGACGTCCGGGTCGACCCTGATCTGCGGGAAGAGCCGCTGGAGCCGGTCGGAGTCGGCCCAGTGCGTGGTGGCGGGGCGGCCGTCGAGGAAGCCGGCGGCGGCCAGGACGTAGACGCCGGTGCAGATCGAGGCGAGCCGGGTGCCGGGACGGATGTGGGCGAGGGCGGCGGCCAGTTCACCGGTCAGCACGCCCTGCTCGAAGACCGGTCCCAGTTCGTACGACGCCGGGACGATCACGGTGTCCGCGGTGGCCAGCGTCTCCGGGCCGTGCTCGACCTGGACCGCGAAGTCGGCGTCGGTCCGCACCGGACCCGGCGGCCGGATGGAGCAGGTGACGACGTCGTACAGCAGACGCCCCTCGGCGTCCCGCGGGCGGCCGAAGATCCGGTGCGGGATGCCCAGCTCGAACGGGAGGACCCCGTCCATGGCGAGGACGACGACGCGATGCGGCTTCATGGCCCGATCCTAACGAATGCTGTCCTTCCGGCCAATGGATCGGCAGCGGAGGAGACCGCAAGCTCTATGTCGTGACCCAGACAACCGAAGCCGCCGTCCAGGCGCCCCCCACGGAAAAGCAGCCCGCTCGCATCCACCGTGCCTGGTTCGTCGCCGCCGTCACCTTCGTGACGATCATCGGCGCGGCCGCCTTCCGTTCCCTGCCGGGTCTGCTCATCGACCCCCTGCACCAGGACTTCGGCTGGTCGCGCGGCACCATCGGCGCGGCCGTCTCCGTGAACCTCGCGCTGTACGGCCTGACCGCGCCCTTCGCGGCCGCGCTGATGGACCGCTTCGGCATCCGGCGGGTCGTCGCGGTCGCCCTGACCGTCATCGCGGTCGGCTCGGGCCTGACCGTGTGGATGACGGCCGCCTGGCAGCTGATGCTCTACTGGGGCCTGCTCGTCGGTCTCGGCAGCGGCTCGATGGCCCTCGCCTTCGCCGCGACCGTCACCAACCGCTGGTTCACCGAGCGGCGCGGCCTGGTCACCGGCATCCTCACCGCCGCCTCCGCCTCCGGCCAGCTGATCTTCCTGCCGGTGCTGTCCTGGATGGTGGAGAGGCACGACTGGCGCCCGGCGGCCGTCACGGTCGCCCTCGCCGCCCTCGCGGTGGTCCCCTTCGTGTGGCTGCTGCTGCGCGACCACCCGGCCGACGTGGGCCTGCGGCCCTACGGCGCCACGGAGTTCGTGCCCAAGCCCGCTCCGGTGACGGGTGCCGCCCGGCGGACGGTCAGGGTCCTCTTCTCGGCCGCCCGCACCGGCCCCTTCTGGCTGCTCGCCGGCACCTTCGCGATCTGCGGCGCCTCCACCAACGGTCTGGTGCAGACCCACTTCGTGCCCGCCGCCCACGACCACGGCATGCCCGTCACGGCCGCCGCCTCCCTGCTCGCGGTCATCGGCGTCTTCGACGTGGTCGGCACGGTGGCCTCCGGCTGGTTCACCGACCGCTTCGAACCGCGCCGCCTGCTCGCCGTCTACTACGCCCTGCGCGGCGTCTCGCTGCTGTTCCTGCCCATGCTGCTGGCCCCCTCGGTCCACCCGCCGATGCTGTTCTTCATCGTCTTCTACGGCCTCGACTGGGTCGCCACCGTCCCGCCCACCGTCGCCCTGTGCCGTGAGCAGTACGGCGACGACAGCGCGATCGTCTTCGGCTGGGTCCTCGCCTCCCACCAGGTCGGCGCGGCCCTGATCGCCTTCCTCGGCGGTGTGGCCCGGGACGTGTTCGGCACGTACGACATGGTCTGGTACGCCTCGGGAGCGCTGTGCGCGGCGGCGGCGCTGATGGCGCTGGTGATCCGGCGGCGTCCGGCCGCAGCGCCCCTGACGGCGACCGCCTAGGTGTGCTGTCCGGCGGAGCAGTGGGAGCAGGCCCACTCCAGGGGACGGCGTCGCGGCAGATCGGCGTGCCGGGCCCGCGAGCTCGGCCTGATCCGCCGGGCAGTCCCTAGTGCTCAATTCCGCATTCGGTGGGTATAGCTGCTGATAGCGGGGCGTTTGTAGGTACTCGGGGGCGGGTGCTGGGTCATGGTATTGAGGGCACGGCCGGGCCGTGACGAGGGCGAGCAAGCGGT
>NZ_RSAJ01000807.1 GCF_003933965.1 Streptomyces sp. RP5T
ACTCGGTCGGGGCGTACATGTGCGACGACCTGGCCTGCTCCCTGTACGTGCGCGGCAAGCGGGACGTGGGCCCCGGCGCGCGGCTGCACGAGACGCTCACCGTCGACGAGAAGATCCAGCGCATGGTGACGAACCTGGCGGCCTTCGTCGCCAAGGTCACGGGCGCCGTGTGAGACGCCCGTGCCCTGGAGGTGCGGTCGGGGCGGTCAGGAGACGTACGCCGCCCGCTGTGCCGTGTCCACCACGGTCCGGCCGTTCGCCTGGGTGAGCAGCCCGGCCGCCACCCAGGAGTCCACCGTCGACTGCACCCGGGCGACGAGTGCGGTCTTGCCGGCGAAGGGCGCCCCCGCCCAGATCTCGTCGAGCAGCGAAGTGCCGTCGGACCGCACCGGGTTGGCCACGCCGGAGTCGATCCCGCCGAACACGACCCGGGGCTCCGAGCGCCGGAAGTAGGCGTGGGTCGGGTCCTCGGTCCCCTCGTGGAAGGGGGCGAACTCGGTGCCGTTCAGGGTGAAGTGGAGGGGTTTGCCGGTCACCGGGCTCAGGGTCGGCAGCAGATCGCCGGACAGGGCCGCGTTGGCGTAGAGCCCGAACGGCAGGTAACCGGTGGCCGAGTTGCGGGCGACCAGGTTGACGGGGCCGTAGAACAGGGTCTGCAGGGACGGATCGTCCAGCGCCTTCTCGACGCGCAACCGGAACGGCACGCCGACCCGGACGACGTCCCCCGCCTTCCAGGCCCGCGACACCGTGAAGTACGACCCGGGGGCCGGAGTCCCGCTCACCGCACCGCCGTTGACGGTCACCCGGAAGCCCGCCGTGGCCCACGACGGCACCCGCAGCTTCAGGGCGAAGGTGGCGCCCGAGCCACCGAAGGTGAGCGTGGTGCCCTGCTCGCTGGGGTAATCGGTGGTCTGAGTGATCGTCATACTCCGTTCTGACCACGTCAGTTGCGAAGGGCTGTACAGGTTGACGTACAGCGCGCTCCCGTCGGCGGCCTTGAAGTACACCGAGTCCTGGTACTTGGTTGCGCTCTCCATGCCCGTGCCCTCGCAGCAGGTGGTGCCCTGCTTGGGCGTGTAGTCCCGCACGTGACCGGGCGTCAGCCCGATGAAGTAGGTGACCAGCGGCTTCTCCGCGTCGGCCTTGTCCTGCTTGGAGCCGAGCACCTGGTTGTAGAGGGCCCGCTCGTAGTAGTCCATGTACTTCGGGTCCTGCTCATGGAAGAACAGCGTCCGGCTCAGCTTCAGCATGTTGTACGCGCAGCACGTCTCCGCCGTCGAGTCGCCGATCGTGCCCGCGATCACGCCGGCGGCCTTCCAGAACTCCCCGGTGCTGGTGCCGCCGATGCCGTACATCCGGGATGGGACGACCATGCCCCAGAAGTTCCTCGCCGCGGCGAGGTAGCGCTGCTCGCCCGTCGCGTCGTACAGCCTCAGCAGGCCCGTGAAGATCGGGATGTGCTGGTTGGCGTGCAGGCCGTTCAGGATGTCGGTGTTCGCGGCGCACGCGTCGATCAGCCTGTCGAGGTCGAACAGGCGGGCCAGCGCGAGGTGTTCGGCTTTCCCGGTGACCGCGTGAAGATCGACGATCGCCTCCACGATGCCGCCGAACTCACCGCTGGAGAAGATGCCCCACATCCGCTGGAGGGTCGCCTCCGGGAGCACCGACAGCCGGGAGTGCATCCAGTCGCCCATGCCCGACGCCAGGTCGAGGGCCCGGGCGTCGTCCGTGGCGGTGTACGCGTCCAGCAGGCCCCGGAGGATCTTGTGGGCGGTGTAGTAGGGCGCCCAGACCTTGGTGTAGTCGCTGCCCGTCATCGACTCCAGCTGGATGAACTGCGTCTCCGGGTAGGCCGCCAGGAACCCGGGGTGGCTCGGGCCGCCCCACGTCCGGCGCAGGGTCGCGGTCAGGCCGCGGCCCGAGGCGTCGGCGAAGGTGCCACTGGTGGTCTCGAAGAATTCGTACGACACCAGGTTGCCGCGTCCGGCGGAGCCGTCGGCGGCCCGGTTGCTCTGCAGGGCGCCGATCTCGGCGGCGGTCAGGGCCCGGGACCAGACGTTGAACTCGTCGAAGGCGCCCGCGAAGACGGGGTCGCCCGCGTAGTGGGAGCGGCCGAGCCAGTGGTGGGCCAGGGTGCCGAGCGCCGCCGGGTTCAGGCTCATCGAGGTGTTCGTCGCGACGGCCGTGCCGTTGACGTAGAGGACGCCGGTCGTGCCGGAGAGGGTGACGGCGAGGTGGCTCCACCGGTCCAGCGGCAGGGCGGTCGTCCCGTTGAGACCCTGTTCGCCGCCGGCCCCGCTGGTGGTGATGGCGAAGCGGGGCACGCCCGAGCCGTTGCGGGCGGCCAGGTACAGGTACCTGGTGGTGTCGTCGCCGAAGTCGAGGACGCGGGCCCAGGTGTCGGCGTGGGTGGGCCTGACCCACGCCGACAGGGTGAAGGCGGACGCACCGCCTAGCACGGCCGCCGGGAGGTCGACGTACTGGTAGGAGCCGCGGACGTTCTCCTGGGCGGTCCCGAACCTCCCGGTCACGGGGAGCATCGCGGGGTCGGCGCGCAGGGACGAGCGGACCGCGGTCAGCGCGCTCACCATCGTCGCGATCCTGTCGGCGAAGACCTGCTCGCCGGTGGAGGCGTACGCCTGCGACAGCATCGTGAGGAAGTGCCCGGTGTAGTGGCCGCGGAGGTTGCCGTTGGCCTCGCCGTCCAGTCCCTCCCAGCCGCCGGGCGCGACGGCGCCGCCGGTGGACAGGCCGGCGTTGGCGCGGAAGACCTGGAGCAGCCTGTTCACGTCGTAGCCGCGCGCGTGGTCGAGCATGAGCTCGCGCTTGTCGGCGAAGAGGCCCGGGCCGAGGGTGACTTCGTCGAGGGCGAAGGGCTGGGCGGTCCACACGGTCGGTGCCTCCGAGGCCGCGGCGACGGCACGGCCCGTTCCCGCGTGGGTGATCGCTGGGGCCGCGGCCGCGAGGGCGGCGGCGTGGAGAAGGGATCGTCTGGAGAGGGGCGGTGCCATGGGGGTGCTCCTCTGCGAGTCGCTCACGCGGTTGTGGTTTATCGGTATTTCGAAC
>NZ_RSAJ01000808.1 GCF_003933965.1 Streptomyces sp. RP5T
GGCATTACGTATGTCGGTCCGAGCAGGCAAGATGGGCGGCAGAGCAGTACATCCGCCGGACGTGAGGCGTTCACCCCCGCATCGCCGGGGCGATCAAGGTCGGCAACGCGTACGAAACGCTGTTGTGGTGTGATGCTCAGGTGCCCGACCGCCTCCTGCGGGACACGGAGACAGGCGGCCTGACCAGCAAGGATGGGGAAGCGGAAGATGGACAAGCAGCAGGAGTTCGTGCTCCGGACCTTGGAGGAGCGCGACATCCGGTTCGTACGCCTGTGGTTCACGGACGTGCTGGGCTTCCTCAAGTCCGTGGCCGTGGCCCCGGCGGAACTGGAACAGGCCTTCGACGAGGGCATCGGCTTCGACGGCTCCGCCATCGAGGGATTCGCTCGCGTATACGAGTCCGACATGATCGCCAAGCCGGACCCGTCGACCTTCCAGATCCTGCCCTGGCGCGCCGAGGCCCCCGGCACGGCCCGGATGTTCTGCGACATCCTGATGCCCGACGGCAGCCCGTCCTTCGCGGACCCCCGGTACGTCCTCAAGCGCGCCCTGGCCCGCACCTCCGACCTGGGCTTCACCTTCTACACCCACCCGGAGATCGAGTTCTTCCTGCTGAAGGACCGCCCGCTGGACGGCTCGCGCCCCACCCCGGCCGACAACTCCGGCTACTTCGACCACACCCCCCAGAACATCGGCATGGACTTCCGCCGCCAGGCGATCACCATGCTGGAGTCGATGGGCATCTCGGTCGAGTTCTCCCACCACGAGGGCGCCCCCGGCCAGCAGGAGATCGACCTGCGCTACGCGGACGCGCTGTCCACGGCCGACAACATCATGACGTTCCGCCTGGTCATGAAGCAGGTGGCGCTGGAACAGGGCGTCCAGGCGACGTTCATGCCGAAGCCGTTCTCGGAGCACCCGGGCAGCGGCATGCACACGCACCTCTCCCTCTTCGAGGGCGACCGGAACGCGTTCTACGAGTCCGGCTCGGAGTACCAGCTCTCCAAGGTCGGCCGTTCCTTCATCGCGGGCCTGCTCAAGCACGCGGCGGAGATCTCCGCGG
The DNA here is from genome assembly GCF_003933965.1 of Streptomyces sp. RP5T. Classification (GTDB taxonomy): domain Bacteria; phylum Actinomycetota; class Actinomycetes; order Streptomycetales; family Streptomycetaceae; genus Streptomyces. The sequence continues at coordinate 1,064 of NZ_RSAJ01000808.1, forward strand.
TCACCAACCAGTGGGTCAACTCCTACAAGCGCATCTGGGGCGGCACCGAGCGCACCGCGGGCGCCGGCGGCGAGGCCCCCTCCTACATCTGCTGGGGCCACAACAACCGCTCCGCCCTGGTCCGGGTGCCGATGTACAAGCCCGGCAAGACCGGCTCGGCCCGCATCGAGGTCCGCTCCCTCGACTCCGGCGCCAACCCCTACCTCGCCTACGCCCTCCTCCTGGCCGCCGGCCTGAAGGGCATCGAGGAGGGCTACGAGCTCCCGCCGGGCGCCGAGGACGACGTCTGGGCCCTGTCCAACTCCGAGCGCCGCGCCATGGGCATCGAGCCCCTGCCCCAGAACCTGGGCGAGGCCCTCACCCTGATGGAACGCAGCGACCTGGTCGCCGAGACCCTGGGCGAGCACGTCTTCGACTTCTTCCTGCGCAACAAGCGGCAGGAGTGGGAGGAGTACCGCAGCGAGGTCACGGCCTTCGAGCTGCGGAAGAACCTGCCGGTTTTGTAGGCGGGACCGCGAGTCTTCCGCCCGGTCGGGCGGGCATCCGGGCCGACGGCGTGCTGCCGTCGGCCCGTAGGTGACACGGATACCGGCGAGGCGGATCGCCATGGCGCTGGGCGCCGGCGCCGCCGTCTGCGCACTGAGTCTCGGCAGCGCGGGTCTGGCCGACGCCAAGATGCAGCCGGTCGACACCCAGTGCACCAACAACAGAGGCCAACAGCCCGGTGGTCAGCAGCCGACCTGCACCGGCAACGGACTCACCCAGCAGACCGAGAACCAGAACCCCGCGGGCCACGAACACCAGTACACGATCGCCGCGGTTTCCGTGCCGCCCCGCTAGTCCTGCCGTCCCGCCTGCTCCGCCAGCACCCGGTGCAGCGGCTCGGTCTCGCGGCGCTTGTACTCCTGGATCGCCCAGCCGTTGCCGTCCGGGTCCTTGAAGTACATGAAGGTGGCGCCGTCCTGCGGGGCGAACTGGACCGGTTCGCTGACGTCCAGGCCGCGGGAGGTGAGCTCCTCGTAGGCCGCCTTCGCGTCCGTCACGCACAGCTGCATCCCGTGGTACGTCCCGGGCCGCGGAGCGCCGGTCGGGATCTGGAGGCCGTCCACCAGGGCGATGGAACAGCCCGAGCCGGGCGGCGTCAGCTGGCAGATGCGGACGCCCTCCATCACCTCGCCGTCCAGGTCCACGTGGAAGCCGACCTTGTCGCGGTAGAACTCCTTGGCCCGGTCCACGTCCGAGACCGGCAGCATGATCACTTCGAGGCTCATGTCCATGGCGTGACTCCCTTGTCGACGTCTGTACAGAGGGCCGCTCTCAGAAGCGCCACCGCGTCTGGCTGAACGGCTGTCCCTTACCGAAGCCGAAAACCGTGCGCGGCGCCACCGCATATACGACGGCGTGTCCCGGCCCGTGGTGGAAGTAGCCGTCTCGCACCTCGAAGTGCCAGAAGTCCCCGTACTTGGCCTCCCACGCGGCGGCCAGCTCGCGCAGCCTCACGTCGTCGCTGACCCGCACCGCCTCGCCCTCCACCACCAGGTCGTAGCCCTTGTCCCAGATGTTGGTGCCGGTGGTCAGGGTCACGTGCGGGTTGTGCGCGAGGTTCTTCGCCTTGCGCTCCTCGGGGCCGGTGCAGAAGTGCAGTGCCCCGTGGGCCCACACGGCCGGCAACGGCGTGACGTGCGGTCGCCCGTCCGGCCGTACCGTCGAGATCCAGAACAGCTCGGCGGAGGCCAGCAGCGACTCGGCGTCCACCCAGGAGTGCGCCGTCGCGTCGGGGTCGCTGTAGCGGGGGTCGAGGTGGGTCTCGGGTTCCTTCTCGGTCATCACGGAGCCTCCGGCTCGGGGAACACCCGGGCCACCGCGGCGGTCCGGCTCGACACCCCCCAGTCTGCCGAAGGGACCGCCCGAATGCGGCCGGGGCCGCCGATCCGCTCCGCGCCGCAGCCACGAACCCCGGTCGCGGCACGGAGCCCGCCTGCCCCGTGGCGGATCCGGCC
>NZ_RSAJ01000809.1 GCF_003933965.1 Streptomyces sp. RP5T
AGCCAGCGCTGCATGGGCTCGATGAGGGACGGACCCGCGGACAGGGCCAGCGAGCTCCCGAGGAAGCCGCGCCGCGCCAGCATGAGGTCGCTGCGCGAGAACTCGCTGAGCAGGGCCACGGTCTGCGGGCCCGTCCAGGGAAGGTCGACCCCGGTCGTGGACGGGGACTGGCGGGCGGCGCGCAGTCCGAGGTCCTCGACGGAGACGACGCATCCGAAGCGCTCGGAGAACAGCTCGGACAGGATCCTGGGGATGGGTTCGCGGGGGTTCTCGCCGTCCAGCCAGCGGCGCACCCGCGAGGTGTCGGTGGAGATGTGGTTGGCGCCCAACTGGCGGGCCCTGCGGTTGACCTGGCGGGCGAGCTCGCCCTTGGACCAGCCGCTGCGCACGAACCAGGAGGTGAGCAGCTCGTTGGGGCGCTTGTCGGGCTGGGAGGAGCTCTGCGCGGCGCTCCCGGCGCCCGTCCCGCTTCCACTGTTGCCGCCCACTGGAACGCCCCCATCCCTGAGACCACTTGTCGCCGAGTGCGCCAAGCCTTATCAGAATGCCGGTAAATACGGCCGTTCGTCCGGCGGTTGTCAGCCTTCGAACGGGGAACCGACTTGCCTCCGGCATACCCACAAGCGCATGCGCCCCCAGGACTCGTGCACTCAAAGTAATCCTACGATCACGCGTCCAGCCATGGCGATCCCGGAAACGCCACCATTCGCCACCCCTTCGAATGAACTCACGGTCGCCTCCACACGATTCACTTGACACAGACCGAGCGGGATGGGCGGAGCGGTGCACTCGGGGGCGCACAGACCTCGGCACACCACCCTGGGCACTTCCGGGCGCCACCGTCGCCCGGAAGGGGCAACGGAGAGTGACCGGACGCGTCCGCCTCGTAACCACCGGCGCGCTGGACCCGTTGGAGGGGGCATGGGCTTCACGATCGGCGGAATTCGGGAGATTCGTTCCGGTACGCGCAGGCGCGGCCGCTCCTCGGAGTGCACCGCCGTCGCCGAGTTCACCGGACTCTGGGGCTGGGACGTCGTCCCGGGCGCGCGGGCCGCGGCCGGCGCGTGCTCCTGCGGCCGCGCGGACTGCCCTCAACCCGGCGCCCACCCGCTCGGCTTCGCCCCGCCGGTCCCGGCCGGTGCCACGCTCGACGAGGTGACCAAGGCGTGGTCCGAGTTCCCCGGCGCCTCGGTGATGCTGCCGGTCGGCCGCGCCTTCGACGTCATCGAGGTCGCCGAGCCGGCCGGGCGGCGCGCCCTGGTCCGCCTGGAGCGCATGGGCCTGCCCCTCGGTCCGGTGACCGCGACCCCCGAGGGCCGCGCCCAGTTCTTCGTCGCCCCCGGCGCGGCCTCCGATCTGGCCGAGCTCCTCTACCGCATGGGCTGGGACGACGCCGCTTCCCTCGATCTGCGCGGCCTGGGCCCCGGCACCTTCGTCACCGCCCCGCCGTCGGACCGGGGCGGCCTGGGTCCGGTGCGCTGGCTGCGCCCGCCCTGTCTGGACACGGCGACGAAGCCGCCGGCGGCCCGGCTGCTGCTGGGGACGCTGGCGTACGTGGCCCACCGGTCGCGCGCGTAGCCGTACACAGCGAAGCGCCCGCTCCCGACTGCACCTCGGGGGCGGGCGCTTCTTCGCGTGCCGACGGCGACGACCGGCGCTCTACTCGCCGATCAGCGCGTCCACGAACGCCTCCGGCTCGAACGGCGCCAGGTCGTCCGCGCCCTCGCCCAGGCCGATCAGCTTGACCGGAACACCCAGTTCGCGCTGGACCGCGACCACGATGCCGCCCTTGGCGGTGCCGTCCAGCTTGGTCAGGACGATGCCGGTGATGTCGACGACCTCGGCGAAGACACGCGCCTGCACCAAACCGTTCTGTCCCGTCGTGGCGTCCAGCACCAGCAGCACCTCGTCGAGCGGGGCGTGCTTCTCGACGACCCGCTTGACCTTGCCGAGCTCGTCCATGAGACCGGTCTTGGTGTGCAGACGGCCGGCGGTGTCGATGAGGACCACGTCGACCCCCATCTCCTTGCCCTCCTTCACCGCGTCGAAGGCGACGGAGGCGGGGTCGCCGGCCTCGGGCCCGCGCACGGTGTGGGCGCCCACCCGCTCGCCCCAGGTCTGGAGCTGGTCGGCGGCGGCGGCCCGGAAGGTGTCGGCGGCGCCCAGGACGACACTGCGCCCGTCGGCCACGAGCACGCGCGCGAGCTTGCCGGTGGTGGTGGTCTTGCCGGTGCCGTTGACCCCGACGACCATCACGATGCCGGGCTTGCGGTCCTCCGGCTCGGTCCGGACCGTGCGGTCGACCTCGGTGCCGACCAGCTTGAGCAGTTCCGCGCGGAGCAGTCCGCGCAGTTCCTCCGGGGTGCGGGTGCCGAGCACCTTCACCCGCTCGCGCAGCCCCTCGACCAGCTCCTGGGTGGGGGCCACGCCGACGTCGGCGGTGAGGAGGATGTCCTCGATCTCCTCCCAGGTCTCGTCGTCGAGGTGCTCGCGCGACAGGAGCGTGAGCAGCCCCTTGCCGAGCGCGTTCTGCGAGCGGGAGAGCCGGGTCCGCAGCCGGACCAGGCGTCCGGCGGTGGGTTCCGGGATCTCGATCCCGGCCGCCGCCGGGAGCTCTTCGGTGACGGGCGGCGCCGAGCCGCCCGGGAGATCGACCTCCTCAATGGTCCGGCGCGGTTCCTCGCGCGGCGTCTCGGCCTCGTCGCCGACGTGCGGCTCGGCCGGAGGGGCGGTGATGTCGGGCGCGGCGGGAGGCGGCGGGGGCAGCGGCTTCTTGCGCCGGCTGCCGACGACGAGCCCGCCGAGCACACCGAGCACGACCACGGCGATGACTACAGCAAGGATGACGGTTTCCATAACCCGTCCAGTATCCATCCCGCCCCCGCCGGGGCGACGGCGCCGCTTCGCCGGTCAGGCGAGTCGGTGCCGCCTCGGCCGTACGGCGACGATCGCGGCCTCGGGCCCGCCGCACACGACACCGCCGAAGCCGCCCGTACTGAACCCGGCCGGACGGGTCAGCGCCCTGCCGCCCTTTTCCCTCGCACCACTCCCCTACGCC
>NZ_RSAJ01000080.1 GCF_003933965.1 Streptomyces sp. RP5T
GACCTGCAGGACCCGCCCGACGAGGCCACTGCCAGCTGCGGCTGCGGCCCGGGCCGACGGCGACGTACGCGCCCGCCTCCCGGAACACCCCGACGCCATGCGGGAGTTCTCGCACCGTTACAGGGCGCCCACCCCGAATCCCGTGACCCATCACATACCTTGCGCGTAGCCGTCCGGTAGCGCGCTGTCAGTGCTTGCGCCTAGGCTTGTCCGCATGTCCCCCGATTCCGTGACCCCTGGTTCCGTGCGGTCCGCTGCCGAGGTGAACGAGCAGATCCGGGCGCTCTGGATGCGCGCCGGCGGCACGCTGTCGGCACAGGAGCGCGCGGAGTACGAACTGCTGGTGGTGGAGTGGGCGGCCGCGATCCGCGGTGACGTCATCAAGGCGGCCTGAGCCCCTACCCGGCCTGAGCCCCTCCCGGGCCAGAGCCCCCTCCGAAAAGAAGGCACGTCCCTCGAAGCGAGGTCATGCCATGAGAGCGATCGTCGTGGGCGCGGGCATCGGCGGACTGACCGCCGCGCTGAGCCTGCGCCGGGCCGGCCATGACGTGACCCTCGTCGAGCGGTCGCGCCATCTCACCGAGATCGGCGCCGGCATCCAGCTCGCCCCCAACGCCACCCGCGTGCTGCGTCGTCTGGACCTGCTCGACGCCGTCGCGGAGCACTCCACGCGCCCGGCCCATCTGAGCTTCCGCACCTGGTCCGACGGCTCCGAGATCTGTCGCTACGTCATCGGCCCGGAGGCGGAGGCAGAGTTCGGGGCGCCGTATCTCCAGGTCCACCGGGCCGATCTCCAACAGGCCCTCGTCGCCGCCGTACCGCCGGAATCGCTGCGCCTGGCCACCACCGTCGCCGGCATCGACCAGGACGAGAGATCGGCCACGGTGACCACCGGGAGTGGGGAACGCCTGGAGGCCGACCTCGTCGTGGCCGCCGACGGCATCCGCTCCGCCGCCCGCCAGTGGCTCTTCGGCGCCGACGAGGCGGTGTTCTCGCACACCGCCGCCTACCGCGCCCTGCTCCCCGCCGCCGAGGTCGCCGACCTGGACCTCCCGGAGTACGCCGGCTGGCTCGGCCCGAACCGCCACGTCGTCCACTACTGGCTGCGCCGCGGCCAACTCCTCAACGTCGTCGCCGTGTTCGTGACGGACCGGGTGGCCCAGGAGTCGTGGACCGCCCAGGCGGAACCGGGCGAGCAGCTGCGCGCCTTCGCCGGCTGGGACCCCCGGCTGCTGACCGTCCTGGAGCGCGCGGGCCGGGTCTTCCGCTACGGCATCCACACCCGCGCCCCGCTCCCCCGCTGGAACGCCGGCCGGGTCACCCTGCTCGGGGACAGCGCCCACGCGATGGTGCCCTTCCAGGCCCAAGGCGCGGCCCAGGCCATCATGGACGCGGCCGTCCTCGGCGACTGCCTCACCGGTGTGACCCCGGAGGAGGTGCCTGAAGCGCTGGACCGGTACGTGCGCAGGCGGGCCCCGGCCGCCACCGCGGTGCAGGCCGGTTCCGCCCGCGCGGGCCACGACTACCACCTGCCGGACGGCCCCGAGGCCGAGGAGCGCAACGCCCGCCTGGTCGCCCTCGCGGCCGAGAACAGGTTCGGCCCTCACTCGGCCGCCTGGCCGGTCGACGTCCTGGCCGACGGCTGAGCGGGGTCTTTCCCGGGCGACGGCACCGCGGGCCGCCCGAATGTGGCCGCACGCCCCTTGGCTCGGCCCGGCCCATGCCCAACACTGAGCCGATGACGCAGCGTGTGGAGCTCGCGACCGTGATGGACCGGCTGGCCGTGGACGCACTCGTCACCGACTACGCCGCGGCCGTGGACGACGGCGACTGGGAGGGGTACCGAGGACTGTTCACCTCCGACGGGCGGGCCGACTACCGCTCCGCGGGCGGGATCGAGGGTGACGCGCACCGCGTCGCCGCCTGGCTCGCGGAGAGTCTCACGCTGTTCTCGATGCGACAGCACCTGATCGTCAACCGTCGTGTCCGCTTCGGCATCCTGGACCAGGACACCGGTGACACGGCCCGCGTCCAGGCCGACTACATCAACCCCATGCGCCTCATCGGCGACGCCCCCTCCACCGCCCCCGACTTCGTCTGCGGCGGCCGCTACTCCTTCGCCCTGCTGCGCACGGACGACGGCTGGCGGTTCAGCGAGGTCGTCGTGCGGGAGAAGTGGCGGCGTCCGCCGGACCCCCGGCCCGCGCCTGTGATCAACTGAGCCGACGCCCTCGGGTGGTCAACCACACGCACACTGGAGACCCACACGGGGTAGGAGGCGCCACATGAACACCTTCGGCAACTGGCTCGCCTCCCCGTGGCGGCGCACGACCGTCGCCGTGCTGGCGGGCGCCCTCCCCGTCCTCGCGTTCCCGGCACCGTCGCTGTGGTGGTTCGCCTACGTCGCCCTTGTCCCCTGGATCGCGCTGATCCGCTCGGCGCCGACGGCGAAACGGGCGGCGTACGACGGCTGGGCCGGCGGTTTCGGGTTCATGGTGGGGATGCACCACTGGCTGCTGCCGAGCCTGAGCGTGTTCATCTTCGTGATCGGCGCCCTGCTCGGCGCGCTGTGGGCCCCGTGGGGCGCGCTGGTACGGCACTTCCTGGCCGGGACGCCCTCGCGCGGCGGGATCGCCGCCGCCCTGGCCGTACTGCCGTCGGGCTGGCTCGGTATCGAGCTCGTCCGCTCCTGGCAGGGGCTCGGCGGCCCCTGGGGCGTGCTCGGCGCCAGCCAGTGGGAGGTCGCACCGGCGCTGCGGCTGGCCTCGGTCGGCGGGGTGTGGCTGATCAGCTTTTTGATCGTGGCCGTCAACGTGGCGGTCGCCGTGCTGGTGACGGTCCGTGCGTCCCGGGTGCCCGCGGTGGCGGGCCTGGTGGCCACGGCCGCGGTGACCTCGGCGGCCTGGATGTGGGCCCCGCGCCCCGACACCGGGAACGGCACACGGATCGCGGTCGTCCAGCCCGGCGTCGTGGACGGCCCGGACCGGCGCTTCGCCCGCGAGGAGCGGCTCACCCGCGATCTCGCCGGGCAGGACGTCGACCTGGTCGTCTGGGGCGAGAGCAGTGTCGGCTTCGACCTCGGGGACCGGCCCGACCTGGCGAAGCGGATCGCGGCGCTCTCCGAGGAGACCGGCGCCGACATCCTCGTCAACGTGGACGCCCGCCGCTCCGACAAGCCCGGCATCTACAAGAGCTCGGTCCTGGTCGGCCCCGGCGGGCTCACCGGCGACCGCTACGACAAGATGCGCCTGGTCCCCTTCGGCGAGTACATCCCCGCCCGCTCACTGCTCGGCTGGGCCACCTCGGTCGGCAAGGCCGCGGCCGAGAACCGCAGGCACGGCTCCGAGCAGGTCGTGATGGACGTCGGCCACGGGCTGAGGGTCGGTCCGATGGTGTGCTTCGAGTCGGCGTTCCCCGACATGAGCCGCCATCTCGCCGAGGCCGGCGCCCAGGTGCTGATCGCGCAGTCGGCGACCTCGTCCTTCCAGCAGAGCTGGGCCCCCGAGCAGCACGCCTCGCTGGCCGCCCTGCGCGCCGCCGAGACGGGCCGCCCGATGGTGCACTCGACCCTGACCGGTGTCTCCGCCGTCTACGACGCGAGCGGCGGGCGGGTCGGGCAGTGGGTCGGCACCGACGCGAGCACCGCACGGGTGTACGACGTCCCGCTGGCGACCGGGACGACGGCCTACGTCCGCCTCGGCGACTGGCCGGTGCACGCGGCCCTGCTGGTCCTCGCCGTGTGGGGCGCCGTTCAGCTGGGCCGGCGCTTCAGGCGGTCCGCTCCTGAACCGCACGTACCACCCGCTCGCACAGCTCATGGGTCGCCAGCGCGTCCCGGGCGCTGAGCACCTTTCCCGCGCGCACGGCGTCGAGGAAGGCGAGCACCGCCTGCTCGATGCCGCGCTGCCGGGCCACCGGCACCCAGTCGCCGCGCCGGCGCACGGTGGGCTGGCCCTTGTGGTCGATGACCTCGGCGAGGTTGAGCACCTGGCGCTTGGTGTCCTGCCCGGACACCTCCAGGATCTCCTCGGCCGAACCGCTGAGCCGGTTCATCACCCCGAGCGCGGTGAACCCGTCCCCGGCGAGCTGGAGCACCACGTGGTGCAGCAGCCCGTCCTGCACGCGCGCGCGTACCGTCACGTCGTCGACCGGCCCCGGCACCAGGAACCGCAGGGTGTCGACGACGTGGATGAAGTCGTCGAGGATCATCGCGCGGGGCTCCTCCGGGAGCCCGATCCGGTTCTTCTGCATGAGGATCAGCTCGCGCGGATGCTCGGCGCACTGCGCGTACCCGGGGGCGAAGCGCCGGTTGAACCCGACGGCCAGACTCACGTCCCGCTGCTCGGCCAGCTCCACCAGCCTTTCGGAGTCGGCGAGTGCGTAGGCGAGGGGCTTGTCGACGTACGTCGGTACGCCGGCCTCCAGCAGCCGCGTGACGATCTCGGGGTGCGCGGTCGTCGGCGCGTGCACGAACGCGGCGTCCAGGCCCTGGGCGAGGAGGGAGTCGAGGTCCCGGTGCCGCTGTCCCGCGGGCAGGTGGAGTCCGTCGGCGACCCGGGTCAGGGTCGCCGGCGTCCGCGTCTGCACGTGCAGTTCGATGCCGGGCCGACCGCTGAGCACCGGCAGGTACGCCTTCTGCGCGATGTCACCGAGTCCGATGCAGCCGACCTTCACGTGGACTCCTCCGATTGTCTGGCCAGGGCTTTGCCGGAAGCATACGGCGGCCGTCCCGGGCCCCGTCCGACGGCCGGGAATTCGCTGGTGGTGGGAGGTGAGGTGGGTCAGGATGCGCACATGACGACTCAGCGCGCCGAACCCGCCGCGACCGCCGACGAACGCAGCATGCTGGAGGGCTGGCTGGACTACCACCGGCAGACGCTGGCCTGGAAGTGCGAGGGTCTGAGCGACGCCCAGCTCAGGACCGCCTCGGTGGAGCCGTCCACGCTCTCCCTGATGGGCCTGGTGCGGCACATGGCGGAGGTGGAGCGCAGCTGGTTCCGCCGGGTCCTGGCCGACGACGAGGCCGGGCCGATCTACTACAGCGAGGCCGACCCGGACGGCGAGTTCCGTCTCACCGAGGCGGACACCTGGCAGGAGGCGTACGGCACCTGGCAGGCCGAGATCGCCAGGGCCCGGGAGAACGCGGCCCGCTTCGGCCTGGACGACATCACCGTGGGCAAGCACCGCCGGACCGGGGAGCGGTTCAACCTGCGCTGGCTGTACACCCACATGATCGAGGAGTACGCCCGCCACAACGGCCATGCCGACCTGATCCGCGAGCGTCTCGACGGCGCGACCGGCGACTGACGTCAGCAGCGGCGGGCCCGGGCACGCCGTACGGGGACGGAGATCACCCGTGCGGGGCAACCTCCGCTCGTCCGCTGTCGCCGAGGCCGCCCGAACCAGCAGAGTGACGCGGGTGCATCGAACCACGACTACCGCAACGCTCCTGGTCACCGTGGCCGTCTCGGCTCTCACCGGCTGTGTGACGGTCCAGCGTCCCCCCGTGTCCGGCCCGCCACCGACGGCGGCGGCGTCGCAGCCGCCGGGGCCGGGGGACGCCCGTCCGGACGGTCAGGCGGAGCCGCAGATCGTGCAGGCCCCGGCCCAGGAGGCGCTGTCCATGATCGACCCGTCCCGGTCCTCGAAGCCGGAGAAGACCTCCCCGGGCGACCGGGCTCCGGCAACCGCCGCGGCCTCCGCGCAGTCGCGCGAACGGCAGCCGGCAACCGCGTATCCGGCGCACCCCGAGCATCCCGCGCACCGGGCGCATCCGCAGCCGCGGCACCCGGACACCCCGCACCCCCGGCAGCCGCGCGTCGAGATCCCGGACGTGGCCCGCACGGTCCCCCGGTCGGTCCCCAAGGGCTCGAAGGACGTCTGCGCGCTGGGCAGGAAGTACGGCCGCTGGCCGGAGGGCAGCCCGGAGTCGGTGATCTGCGACCAGGCCTACGGACGGTGAGGGGCCCGGGCCTCAGGGCCGCTGCCGCGGCGGCCCCCACCCTCCGTCGGCGGCGGATCCGCCGTCGCCGAGCCGCAGCTCCAGTCTGCTGATCGCCGCCCGCACCCCGTCGCTGTAGCTGTCCTCCCCCAGGGCTTCCGCCGCCCTGCGGGCCCGGCGCAGATGGGTGCGGGCGGCGTCCGCGCGGGCCAGGCGCACATAGTCGGCGGCCAGGTTGAGGTGCAGCGAGGGGTACAGGGCGCGTACGGCGAGCGCGCTCTCGTGCCGGGACAGCCGGTCGTCGGTGAGCTCCTCGGCCGCCGTGAGGGCCCTGAGGTCCCAGGCGAGTTCGTCGCAGGGGTCGTCCTGGGCGTCGGCCATGTAGTGGGCCAGGGTGCAGCGGTGCAGCGGGTCGCCGTCCTCGCCGATCTCCGCCCACAGCTCCAGGAAGCGGTGCCGGGCCTCCTCGCGGTCTCCCGCGTGGCACAGCATGACGACCTGCCCGATCCGTGTCATCACGGCATCCGGCGCCGTCTGCTCCTGTCGCTCCGTCAAAACGTCCTCCGGCCTTCGTCGGCTGTCATGACTGTCCCCCGACGCTAGGGCCTGTCCGACGCTTCACGTCGGCGGCGCGTGGCCGGGTACGCCCATCCGCGGCACCGTCGGGGCCGGGCGGGACCGGGCCGGTCGCCGCGGCGTCGGCCCGGTGGAAGGGTCAGCCGAGGTTCGGGATCGTCCAGTCGATGGGCTCGTGCCCCTGCCGGGCGACCGCCTCGTTGATCTGGGTGAACGGGCGGGAGCCGAAGAACTTCTTCGCCGACAGCGGGGAGGGGTGGGCGCCCTTCACCACCACGTGACGGCTCTCGTCGATCAGGGGGAGCTTCTTCTGCGCGTAGTTGCCCCACAGCACGAAGACCGCCGGGTCGGGCCGCTCGGCCACCGCGCGGATCACCGCGTCGGTGAACTTCTCCCAGCCCTTGCCCTTGTGCGAGTTGGCCTCGCCGGCGCGGACCGTGAGCACCGCGTTGAGCAGCAGGACGCCCTGCTGGGCCCAGGGCATGAGGTAGCCGTTGTCCGGGATCTCCAGACCCAGCTCCTCCTTCATCTCCTTGTAGATGTTCCGCAGGGAGGGCGGGGTCCTGACACCGGGGCGGACCGAGAAGCACAGGCCGTGGCCCTGGCCCTCGCCGTGGTAGGGGTCCTGACCGAGGATCAGGACCTTCACCCGTTCGTAGGGCGTCGCGTCGAGGGCGGCGAAGACCTCCTCGCGCGGCGGGTAGACGGGACCCTTCGCCCGCTCGTCCTCGACGAACTCCGTCAGCTCCTTGAAGTACGGCTGCTGGAGCTCGTCGCCCAGAACCCCGCGCCAGGACTCGGGCAGCATGGCGATGTCGGTCACGTCAATTCCTCACGATGTGCGGTCACTTGCAGGCTTCAGAACCTACAGGCGCCCACTGACAATCGCTGCCGTGCGGGGGACCTACCAGCTGGTCTTCCAGTACAGCTCCCACATCGTCATCATGGTCGCCGGGTCGATGACCTTCTCCAGGCCGGCGATCTCCTCGTTCGCGGCCACGTACTGCTTGCCCTGCCACAGCGGCACCAGCCGCGCGTCGTTCACGAAGACCTGCTGGGCCTCCTCGATCTGGCGTCCCACGGCACCGCGGTCGCTCTCCGCGCGCGACTCCGGCAGCAGCTTGCCGGTGATCTCCGGGGCGTCGTACGGCGTGCCGAGGGCGTTCTGCTTGCCCACGAAGGGCGCGATGAAGTTGTCGGCGTCGTGGAAGTCGGGGAACCAGCCGCGCCCGAACACCGGGTACTCGCCCTTCTGGTAGCCCTCGACGTAGGTCTTCCACGGGCGGCTCTTGAGGGTGATCGTGAACAGTCCCGAGGCCTCCAGCTGCTTCTTCAGCTCCTGGAAGGCGGGCTTGGTCGTCGAGCCGTAGCGGTCGCTGGTGTACCAGAGGGTCAGCGGGACGCGCTCGGTGATGCCCGCTTCGGTGAGGTACTTCTTGGCCTTGGCCACGCTGGGGTCGCCGAAGTCGTCGAAGAAGCTCGTGGTGTGGCCGGTGAGTCCGGCGGGGACCATGGAGTACAGCGGCTCGACGGTGTCCTTGTAGACGTAGTGCACGAGCGCCGGGCGGTCGACGATCTGGGCGACGGCCTTGCGGACGGCGGGCTTCGCGGACCACGGGTCGCGGGGGTTGAACACCAGGTAGCTGATCTCGGTGGTGGGGTTCTCGACAAGCTGGAGCCCCTCCTTCTGCTGGTTGACCTCGATGTCCACGGTGTCGGAGGCGCCGAGTCCGCGGTAGACGACCGAGATCTCCTTGTCCTTGAGGGCCTTGACCATGTCGTCCGACTGCTTGAAGTAGCGGATGGTCACGGCCTTGTTCTTGAGGTCCGCTATGCCCTTGTAGTTGCCGTTGCGGACGAGCTCGGCCTTCTCGCCCTCCTGGAAGGAGTCGAGCGTGTAGGGCCCGGAGCCGCTGATCCTCCCGTCCTTGCGGATCGCGGTCGCGGAGTACTCCTCGGGGTCCACGATGGACATGGCCGGCGTGGTGAGCACCAGGGGGAAGGTGGCGTCGGGCTGGCTGAGGTGGAAGACGACCTCGCGGTCGCCCTTGACCTGCACCCGGGAGAGCGTGCCCAGCAGGCCCGCGGGACCGCCGTTGACGTTGATCCTCTTGATGCGGTCGAAGGAGTACTTGACGGCCTTGGCGTCCAGGCTGTGCCCGTTGGAGAACTTCATCCCCTCGCGCAGCGTGCAGCTGTACACCGTGCTCGTCGGGTCGGTGAACTCGCAGTGCTCGGCGGCGTCGGGTTCGGGGTCGGACACGCCGGGCGAGTAGTTCAGGAGCGTCTGGTAGACGTTGCGGAACAGTTCCCAGGAGTTGTCCCAGGAGGCCGCCGGGTCAAGCGTGGCCGGGGCGCTGGTGGTCCCCACGACGATCGCTTTGTCGGTGTCGGACGAGTCCGAGGAGAACACACCGCAGCCGGCCACCGTGGATATGGACACGAGCGCCGCGAGTGGCGGCAGGTATCGGTTCCGCTTGAACACGCGCTTGCTCCTCGAAATGCCGTGCCGAGAGTCGGCAAAACATACCGCAGGGCCGCGCACGCACAACCGGTTCGTTCACAGGCGACTTGATCGCCGCATCGGTGATGACCCTGTAATGCCGCTGTGCGGCTTTTGTGCGTCGACACGGGCGCCGTCGGTGTCAAACGGACGCCCGTGCCGAGGCCACGGCGGTCAGCCCACGCCGGCGTTGAGGAAGATGCCGCCGTCGACGACGAGCGTCTGGCCGGTCACCCAGTCGGACTGGGACGAGGTGAGGAAGGCCGCGGCGCCGCCGATGTCGGAGGGCACCCCGAGCCGGGCCAGCGGGTAGGCCGCGGCGGCCTCCGCCTCCCGGCCCTCGTACAGGGCCTGCGCGAACTTGGTCTTCACGACGGCCGGGGCGATGGCGTTGACCCGCACCTTGGGCGCGAACTCGTGCGCGAGCTGCTGGGTGAGGTTGATCATCGCGGCCTTGCTGACGCCGTACGCGGCGATGAAGGGAGAGGGCGCGATGCCCGCGACGGAGGCGATGTTGACGATCGCGCCGCCGTTGTCCTTCTGCCAGGCGTGCCAGGTCTTCTGCGCGAAGCCGAGCGCGGAGATCACGTTGGTCTCGAAGACCTTGCGCGCCACGTTCAGGTCGAGGTCGGCGATGGGCCCGAACACCGGGTTGGTACCGGCGTTGTTGACGAGGTAGTCGACGCGGCCGAAGGCGTCCATGGCGCGCTCGACGGCGATCCTCTGGTGCTCCTCGTCGTGCGCCTTGCCGGCGACGTAGACGGCGCGCTCGGCGCCGAGCTGCTCGACGGCCTCCTTGAGCGCGTCCTCGGTGCGGCCGGTGATGACCACCCGGTCACCGCGTGCGACGAGCGCCTCGGCGACGCCGTAGCCGATGCCGCGGCTGGCGCCCGTGATGAGCGCGACCTTGCCCGAAGGCTCGGGGAGTTGCGAAGTCATGGTCCCGTTTCCCTAGTCGAGCGGTCCGCCGGCGACGTACAGCACCTGGCCGGAGACGAATCCGGCCGCCTCGCCGGTGAAGAAGGCGATGGCGTTGGCGATGTCCTCGGGCTCGCCCACGCGCGCGACCGGAATCTGGGTGGCGGCCGCGGCCTTGAACTCCTCGAAGCCCATGCCGACGCGCTCGGCGGTCGCGGCGGTCATGTCGGTGGCGATGAAGCCGGGGGCGACGGCGTTGGCGGTGATGCCGAACTTGCCGAGCTCGATCGCGAGGGTCTTGGTGAAGCCCTGGAGACCGGCCTTGGCGGCGGAGTAGTTGGCCTGGCCGCGGTTGCCGAGCGCCGAGGACGACGACAGGTTGACGATCCGGCCGAAGCCCGCGTCCACCATGTGCTTCTGGACGGCCTTGGTCACCAGGAACGAACCCTTGAGGTGCACGTTCAGGACGGTGTCCCAGTCGGAGACGCTCATCTTGAACAGCAGGTTGTCGCGGAGCACGCCCGCGTTGTTCACGAGGATCGTCGGCGCGCCGAGTTCCTCGGCCACGCGCGCGATCGCGGCCTGCACCTGGGCCTCGTCGGAGACGTCCGCGCCGACCGCGATCGCCCGGCCGCCGGCCGCGGTGATCTTCTCCACGGTGTCCTTGCAGGCGGCCTCGTCGAGATCGATCACGGCGACCGCGCGGCCCTCGGCCGCCAGTCGTACGGCGGTGGCGGCGCCGATGCCGCGCGCGGCGCCCGTGACCACGGCTACCCGCTGCTCAGTGGTGGACATTGCTGGTTCTCCTCGCCCTTGAGAAATCGCCTTGAGAAATCGCCCTGGAAAACGATCTGCGAAAGTACGGCCCATTCGGTGAGCGACCGCTTAGTACCTTCAGCAGACGTGACGCTAGAAGCCATGGCACGCGGTGTCAACGTCACACGAGCGGGGTGTGATCCATTACCTGACCAGCAGATCGAGCAGACGCTCCGGTTCGGCGGCCGGATCCGTGGTCAGCCCGGTGTGCACGGGGCCCGGCTGGACCACCGTGGAGCGGGGCGCGATCAGCCAGCGGAAGCGCCGTCCGGCGTCGTCGCGGGCGGCCTGCCCCGCCGCCGCACCGCCCGCGCAGACGCCTTCGACGGCCTGGAGCGCGGCCCGGACCCCGGCCACGTCCGCGTCCGGGTCGAGCGCCCGCAGCCTGGCCTCGTCGAGGTGGGTGCGCACCCCGACGTACGCCTTGGCGCGGCAGTACACGAGCACCCCGGCGTTGATGCCCTCGCCGCGCTCGATGCGGGGGACGACCCGCAGCAGGGCGTACTCGAAGACCTCGCGGTCGTCGGTGCGGCCGCCCCTGATGATGTGGCGCTCGGTCACTTGATCCCCTCGATCCGCTCGTGGACGACGGCCGCGCGCGCGAGCAGCGGCCGTGCGTAGGTCCGCCGGAGCTCGTCCGGCGACTCGAAGCCGGGTTCGTCCGCCAGCCAGGCGTCCGGGATCTCGGCGGTGACCTCGGCGAGCAGGTCCTCGGTGATCCGCGGGGCGAGGTCGGCGGCGGCAGCGGCGACATCGGGCGCGAAGAGTCTGAGGACGTGGTCCGAGGCGTCGTAGGGGCGGGCGGCGGACTTCTCGGCGCCGGGCCAGTTGTGGTGCCAGATCATGGTCGCGCCGTGGTCGATGAGCCACACCTCGCGCTGCCACCACAGCAGGTTGGGGTTGCGCCAGGAGCGGTCGACGTTGTTGACCAGCGCGTCGAACCAGACGATCCGGCCGGCCTCCTCGGGCTCCACCGGAAAGGCGAGCGGGTCGAAGCCGAGCGCTCCGGAGAGGAAGTCCATGCCGAGATTGGTGCCGCCGCTGGACTTGAGGAGCTCCTGCACCCGCTCGTCGGGCTCACCGAGTCCCAGGTCAGGGTCGAGGTCGAGCGTCAGGAGCCGCGGTACCCGCAGGCCGAGCCGGCGGGCGAGCTCCCCGGCCACCACCTCGGCGACCAGCGTCTTGCGGCCCTGTCCGGCGCCGGTGAACTTGATGACGTACGTCCCGTGGTCGTCGGCCTCGACGAGTCCCGGCAGCGAGCCGCCCTCACGCAGGGGCGTGATGTAGCGGGTCGCGATGGCTTCCTTGAGCATCGCCCCAGGTTACTGGGGGGTGTCTGAACAACGGGCACTCCTGGCCCGTACCTGTGGGCAGTTCGGAGAATCCGTGGAAGGGGACGTCAGCATGGCCAGCGAATCGATTCATCCCGCATCGGCCCCCAGTCGCCGGGTCGTCGTCGCGGCGGTCGGCGCGGCGGGACTAGCCCTCACCCTGAACGCGTGCGGGTCCGAGGACGACCCCTCACCGGCCGCGTCGGACGCGGCCGGAGCCGGAGCGGGGGCCGGCAATGTCCTCGCCAAGACCTCGGACATCCCCGAGGGCGGCGGCAAGATCTTCAAGGACTCGGGCGTGGTGGTCACCCAGCCCACGGCGGGCCAGTTCAAGGCGTTCTCGTCGAAGTGCACGCACCAGGGGTGCGCGGTGACGGGGATCACCGACGGGGTCATCACCTGCCCGTGCCACAAGAGCGAGTTCTCGGTGGCCGACGGCAGCGTGAAGAAGGGGCCCGCCACCCAGCCGCTGCCCGAGGAGAAGATCACGGTCAGCGGTGACTCGATCACGCTCGCCTGAGAGGTCGGCCGCCGCGGGGCCGCTTGAGACACGCCAGCATCTCGTCGGTGGTCGCCAGCGTGGCGACGAGGGCCAGTGTGTGCCGGATCATCGCCGGGGTGTAGTCGGAGGGCACCCCGGCGACGGCGTCCGTCACCACCACGGCGTGGTAGCCGCGGTTCACCGCGTCGAACACGGCGTTGGGCACCGCCACGTTGGCGGAGACCCCGGTCACCACCAGGGTGCGGCAGCCGAGGTTGCGCAGCAGCGCGTCGACCTCGGTGCCCTGGATCGGCGACAGACCGTGCAGCCGGCGTACGACGAAGTCCTCCTCGCTCACCTCGATCGGGGCGGCCACCCGCACCGCGGTGGTCCCGGAGAGCTGCTGGACGGGCAACCGCTCGGCGGCGCCGAACAGACGGGCGTTGCGGTTCGCGCCGCGCCCGTCCGGACGGCGTTCGGCGATCGCGTGGATCACCTGGACCCCGCTCGCGTGCGCGGCGGCGACCAGCCGGGCGATGTTGGCGAGGGCGCCCGAGGTCCGTGCGGCGCGGGCGAGTTCGGGCAGGGCGCTCTCCGGTCCGACGACACCCTGCTGACACTCGACGGTCAGCAGGACGGTGGCCTCGGGATCGAGCAGTTCGTCGAGTCGTGCGTACGGCGGCACGGTTCCCCCTCGTGGCCGGTGGCCCGGAGCGGCGGTCCGGAGCGGGTGATCCGGAGGCGGTGGTCCGGAGCCGGTGAGAGTAGCCACCATTGCGTGGGGACGGAAGACGACCCATCCTTTTCTGACGTGATGTCAGAGGATCTCTCCTCTGACACGACGTGAGAGACAGAGGGGGATGTATGACCGTCACGCAGCGCCGGGGCCGGAAGATCATGATGACGCCGGGGGAATTGGACGAGTTCCTCACCAGCCAGCGCACCTGCCGGGTCGCCACGGTCTCCGCCGACGGTGCTCCGCATGTGAGCACGCTGTGGTTCGCCTGGGACGGCACCTCGATGTGGCTGTACTCCGTGGTGCGCAGCAAGCGCTGGACGGATCTGCGGCGCGATCCACGGGTCGCGATCGTGGTCGACACGGGCGAGGAGTACGACGAGCTGCGGGGCGTCGAGCTGTCCGGGACCGTGGAATTCGTGGGCGAGGCCCCGCGCACCGGGGAGCTCCGGGCCGAACTCGACGTCCCCGAGACGCTGTTCGCCCGCAAGAACTTCCGTCTGGAGGAGATGCCGCACGACGGACGGCACGCGTGGATACGGCTGACCCCGGAGAAGATCGTCTCCTGGGACTTCCGCAAGCTGGGTTCCGTCTGACTCAACCGGCCTTCAGCGCCGCCGACTTCAGTGCCTCGACCGCCGCCCGGATCGACGGGCGGCGGTCGGCGTCCGCGCGCCAGACGGCGTAGATGTGCCGGCTGACCGACTGCCGTACGGGCACGGTCCGCACGCCCTGCGGGACCGGCCCGCGGCCGAGCCGGGGCGCCACGCACACCCCGAGTCCGGCACCGACCAGGGCGAGTTGGGTCGGATGCTCCTGCACGCGGTGCGCGACGCGCGGTTCGATGCCCTTGGAGCGCAGGGTGTGCATCAGCCACTCGTCGCAGAACGCGCCCTCGCCCCAGGTGATCCAGTCGTCGTCGGCGAAGTCCTCCAGGTCCACCTCGTCGCGGTGCGCGTGGCGGTGGGCCGAGGACATCGCCACGTCCGCCGTGTCGTCGACGATCGACGCCTTCACCAGCCCTTCGGGCATGGGCAACGGCTTGTTGTACCAGTCCAGGACGACGGCGAGGTCGTGGTCCCCGCGGAGCACGGCGAGGACCGCGGGTTCCGGCTCGATCTCGCGCGAGCCGATCCGCAGGCCCGGGTGGGCCGCGCGCAGTGCGGCGATCGCGGCCGGGAACAGTCCGCGGGCCGCCGTCGGGAACGCGGCGAGCCGCAACTCGCCCACCACCTGGCCGCGTTGGGCCTCCAGGTCGGACTGGGCCAGTTCGACCTGGGAGAGGATGCGGGCCGCGTGGTCGGCGAGGAGCCGGCCGGCGTCGGTGAGCCGCACCCCCCGGCCGTTCTTGGCGAGGAGCTGCTGGCCGACCTCGCGCTCCAGTTTGGACATCTGCTGGGAGACCGCCGAGGTCGTGATGTGCAGGCCCTCGGCGGCGCCGCTGACCGAGCCGTGCCGGGCGAGGGCGTCGAGGGTGCGCAGGCGCTCCAGGTTCAACATGTAAGCAATCCTACGAGATACCTCGATGAAATACTCGCTTGTGCTAAGAGATCGTGTGCTGGATCGTGGGCGGCATGACCACCGCGACCGTCGCCGAGACCCAGGTCCTGACCCCCCGCCGCCCCGCCGTCGACTGGCGTCTGCGCTTCGGGGTGCTCTCGCTGATCTGGGGGTTCAGCTTTCTGCTCATCAAGGTGGGCACCGAGGGGTACGCGCCCTTCCAGGTGACGCTGGGGCGCCTGGTGTTCGGGACACTGGTGCTGGCCGCGGCGATGGCGGTGAAGCGGGAGCGGCTGCCTCGCGGGGTGCGGACGTGGGGGCATCTGGCGGTCGCCGGGTTCCTGCTGAACGCGCTGCCGTTCTCGCTCTTCGCCTACGCGGAGCTGACGGTCCCGTCCACGCTGGCGGGGATCTGCAACGCGACCTCGCCGCTGTGGGGAATGGCCCTGTCCCTGGTCGCCCTGTCCGAGGACCGGCCCACGCGCGTGCGGGTCGCGGGCCTGGGGCTCGGTTTTCTGGGCGTGCTGACGGTTCTCGGCGTGTGGCAGGGGTTCAGCGGTCTGGACGGCTGGGGGACGGCGATGGCGCTCCTGGCCTCGCTCAGCTATCCGGTCGGCTGGATCTACGTGCGCCGGACCCTGGCCGGGGTGGGGTACTCCCACATATCCCTGACGGGTGCGCAGTTGCTGCTGGCCACGCTGCAACTCGCCGTCGTGACCCCGCTGTTCACCGGCATGCCGACCCACTTCGACCTGCTCCCCCTGCTCGCCGTCGCGGCCCTGGGAGCGCTGGGTACGGGGCTGGCCGTTCTCCTTCAGTACGGCCTGGTGGCGGAGGTGGGCCCGACCACCGCCCAGATGGTCACGTACTTCATCCCGGTCATCGCCACAGGCGCGGGCGTCGCCCTGCTCGGAGAGCCGCTGAGCTGGTCGACGCCGGTGGGAGCGGCGGTCGTACTGGCGGGGGCCGCGCTGACGCAGATCCGCCGGGGCACCTAAGAAGGGTCACGGCCCTGGCATCCGAGGGGCGACCTACGGCTCCCTCACGACCCGGCAGCCCAGTCACGGACACCCGCCACCGAGGGCGGCCACCGGGCCCACACCATGGGCCAAGCCCCCTCACCTGTACGTGACCGCAGGCCCCACCGAACCCACCGCCCTCGCGATCGCGTCCGCCAAAGGGGCCGTCTCGGAATCCCTCAGGGTCGCCACCGTCACCCGGATCCCCTGGGGCGCGCCCATTCTGAAGCGGGCGCCCGGGGCGACCGCCCAGCCCGCGTGGAGGAGGCGGGACACCGCGCCCGTCTCGTCCGGGACCGGGATCCACACGTTGAGGCCGCTGCGGCCGTGCGCCTCTACCCCGCGTTCCGCCAGCGCCTCGATCAGCCGGTCACGGCGCTCGCGATAGGCGGCAGCCACCTTCGCGGTGTCGAGCACGCCGTCCGTCCACAGGTGCACCACGGCCCGCTGGGTGATCCGGCTGACCCAGCCGGGGCCAAGGCGGTGGCGGCCGTGGACGCGGTCGACGGTGACCTCGTCGCCGGTCAGGACCGCGAGGCGCAGATCGGGGCCGTAGGCCTTGGCCACCGAACGGACGAAGGCCCAGTGGCGGGTGACTCCGGCCAGGGGGTGCAGGGGCAGGTCGACGATGCCGTGGCCGTGGTCGTCCTCGACGAGGAGGACGTCGGAGTGGTCCACGAGGACCGCACGCAGAGCACGCGCACGCGTGGCCGTCACCGAGGCACCGGTCGGATTCTGCGCCCGGTCGGTGACGATCAGGGCGCGGGCGCCGGACTCCAGGGCCCGGCGTACGTCCTCGGCACGCGGCCCCTCGTCGTCCACGCCCACCGGGGCGACCCGCAGGCCCAGCGCCGGGACCAGGTCGAGGAGGCTGCCCCACCCGGGGTCCTCCAGCGCGACCGTGTCGCCCGGCTTGAGGTGGGCGGCCAGGACGCGCTCGATCACGTCGAGGGATCCGGAGGCGACGGCGAGGGGACCGTCCGGGACACCGTCCGCGTCGAACGCGCTGCGCGCCAGCCGCGCCAGGTCCGGGTCCACGGTCGCCTCCCCGTACAGCACCGGCTCCCGGTCGCCCTGGGCGGCGGCCGCCGCGAAGGCCGGTGCCAGCGGCGGCAGCAGCGCGGGGTCCGGGTTGCCGTTCGCCACGTTCCGCACGCCCTCCGGGACCTCCACCCGGATGTCCTCCCGGCCCGTGGTCGCCGGCTTCGACCGGATCCGGCTGCCCCTGCGCCCGGACGTCTCGATGACCCCGCGCTCCCGCAGGGTGCGGTACGCCGCCGCGACCGTATTGGGATTGACACCCAGCTCGGCCGCCAACTCCCGCATGGGCGGCAGCAGTTGACCGGGCTCCAGCTCCCCGGCCCCCACCGCGCGCTCGACGCTCGCCGCAATC
Source organism: Streptomyces sp. RP5T (assembly GCF_003933965.1). Lineage (GTDB taxonomy): Bacteria > Actinomycetota > Actinomycetes > Streptomycetales > Streptomycetaceae > Streptomyces. The sequence goes on from NZ_RSAJ01000080.1 coordinate 17,215, forward strand.
TCCGCTGCGCGTCGCCCTTCGATTCGATATCCTCCTAGCACAAAGCAGATTATGCACTAGTGCAATGGAGACCGCAATGCAGGGGACCACCGCGACCACGCCGGAGCCAGCCGCCTACGCGCCGACCGACCGCACCGTCCCGACGCGCTCCCCGGAGCGGGCCTCGTACGACAGGGAACTGGTGCACTCGATACTCGACGAGGGCTACGTCTGCCATCTCGGCTTCGTCCGGGACGGCGCCCCGGTGGTGCTGCCCACGCTGTACGGCCGGGTGGGCGAGCGGCTCTACGTCCACGGCTCGACCGGCTCGCGCCCGCTGCGGATGACCGGCAAGGCCGATCCGGGGCTGCCGGTGTGCCTGACGGTCACCCATGTCGACGCGCTGATCCTGGCCCGCTCGGCCTTCCACCACTCGATCAACTACCGCTCCGTGGTGGTGCACGGGCTCGCGTACGACGTCACGGACCCCGAGGAGAAGCGCCTCGCCCTCGACGCCCTGGTCGACCACGTGGTCCCGGGCCGCGCTGTCGACTCACGCCCCGCCAACAAGAAGGAACTGGCCGCCACCGCGGTGATCCGCCTCGACCTCGACGAGGTCTCCGCCAAGCTCCGCACCGGCGGCGTCAACGACGAGCCCGAGGACCTCGCCCTCCCCCACTGGGCCGGCGTGGTCCCGCTGCGCAAGGGCTACGACACCCCGGTCGCCGACGGCCAACTGGCCCCCGGCACCGAGGTCCCGGACTACCTCGCGGTGCTGTGATGCTGATCCACCCCTGGGACGCGGCCCGTGACGACACCGAGTGGCAGCAGTGGCTCGCCGTCCACGACTTCGGACAGCTCGCCGTCAACGGCCCCGCGGGCGAGCCGCCGTTCGTGCAGCCGCTGCACTTCGTCCACGACCCCGAGCGGGCCGAGGTGCTCACCCACCTCGCGCGGCCCAACCCGCTGTGGGCCGCGCTGGAGGCGAACCCGGACTGCCTGCTGAGCGTGGTCGACGACTACGCGTACGTCCCGGGCCCGTGGCAGGCCGACCCGGACGGTCCGTCCGAGCACGGCACGCCCACGAGTCTCTACGCGGCGGTCCAACTGCGCTGCCGGGCCCACGTGGTGGACGATCCGGCCGAGAAGGCCGCGCTCCTGAACCGGCAGGTCGGCCACTTCCAGCCGGAGGGCGGCTCCGCGCGGGTCGCGGTGGGCGAGGTGCCGTACGGGCGGATGCTGACGGGGATTCGGGGGCTGCGGCTCGAAGTGACCGGTGTACGGGCGAAGTTCAAGTACGCCGGCAGGCGGACCGCGGAGATCCGGGAGCGGATCGCGGACGGGCTGGCGGACCGGGACGGCCCCGGGGACGCGGCGGCACGCGAGCACCTGCTGCGGCGGCAACGCGCCTGACCGAGGGGGCCCTTCACGGCTCCGTACCAGGAAGGCCCCCTCCCCCCATCAGGCGGGCCCGCGCGCCTCCGTCACCGCGAGCCCGGCGACCGCGCCCAGCATCAGCAGGGTGCCGAGGAGCACGGCCGGGCTGAGGCGCTCACCGAACAGGGCGACGGCCAGCACCGCCGCGCTCACCGGTTCCAGGAGCATGATCACCGACACGGTCGTGGAGCGGACCACCGCGGCGGCCGCGAAGTAGAGGCCGTAGGCGAGGGCCGTGGGGACGGTCGCGAGATAGGCCAACAACCCCAGCAGCAGCACGGGGTGAGCCGTGTGCGGGACGAGTCCCTCGGCCAGGGCGAAGGGCAGCAGACAGAGGCTGGTGACCGCGAAGACACCCACGGACGTGCCGGAGGACTCCGCCCCGGCAGCCCGTGTGATCAGGGTCATCACGCAGCAACCGGCCGCCGAGAGCAGCCCCAGCAGCACGCCCGCCGGCCGTACGGACGCCTCCGCGCCGCCGAGCATCAGCACTCCCAGTCCGGCGAGCGCTCCGGCGACGGCGACGACTCCGCTCCGCCCGAGCCGCTCCCCCAGTGCCAGACGTGCTCCGAGCGCGATGAGCACGGGTCCGGCTCCGAGGGTGACGACCGTGGCCACGGCGAGCCCGGTGGACCGTACCGCGGCGAAGTAGGCGGTCTGGAACACCGCGAGCCCGACGCCGGACGCGCCGACCCGCAGGGCCCGGCGGCCGAGGGGTTCCGAGACGGCCGTACGCGCGCGTGGCCGTACCGGACGGACCGCGAGCAGTACCGCGAGGCCGGCCGCGCAGCGCCAGAAGGACAGGGCCGCCGGGCCCAGGTCACTGGTCCGGTAGACCAGGGAGGCGACCGCCCCCGCGGTGCCCCAGGCGGTACCGGCGACGATCAGATAGAGCAGGCCCCGCCCGACGGGCAGGCCTGAGGAAGCATGCGACACGTGTTCTCTCCGCAGTCGCGCCGAGGCGCGGAAGTTCGGAAGAGGACACCCGCTCGGTGGCGGGGTCCGCGGACTTCGTCTGCGGGCAGCACCGTTCGGCCCGGCGACGGGCCGGGCGTGGTCTCCGGAGGGCCCGCCTCAGGCGGCCGGCGGAGAGACGATGCGGGTGCGCGTATGCATGATCCGGAAGCCTAGGCCGCGTTCTCCCGGGCGGACAACCGGCTTTCGGCGCCGCCGGCCGCGACCGGCTCCAGCGAGCCCTTGGCCGGGGTCGAGGACTGCGCGATGAAGGCGCCCAGCAGGACGACCGCGCCGCCCACGATCTGCGGGGCCGAGAGGTGCTCGCCGAGCAGCACCCAGGCGAGGACGGTCGCGACGACCGCTTCGAGGCAGGCCACCACTCCCGCTATCGCCGGTGAGAGCCGGCGCACGGAGACCACTCCGGTGACGTAGGCGAGGACGGTGGCGATCAGCACGATCCAGCCGAGCAGCAGTCCGGCCGCGACCGGGGTGCCGTTCATGTCGGCGCTGTGCGCGAGGACGGAGAAGTCCATGGTCCAGGGGCGGGCCACGGCGGTCAGGACGGCGGTGCCGACGAGCAGGCCGTAGGCGATCACGCCGAGCGGATCGGGGGCCTCGGCGGAGTCGCTGCCCTGGTCGGACAGGACGAAGTAGCCGACCTGGCAGCAGGCGGCGCCGAGCGCGAGGAGCAGTCCGAGGGCGTCGAAGCTCAGGCCCGCCCAGACCTCGACGACACAGGCGAGTCCGCCGACCGCGAGGACCACGCCGAGCGCGGCGGCACGGGTGACCGGCCGCCCCTGCACGAACCGCACCCAGCCGAGCACCAGGGCCGGGGCGAGGTACTCGACGAGCAGCGCGACGCCGACCGGGATGCGGGAGATCGACGCGAAGTAGAAGGCCTGCACGCCCGCCACACCGAGCAGGCCGAAGCCGGCGAGCAGGGCGGGGCGGCTGCGCAGCAGCGCGCGGTGGCGGACCGCCAGCGGCAGCATCACCAGGGCGGCGCCCGCCACCCGCAGCCACACCACGTGGAGCGGGTCGAGGCCCGCCTCGATCAGCGGCTTGGCCGCGACCCCGGATCCGCCGAAGGCGAGTGCGGACACCAGTGCGAGACCGAACCCGACACCCTTGCCGCCACCGGCCCTGCTGCTCTCAGACGTATGCACCGGCCCATGATGACAGGGGACGACATGAGCGTCACCCCCGTTGACTCCTGTCTCAGCGAGTGGACCGCGGCGGGCCGTCCCACACGCTTCCCGGCCGGCGCTCCTCGATCCGCGCGAACACGGCCCGGGCGTCGATTCCCGCACGGGTGAGCACCTCGACGGCCCGCGAGCCGGGGTCCGCCAGGATCGCCGCGAGCAGGTCGATCCCGCGGGCGGGCCCGTCGGCGCGGCGCTCGGCCCGCGCACAGGCATGGTCCATCGCACCCGCGGCGAGCGGCGAGAACCCCTCGGCCGCCGTCACCACGGGAACCGCGCCGGAGTCCTCGACGGTGCCCTGCCAGCGCAGTCCGTACCCGATGCTGCGTTGCACGAGATAGCCGAGGAGCCGCGGCAGCTGGGGTTCCGCGCCGAGGACGGCGTACGCCTCGGCGTCGGCGTCCAGCAGCGAGTGCAGGAGATGGGCCGTGTCGATCTGCCGGTCCCCGTCCCTCAGCGCGCGCCGGCGGGCACCGGACACCACCGCTGTCAGTTCCGGGCTCAGCCTGACATCGCCGTCCGAGGGGATCGGCGGCGGGCCGCCCTGTTCGCGGGCCGACTGCCGGGGGATACGGGGGTGCACATCCCCCACCTCATCAGTCCCACCGAAGCGGCACATCCTCGAAGGGAAGCATCTTCCCGTCCCACGGAGAGCGGACCCCGGGGCCGGAATCTCCTCCTTGCGGATGACATCAAGCCCTTCCCGCCCGATGGGCGCGCGCCGGCTTGCCGTGCGCCCCTCGCGCAACCGGCGCGCGACGCTCTTCGTCCCACACAGGCATGGACAGCAGTGACTGGCTGGTGGCGCTGCCGGCCGTGGACGGCAAGCAGTACGTGTACCGGGTCCACGCCCCCGAGGACGCGCTGCTCGCCGATCTGTTCTGGGAGGCGTGGCACTGCCACGACGAGAGCGCGTTCCCGCGGGCGTGGGACCTGTTCGACGCGGCGGTGATACGGCGGGTGGACTGAACACCCGTCCCTCCCACACTTCCTGACGGTTCATCAGTATTGAATGTTGCACCCCCTGCGGCTACTTTCCGCGACACCACAGCCCGACACGAAGAGGTGGCCGCATGGCGGAAATCAGCGCGGAGGCACGCATCCCGGCACCCGCGGAGAAGGTCTGGGCCCAGCTCACCGACTGGTCCGCGTACGGGGAGTGGAACGCGACCCACACCAGCTTCCCCAAGGGCGGTCCGACGACCCTCGAACCGGGCGGGACCTTCCAGGAGAACATGAAGCTGATGGGCTTCCCGGCCGAGGTCGAGTGGACCATCGACCAGGTGGAACCGGCCCGGGTGTTCGCCATCCGGGGCAAGGGCCCGATGGCGGTGAGCGTCGCCACCCGCTACACCCTCACCCCCGACGGGGACGCCACGACGGTCCGCATCGACGGCGAGTTCACGGGCGCCGCGGTCTCGCTGATGGCGGGCAAGCTGAAGGACTCGGGCACGGCCGCCCTCAACGAGTCGCTGCGGAAGCTGGCCGGGCTGGTGTCCTGACTCCCCCGGCACACGAAGGCGCCCCGGGAATCGCTTCCCGGCGCGCCTGTCGCTGCTGTGGAGCTGTGATCAGTCCTCGTCGGCGAGGATGAGGTACAGCTTCTTACGGGCCTCGTTGATGACGGCCACCGCCTTCTCGCGCTGCTCCTTGCTGCCGGTCTTCCAGACCTGGCCGAAGGCCTCCATCAGACCGAAGCCGGCCTGCCGGATCTCACCGAGGGCCTCGAAGTCGATGCCGCGGGAGGCCTCCTCCCAGGGGGCGTCGGGGCCCTCGTCGGCCGCGGTCCGGCCGGCCTCGGTGAGCGAGAAGAGCTTCTTGCCGCCCTCCGTCTCACTGATGATCAGCCCCTCGTCCTCCAGCAGCTGGAGGGTGGGGTACACCGAACCCGGGCTGGGCTTCCACGCCCCGCCGCTGCGCTCGGCGATCTCCTGGATCATCTCGTAACCGTGCATGGGCCGGTCCTTGAGCAGGGCCAGGATCGAGGCGCGCACGTCACCGCGCCGCGCCCTCCCCCTGGGT
>NZ_RSAJ01000810.1 GCF_003933965.1 Streptomyces sp. RP5T
CTCTACGCCGTCAACGCGGGCTGGACGGTACGGGAGTTCGTCCCGAACGCGATGTTCTACGGCGTGGTCGTGAACGCCTTCTCGGTGGCGTCCAACGGGGTGCCGGGGCTGCGGGGCCCGCAGTGGGCACTGGTGATCGCGGCGATGGCGGCGGGCGCCCTGATCGGCAGAGGGCTGGCGCCCCGCATACCGGAGAACCGGGCCCGCCTGCTGGTGCTGTCGCTCGCCCTGCTGGGCGGGGTGACAGCCGTGGCGAAGGGGCTGTGGGGGCTGTGACCGGTCCGCGCCGGCCACCTGCCCCGTGTCACACCCGGCCCCCGAACAACGCCACCAGCCCGTGGTCCAGTTCGGCCCCCACCGTCTCCTCGTCCGGGGCGACGACCGTGTACGTGCGGGCCAGGAAGCGGGTCAGGTCCGCGGTGGTGAACCGGAGGACGGCGACGCCCTGTGCGGCGTGGAACTCCACGCGGGTGTGGGCCGGACCGGCCGGGCGGACCCGTACGGTGCCGATGCCCGACGGGGCCCGCAGGCCCTCGGCGAGCAGGACGCGGGCGTACGTCCACGTCGTGGCCTCGCCGTCGACCGTGACATGGGGCGGGAAGTCGATGTGCACGGCCAGCGGGTCACCGGAGGTGTAGCGCAGGGTCGCGGGGATCGCGATCTCCTGGCCGGTGGCCGTGATCAGGCGGGCGCCTGTCGGCTGCTGGAGGGTGACGTGCATGCGGGGCTCCAAGTCGGCGGGGGTGTGAGCAGCCGGGTGTGGCCGTCGTGCAGTCAGACCACCCCAGGTGCCCACGCATTACGCCGTTCCGGAAGCCGCCGTGCGTGACTCGCGTCACATCGGCTCCGGGAGCCCCGCGCGGGAGCGGCTACTTGGCGGGGCGCAGCCCCAGCGGACCCGCGATCTCCTCCACCATCACCCGGCCCGCCTCGATCTCCAGCGTCTCGTCGCCCATTCCCTGGTCGGTGTCGAGACCGTCCAGTTCCGCCAGCGGCTGGTTCAGGCGCACGTGCGCCACCACCGACTGCAGGGCGCGCAGGGTCGCGGACGCGGTGGAGCCCCAGTTGGAGAAGTAGGAGAACTGCCACCACCACAGCGCCTCGCTGGTGCGGCCCGCGCGGTAGTGGGCCATGCCGTGGCGCAGGTCGGTGATGACGTCGGTCAGGTCGTCCGAGATCCGGGCCGGGACCGGGGCCTTGCGGGGCTCGTAGGGGTCGAAGACCTCGGAGTAGACGTCGATCGGTTCCAGCAGCCGGGCCAGGTTCTCGCGGAGCTCGTCCACGTCGGCGTCCGGGCCCGTGTCGGGCTCGTAGCGCTCGTCGGGGACGATGTCCTCGTGCGCGCCGAGGCGGCCGCCGGCCAGCAGGAGCTGGGAGACCTCCAGGAGCAGGAAGGGGACGGCCGAGTCGGGTTCGTCGCCCTTCGCCACCTCCATGACGGCCACCAGGAAACTCTCGACCTGGTCGGCGATCTGGACCGCGAAGTCGTCGGGGTCCTGGGCAGTCGCGTGCAGTGTGGCGTCAGACATCTAGGAGTCGTCTCCCCTCGAAGGCGCGGCCGAGGGTCACCTCGTCCGCGTATTCCAGGTCGCCACCCACCGGGAGGCCGCTGGCCAGGCGGGTGACCTTGAGGCCCATGGGCTTGATCATGCGGGCGAGGTACGTCGCCGTGGCCTCGCCCTCCAGGTTCGGGTCGGTGGCCAGGATCAGCTCCGTGACCGTCCCGTCGGCGAGCCGGGCCAACAGTTCCCGTATGCGCAGATCATCGGGTCCTACACCCTCGATGGGGCTGATCGCGCCGCCGAGGACGTGGTACTTGCCACGGAACTCCCGGGTGCGCTCGATCGCGACCACGTCCTTCGGCTCCTCCACCACGCAGATGACGGAGAGGTCGCGGCGGGGATCCCGGCAGATGTTGCACAGCTCTTCCTGGGCGACATTGCCGCAGGTCGCGCAGAAGCGGACCTTCGCCTTGACCTCCATCAGGCACTGCGCGAGCCGGCGCACGTCCGTCGGCTCGGCCTGGAGGATGTGGAAGGCGATCCGCTGGGCGCTCTTGGGACCGACGCCGGGCAGCCGCCCCAGTTCGTCGATGAGGTCCTGGACCACGCCTTCGTACAACGGACTGCCGTCCTTCCTGGGTTCCTTGCGATACGTACGCTAGTTGGCCGACACCGGACTCCGGAAGACGGGCCCCCTCCTAGAAGGGCAGACCGGGGATGCCGCTGCCGCCGCCGAGGCCCTGGGCGAGCGGGCCGAGCTTCTGCTGCTGAAGGGTCTGGGCGTTCTCGTTGGCCGCCTGTACGGCCGCCACGATCAGGTCGGCGAGGGTCTCGGTGTCCTCCGGGTCCACCGCCTTCGGGTCGATCCTGAGCGCGCGCAGCTCTCCGGCGCCGGTGACGGTGGCCTTCACCAGACCGCCGCCCGCCTGGCCGTCGACCTCGGTCCGGGCGAGTTCCTCCTGCGCGCTCGCCAGGTCCTGCTGCATCTTCTGGGCCTGCTGGAGCAGCTGCTGCATGTTGGGCTGGCCACCACCGGGGATCACGATCAGCTCCTGTGTCGGTACGGCTGTGCGGGCGAGGTTTTTCCTCCCTGGCACGAGCCTACGTGGTCGGGACGGGCGTCGCCCCAGCACTCTTTCGAGTGAGTCGACGGGGAGTCCTATACCTGATCAAGGCCCACTTCCGAGCGGAAAAGCGACCAAAGCACCCCCTTCGCCACCCATTGGGCGGTAGGAAGGATCCCCGCACATCAGCATCAGGCGTCACGCAGGGTGACCGATCAGTAGGGAGCGCCGGGTGGGTCAGCCGGAGATGCAGCCCGAGGGCCCGCCTCAGGACGGACGGGCCGATCTGGCCGGGCGGACGTTTCCGCTCGGCGACTGGGGCGAGCCCGCCGTACGGCTGGACGAGCTGTACCGGTGGGTGGAGCACGGGGCGCTGGAGACGGCGTCCTGGTATCTCGCGGACCGGGTGGGGAAACGACGCTGTGCGCGGGCCCTGCGGACCGGGGCCGCGCTGGGGGCGGTGACCGGGGCCGTACTGCCG
>NZ_RSAJ01000811.1 GCF_003933965.1 Streptomyces sp. RP5T
TCCGACGACCGTGCCGTTGATCCGGATGAACTGCAGGTCGCGGCCGATGTGCGCCTCGATCTTCCGGGTCGTGTGCTCGGCGTCCCAGCCCGCCACCGTGTCCGTGATCAGGGAGGTGATCTCCCGCCGGTAGGTGGTGACCACGTACACCGCGGCCCCCTCCACCCACCCGTCGACCTTCGCCTGCACCTTCGGGTCGACGGCCATTCGCGCCCCCAGCGACAGCAGCGACGCCCGCACCCGCAGCCGCAGCTCACTGCGCTCGTCCTCGGCGGCGGAGACGATCATCGACCGTACGGCCGTCCAGGCGGAGGCGATCAGGTCCTGCACCTCACCGCGCCCCAGCACCTCGCCCTTGAGCCGCTCGACCCGCGCGCGCGTGTCCGTGTCGGACTGGAGGTCGGAGGCGAAGTCCGTCAGGAACCGGTCCAGTGCCCCGCGCGCCGGGTGGGAGGGCATGTCCCGCATCTCGGTCACGAACCGCAGCAGCTCCTTGTAGACCCGCTCGCCGACCTTCTTGTCGACGAACCGCGGGGTCCAGCCGGGCGCGCCGCCCTGCACCGCGCCCATGACCTGCTCGTCGTGGAGCACGAGCCAGTCGTGCGCCCGGGCCACCACCAGGTCGACGACCCGCCGGTGCCCGCCGTCGGCGACGACCTTGTCCAGCATCTTGCCGATGCCGGGCGCGATCTCCTGGGCCTCGGCCCGCCGGGTGATCGCCTCGCCGACCACGGCCTGGACGTCGGAGTCCCGCAGCACGGTCAGGGCACCCCTGAGCGCGGCCGACAACTCCGCGGTGACCCGGTCGGCGTGCTCGGGGTCGGCCAGCCAGGCACCGAGCCGGCTGCCGATGCCCACGGCCCGCAGCCGCTGCCGTACGACGTCCTCCGAGAGGAAGTTCTCGCCGACGAACTCGCCGAGCGAGATCCCCAACTGGTCCTTCTTGGTGGGGATGATCGCGGTGTGCGGGATGGGCAGGCCGAGAGGGTGGCGGAACAGCGCGGTGACCGCGAACCAGTCGGCGAGCGCGCCGACCATGCCGGCCTCGGCGGCCGCGGCGACATAGCCGGCCCAGGGGCCCGCCCCGGAGTTGCGCGCCCACTCGGCGAGGACGTACACCACCGCCACGAACAGCAGCAGCCCGGTCGCGGTGAGCTTCATGCGCCGCACCCCGCGCTGCTTCTCCAGGTCCGCCTCGCTGAAGGTGTTCATCGCACGTACGGACGCGGCGGGGGCGGCCCGGCTCGCGGACGTCACGGCCCCGCTCCCCGGAGCCTGTCGCTCCGCGTCCGGCGGTCCCGCTTCCTCAGGTTTCGTGCGTTCCATCCGCTCCACCCGTTCGGTGATCCCTCACACATTGTCCCTTCCTGACCGACTCCCGGAACGGAACAGGAGTTCCCGGCGTCTGTCCGAACGAGGGAACCGGAGGGGGGTCCCCCACCTTCTCCCCCGGTTCATGCCTCATCATGGGTTCATCAGATCGGAGCCTCGGGCTCCCATCGCCCTAGGAGAACAGCACCACATGACTCGGCGTCATGGTTACGCCCTGCTCGCCACGATCGTCGCTCTGATCGTGGCCCTGTCCACCGCCCTCTACGTCTCGGTGGCGGCCGGCACCGGCACCTCGAACCGGACCTCGCTGTCCGGCGCCCGTCCCGCACACCCCTCCGCCGCACCCGCCTCCGCCGGGGTCTGGGTCGGCTCCTGGTCCGCGGCCCCGGTCGGCGCCGAGCCCGGCACCCAGAACGAGGGCATGACCGGCCGCTCCGTCCGCAACGTCGTCCACGCCGGCGTCGGGGGTACGAGTGCCCGCATCACGCTGTCCAATCTCTACGGCCGGACCGCGCTGACCGTCACACACGCCTCCCTCGCCCTCGCCGCCGGTCCGAGGACCCCCGCGGCACAGGCCGGGACCGTACGGCGGCTCACGTTCGCCGGGAACCCCACGGTCGTCATCGCGGCCGGCTCGCAGGTGCTCAGCGACGCCGTCACCCTCGCCGTCCCGGCCGGCGGCGACGTCCTCGTCACCACCTACTCCCCCACCCTGTCCGGCCCCGTCACCTACCACCCGACGGCCCGCCAGACCTCGTACGCCGGCCCCGGCGACCTCACCGAGGACGAGACCGGGACGGGCTACACGGAGCAGGTCGACCACTGGCGGTACCTGACCGCGCTGGACGTGCTCAGCGACGAGGCCGACGGCACGGTGGTCGCCTTCGGCGACTCGCTGACCGACGGCAAGAACTCCACCGCCGACGCGAACGCCCGCTGGCCGGACTTCCTGAACCGGCGCCTGCGCGCCGCGCTCACCGCCGGCCGGAACCTGCCCCGCTACAGCGTCGTCAACGAGGGGATCGGCGGCAACCGGGTCCTCGCGGACGCCCGGGGCCGCCCCGGCGAGAACCAGGCCGGCATCCGGCGCTTCCGGCGGGACGTCCTCGACCGCCCCAACGTCAAGGTCGTGGTCATCGACCTCGGCATCAACGACATCCTGCGCACGCCGGGCACCGTCGACCCCCAGCAGCTCCTCGCCGGCCTGCGCGACCTGGTCCGCCAGGCCCACGCACGCGGCATCAAGGTCGTCGGCGCGACCCTCATGCCCGTCGGCAGGCGCACCACCTGGACCGAGGCCCGCGAGGCCGTCCGCCAGACGGTCAACGCGGAGATCCGTTCGGGCCGGGTCTACGACGCGGTGATCGACTTCGACCAGGCGCTGAGGGATCCCTACGACCCCCGCAGCCTGCGCGCGATGTACGACTCGGGCGACCGGCTCCACCCCAACGACCGGGGGTACGAGCGGATGGCGGACACGTTCGACCTGCGGTTCCTGAAGGGTTCGGTGGCGGCGAAACTGTAGGCGCGGGCCGGCAGGGGCTGGTCGCCCTCCTCGCTGCACCCACCCAGGGGCGCGGGGAACTGCGCGACCAGCCACGACGGACCCCCACCCGCACCCGACCGCGCAGTGCTCAGTGCTCCCCGCGCCGCAGCTCCCGCGCGGCGGACCGCCGCTCCAGCCGCTCCTGC
>NZ_RSAJ01000812.1 GCF_003933965.1 Streptomyces sp. RP5T
GCCGTGGAGCGGGTGGGCGGGAGACCACCGGCGCCCGGTTGACGGCTGGTGGGTGAGCCTCCGTTGCCGGACTTACGGCCGGCCGGTGGGCCAGGGCCAGCAGTGTCGGCGGTCGTCCATCGGGGCGGCCGCCCGGACACCGGTCCCCAGGGACAGCTCCCGCTCTCCTGCTACGCCTTGCGCCCCCATGCCGAGATCAGCGGAGCCGTGGCCAGGTCCATCGTGCCGGTGGCGACGTTGGCGAGGTGGCGGTCGACCTCCTCGTCCGTGGCCAGGCCCGCCGTGACCAACTGGCCGCGGATCTGGCGGATCGTGGCGGACTCCAGGGCGGCGCAGGCCGGCGAGGCCAGCGGGAAGTACGCGTCGGCGGCCACCTGGCGCAGACCGGCCTCGCGGAGCAGACGCGGGAGGGTGCGGCCGTAGGAGAGGTCGGCGCCGCGGTCGGCGAGCAGACGGCGGAAGCCCTGGCGCAGCCGGTTCGCGAGCTGCTGCTCGGGGCCGTACTCGTCGGGGCAGGTCAGGGGTTGCAGGGCGGGGTCGGCGTCCTCCAGCAGGAGCCGTCCGCCGGGACGCAGGGACTTGATCATCGACCGCAGGGCCCGTTCCCGGTCGGGCACATGGACCAGGACGAGCCGGGCGTGCACCAGGTCGAAGCCCTCCCCGGGTGGCTCCTGCGCGCTCACGTCGTGGACCCGTACGTCCACCGGCGGGCGGGCCGCAGCGGTGAGACAGGTGGTGTCGATGTCCGTCGCGACGACCTTCCCGGTCGGGCCGACCTTCTTCGCCAGCCAGGACACCACGGACGTACCACCCGCGCCGACCTCCCAGCAGCGCCAGCCGGATCCGATGCCGAATCCTTCGAGGTGCCGGAAGGTCGTGGGGTCGAAGAGGGCGGCGAAGGCTTCGAAGCGTTCCGCGGCCTCCGCCTGCCGGTTGTCGAGGAGATATCCGTCGGTTCGAGTCATGCCGTGATGATCCCAGTCGTCCGGCTCGTCCCGAGTGGACGACGCGGTTCCTGCGAGGAGAGCGTCGGGGTCCGTTCGCCGGGTGACCGGCGCCGAGGCCGGTGCGGGCTGGTTTTCCACAGGCGGGAACCAAGCGGAACCTCCCCTGTCCACAGGCTCACCCGGCGTTTGCCCCGACCTGGCAAACTGGCGCGCCAGGACGCAGAAACGCGTCGCACGGAGATCCACACGAGGAGATCCAGATGTCCATGGCAGGGAATCTGCGAAAGGTCACGAGCCTCGGCAGGGTGGGTGGCCTGCGCAAGGTGGCCCGGCTGGCCCGGCGGCGCCCGCGCGTCGACCTGAGCCACCACGCCCGCTCCCCGCTGGGCACCTCGGTGGTCAACTGCGTGACCTACAAGGAGGGGGCCCGTATCCCGGTCGACGGTGATCTCGTCGACACCGTGGAGCGGGTACGCGACAGCCGTGACGGTTTCGTCTGGCTCGGGCTGCACGAGCCGTCGGACCACGAGTTCGAGGGCATCGCGGATCTCTTCGACCTGCACCCGCTGGCCGTCGAGGACGCGGTCGAGGCCCATCAGCGCCCGAAGGTGGAGCGCTACGGCGAGACACTGTTCGCGGTGTTCAAGACGGTCTGCTACGTGGAGCACGAGGAGCTCACCGCGACGAGCGAGGTGGTCAACACCGGCGAGATCATGGTGTTCGTCGGCGAGGACTTCGTGATCACGGTGCGGCACGGCAGCCACGGCTCGCTGGGTCCGCTGCGCGAGGAGCTGGAGTCGGACCCCGGGCAGCTCGCCAAGGGACCGGCCGCCGTGCTGCACGCGATCGCGGACCATGTGGTCGACGGCTATCTGGACGTCACCGACGCCGTCCAGTCGGACATCGACCTGGTCGAGACGGCGGTGTTCGCGGACAACGGCGCGCGCGTCGACCCGGGCCGCATCTACCAGCTCAAGCGCGAACTGCTGGAGCTGAAGCGGGCGGTGGCCCCGCTCAGCCGCCCGCTGGAGGAGCTCTCCACCCGGCCGATCAACGTCATCGCCCCGGAGATACAGGCGTACTTCCGAGATGTCTCCGACCATCTGCTGCGCGCGAAGGAACAGATCGCGTCGTTCGACGAACTGCTCAACTCGATCCTGCAGGCACACCTGGCGCAGGTGACGGTCGCGCAGAACGAGGACATGCGGAAGATCACGGCCTGGGCAGCGGTGATCGCCGTCCCGACGATGGTCTGCGGTGTGTACGGCATGAACTTCGACCACATGCCCGAGCTGCACTGGACCTTCGGCTACCCGTTGGTCATGGTCGTGATAGCCGTCGCCTGCGGTGTGCTGTACCGCGGCTTCCGGCGCAACGGCTGGCTGTGAGCGAGGGCCTCCGCAGGACGGGTCAGTGGGTGGTGGAGGAGCGCGCGTAGACGCTCTCGGCCCAGCCGGCGATCTGCTCGTCCGTCAGGTGCCTGGCCAGGTCGGACTCGCTGATCATGCCCACCAGGCGCTTGTTCTCGATGACGGGGAGCCTGCGGATCCTGTGCTCCTGCATCTCGTGCAGGACGTCGGTGACGTCGGCGCTCGCGTCGATCCAGCGGGGTGTGCCCTGGGCCATCGCACCGGCGGTGACCTTGGCCGGGTCGTGGCCGACGGCCACGCAGCCGATGACGATGTCGCGGTCGGTGAGGATGCCGCACAGCCGTTCGTCCGCGTCGCTGATGGGCAGGGCTCCGACGCCCAGTTCACGCATCAGCTGGGCGGCGCGGTCGAGGGTCTCGTGGGCGGGGATCCACTGGGCACCCCGGTGCATGATGTCTCCGGCGGTGGTCATGGAGTACCTCCCGGTGCCGGACGGCCGGCGCGGCGCGGGCGGCTCCGCAAGTCCCGGCGCCCTACATTCTCGCCGCGGCCGAGGGGGCCCGCACCCGGAGCCCGGCGGTGGCGGTGACCCGGGTCAGCCGTTCCAGGCGGGGTGGCGGGGGTCGTCGGCGCGGACGAGGACATCGGCCGTACCGACCGGGTCGGTCTCCTCGGCGTAGCGCTCGTACGCGGGGAGGGTCCAGTGG
>NZ_RSAJ01000813.1 GCF_003933965.1 Streptomyces sp. RP5T
CCCCCCCGGTGGGGGTCGTCGCATGTCCGGGTGGGTTTTCTCTTTCTGAGCGCGGTTGCGTGACCGCTTCGAGGCGGCTTCGGCCGTCTCTTTCGCGCGCCCATGATCCGTCACTGTGCGTAGTTGCAACGCTGCTCTGCGGAAGTTGTGCACAGGCGGCAGGTGCTCACCGGTATGGGTGACGGCGATATTCACAGGCGCCCACTTGTCCACAGTTTTCCACCAAGATCCACACGATTTCCGGGATCGCTGCACCGTGAATCCCACACGTCCCGCTCCGGCCGACTTCCTGGCCGGTTCTGGTTTGTCGGGTGTGTTTGGCCGGTTCCTATCGGCCGCTCATATGGAGGCCGGTCGCCGGTTCTTCACATGTCTGGGAATCGCGGGGCCGAAGGGGCACCGCGGGAGAGCGCCGGGCGGGCCCTTCGGGGGTTCTCGCGCGGCGCGGCGAAGGGGGATGGAGATCGTGACCGCAGCCGTCACACACGAGGGGCAGCCCACTGGCGGAGGGCGGCCGGGCCGGCCGTTGATCGTCACGGAGGACGAGGACCTGCTCGACGACCTGCTGCGGCTGTGCGCCGCGGCCGGGGCGACGGCCGAGGTCCACCACGGGGTGCCGCAGCCAAGAGGCAGCTGGGAGGCCGCCCCGCTCGTCCTGGTCGGCGACGACGCCGCACGACGGGTGCGCGGGTCCGCCCGCAGGCGGGGAGTGGTGCTGGTGGGCCGGGACCAGGACGACTCCGGGGTGTGGAAGCGGGCCGTCGAGATCGGCGCCGATCACGTCCTGGTGCTGCCCGACGGCGAGCAGTGGCTGGTCGACCGGATCGCCGACGTCACCGAGGGCGTCGGCCGGCCTGCCCTCACCGTCGGCGTCATCGGCGGCCGCGGCGGGGCCGGAGCCTCCACGCTCGCGTGCGCCCTCGCTGTCACCTCCGCGCGTGAGGGCCTGCGCACACTCCTCGTGGACGCCGATCCGCTGGGCGGCGGACTCGACGTACTCCTCGGCGGCGAGAGCACCGAGGGACTGCGCTGGCCCGCGTTCGCCGCCTCGCGCGGGCGGGTCGGCGGCGGCGCCCTGGAGGAGTCGCTGCCGCGCCTGCACTCGCTGCGGGTCCTGAGCTGGGACCGCGGCGACCGCATCGCCGTCCCGCCCCAGGCCGTGCGGGCGGTGCTCGCCGCGGCCCGGCGCCGGGGCGGCACCGTGGTCGTCGACCTGCCCCGCCGCCTGGACGACGGCGTCGCCGAGGCGCTCGCCCAGATCGACCTGGGGATCCTCGTGGTCCCCGCCGAACTGCGGGCCGTCGCCGCGGCCTGTCGGGTCGCCTCGGCGGTCGGCATGGTCCTGCGCGACCTGCGGGTGGCGGTACGCGGCCCTTACGCACCCGGCCTCGACGACCGCGAGGTGGCCCGCCTGCTGGGTCTGCCCCTGGTGGGCGAGGTCCCGGTCGAGTCGGCCCTCCAGCGGCCGCAGGGGAGCGGATCGCCGCCGGGCGCGGCCGCCCGGGGACCGCTGGCGCGGTTCTGCAAGGAGTTCTGGGAGCGCGCGTTGGCGGAGACGGGGGCGGGGGCGGCATGAGCGGGTTCTCGGGGTCCGCTCCGGTGGACGGCGCGGGAGGCGGCCGCGCGGTGACGTGGCGGACGGCTCATCCGGTGGCGGGCCACGTCGAGCGGAGGCGGTCGGCCGGTGCTCCTGCGACATCCTCGGCGGGTGTGGCCGCGACGTCCACGGCGCCCGGCGCGGACATGGCTCCCGGGCTGCTGGACGGCGTGCGGCAGTGGCTGGCCGAGAGCGGGGCCGAACCGACGCCCGCGCGGGTGGCGCAGGCGCTGCGGGAGCAGGGACGGGTCCTCGGCGACGCCGAAGTGCTGGGCGCGGCCGAGCGGTTGCGGTCCGAACTGGTCGGCAGCGGACCCCTGGAGCCGTTGCTCGCCGACCCGTCGGTGACGGACGTCCTCGTGTCGGCGCCGGACCGGGTCTGGGTGGACCGGGGCGGCGGACTCGAACTGACCGACGTCTCCTTCCCCGACGCGGCTGCCGTACGACGGCTCGCGCAGCGGCTCGCCGCGGTGGCGGGGCGGCGCCTCGACGACGCCCGGCCCTGGGTCGACGCCCGGCTGCCGGACGGCACGCGGCTGCACGCGGTGCTGCCTCCGGTCGCCGTCGGCTGTGCCTGTCTGGCCCTGCGGGTGGTACGGCCGCGTGCCTTCACGCTGGGCGAGCTGGTCGCGGCCGGCACGGTTCCGCCTGGCGGCGACCGGGTGCTGCGGGCGCTGCTGGACGCGCGGCTGTCGTTCCTCGTCAGCGGCGGGACGGGTACCGGGAAGACGACGCTGCTGAGCGCCCTGCTGGGGCTCGTCGGGCCGGGTGAGCGGATCGTGCTCGCGGAGGACTCGGCGGAGCTCAGGCCCGACCATCCGCACGTCGTCCGGCTGGAGACGAGACCCGCCAACCAGGAGGGTGCCGGGCTCGTCACGCTTGAGGACCTGGTGCGCCAGGCACTGCGGATGCGGCCGGACCGGCTCGTCGTGGGCGAGGTGCGCGGGCCCGAGGTGGTGCATCTGCTGGCCGCCCTGAACACGGGTCATGAGGGCGGCTGCGGGACCGTGCACGCCAACGCGGCGGCCGACGTACCGGCCCGGCTGGAGGCGCTGGGGACGGCCGCCGGGCTCGACCGGGCCGCGCTGCACAGCCAGTTGGCGGCCGCACTGTCGGTCGTGCTGCACCTCGTGCGCGACCGGGCCGGGCGGCGGCGGATCGCCGAGGTGCGGGTCCTGGAGCGGGATTCCTCCGGGCTGGTGCGGACGGTGCCGGCGCTGCGGTGGGGAGCGGAGGCGTTCGCGTACGAGCGCGGATGGGAGCGGCTGCGGGGACTGCTCGGGGATGCGCTGCGTGGGCCGGAGCAGTGCGGATGACTCAGCCGGCGGACGGGGCGGCCGAGCGGGCGGGCCCGGGACGGAGACGAGACGGCTCGGACGGGGGGAGAGGACGTGGTGATCGGGATGGGCGAGAGGACGTGGTGATC
>NZ_RSAJ01000814.1 GCF_003933965.1 Streptomyces sp. RP5T
TCGACCGCGTACTCGTCCAGCTCGGAGAGCAGACCGTCCACGTCGTCCCGGTCGACGGTCAGGTCATCGGCGAAGTGCCGGTCGCCGGTGGCGTCGGGCACGTACTTCACAGTGACAACGATCCTCAAGCTCACGCCGGCTCTCCTACTGCATCGTCATTTTCGGCTGCCTCTTGCAGGCAGCATAGGCGCCCCAAGCGGCCGATCCCGGTCGGGGCGGGCTGCGCTCCGACCGCAATATTACTCACCAGTACATACAGTTCCTGCCCGCTAAGCAAGCGCTTTGAACTGTGACCTTCGCAACGCAGCGTAATCGGAACTCGACGGCCCCGCACACCAGCGCCGGCGCGACTGAGCCGATCAGTCGCGCAGCGAGTTGAACCGGCCCTGGTGGTAGAGCAGCGGCCGGCCGGCTCCCTCCGGGTCACCGAGCCGCACCTCGGCCAGCACGATGCGGTGGTCGCCTGCGGGCACGCGCGTGTGCACCCGGCACACCAGCCAGGCGAGCACGCCGTCGAGGACGGGAACGCCCTCCGGCCCCTCCCGCCAGGCGGTGGGCGCGCCGAAGCGGTCGGCGCCGCTGCGGGCGAAGGTGGCGGCCAGCTCCTCCTGGTGCTCCCCGAGTATGTGCACGCCCACGAATTCGGCCCGGGAGATCGCGGGCCAGCTGGAGGCGCCCGTACCGATCCCGAAGGACAGCATGGGGGGATCCGCGGAGACCGAGGCGAGGGAGGTGGCGGTGAAGCCGACCGGGCCGGTGTCACCGCTCGCGGTGATCACGGCGACCCCCGCCGCGTGCCGCCGGAAGACGGAGCGCAGGAGGTCGGGAGAGGCGAGGCGAGGACTGCCGAGTGCGGACGTGGCCGTCATGCGGTGTTCCTTCTGAGAGGAGTGTCGAGCCGGACCGTGGGTGCTCAACAGACCGGACAGCGCGCACTCGCGGTGCGGGCGAGGTCGACGTGCACCCGCCCGAACAGAAGGACTTCCGTAGGCATACGGTCAGGCTGACGATAGCTGCGGTGCACAGTCAAGTCGGTTCCGGGATGTGGGAGATGCCTCACCGTGAGCTCACCCGGCGTCAGACCGCCTCCCCGATCGCCGCGATGACGTCCGCCTTGCGCGGCTGGCCGGTGGCCCGCCTGACGACTCTGCCGTCGGCGTCGAGGACCAGCACGGTCGGCGTCTTGAGGATGTCGAGTTCCCGGACCAGGTCGAGGTTCTTCTCGGCGTCGATCTCGACGTGGGTCACGCCCGGGACCATGCCGGCGACCTCGCCGAGCACCCTCCGGGTCGCCCGGCAGGGCGCGCAGAAGGCGCTGGAGAACTGGACGAGCGTGGCACGCTCACCGAGGTCCTCGCCCAGCTCGACCGCGCCGAGCCTCTTGCCCTCGTCACGCCCGCGCACCCGCACTCTCCCGCTCCGCCGCCGTTGCAGCACTCCGTAGGCACTCGCCGCCGCGAGCACCGCCACGCACACCATCAGTCCGGTCATGAACCGCATCAGCATTCACGAGACTGCAAAGATTCCCGCCTACCCTCCTGTCTTTCCCATGCGGAATGCTTGATTCATGGACATTGACGCAAGGGGGCCGCGTTTCGGCGCGGCCGTGACGACCGTCGTACTGGCGGCCGTTCTGGTCACGGGCAGCGCGTGGCTGCTGGCCTGGCAGACGCTGGCGTTCGCGCTGGGCGCGGCGGGCGGGGTGGGCCGCTCGCCCTACGGCTGGGTGTTCCGCCGGGTCGTACGGCCGCGGATAGGGCCGCCGACCGAGTTCGAGGCGCCGGAGCCGCCGCGGTTCGCACAGGCCGTGGGCCTGGCCTTCGCGGTCCTCGGGCTCGTGGGGTACGGGATCGGACCGCAGTGGCTCGGGCTCGCCGCGACCGGCGCGGCGCTCGCGGCGGCGTTCCTCAACGCCGCGTTCGGGTACTGCCTGGGCTGCGAGATGTACCTGCTCGTGCGCCGGGTGGCGGTACGCGCGGAGTAAAGGCGACTTAAAACCCCGAGGTGGATCACCGGGCCGACGTGACGAGAATCTCGCCTCCAGTGGGCACCAGGGCTGGCTCCTCGTCCGTTCTTCGGGCACGATCTGCGAGATGCCGTAAACCTACGGCTCCGTAACTTGATGCCGGGAGTCGGCTTCCCAGGCAGAGCAGGAAGGGCTCACCCCGCCCATGGCAGAGCTTGTCTACCGTCCCGTCGTCGGATTCGCCCAGGCGCTGTTCAAGGCCTGGGACCTCAAGATCGACTGCAAGGGGTCGGAGAACATCCCGCGCTCGGGCGGCGCCGTGCTGGTGAGCAACCACATCAGCTACCTGGACTTCGTCTTCAACGGCCTGGCCGCGCTCCCGCAGAAGCGGCTGGTGCGTTTCATGGCGAAGGAGTCCGTCTTCCGCCACAAGGTCTCTGGTCCGCTGATGCGCGGGATGAAGCACATCCCGGTCGACCGCAAGCAGGGCGAGACGGCGTACGCCCACGCCCTGGAGGCGCTGCGGTCGGGCGAGATCGTCGGGGTCTTCCCGGAGGCGACGATCTCGCAGTCCTTCACGCTGAAGAGCTTCAAGTCGGGCGCGGCACGGATGGCCCAGGAGGCGGGGGTCCCCCTGATCCCGATGGCCGTCTGGGGCACGCAGCGGCTGTGGACCAAGGGGCACCCGCGCAACTTCAAGCGCAGCCACATCCCGATCACCATCCGGGTCGGCGAGGCGATCGAGGCGTCCCGGGACAAGTACGCGGGGGCGATCACCCGCCAGGTGCGCGAGCGGGTCAACGAGCTGCTGGAGGCCGCCCAGCGCGCCTACCCCGTACGCCCCAAGGGTCCGGACGACACCTGGTGGATGCCGGCGCACCTCGGGGGCACCGCGCCGACTCCGGAGCAGGTACGCGAGGCGGAGGCCCGCTAGTAGTGCTTCGTTAGGTCTATCCGTTTGCGCTGATCAAGAGCATGTTGGTCGTGTGGATGCGCATGAAGTGAACCGATTACGGGCCGCGTTGGGGCTGTTCGTGGCGGATGTGTTCGCCTCGGT
>NZ_RSAJ01000815.1 GCF_003933965.1 Streptomyces sp. RP5T
GATCTCCACCACGCGGGCCCAGGCCGGCGGCCCGTCCGGCACGTACTCGGGGTTGTTCTCGCTCCGCGCCCGGAACCTCTGCGGCCGGGAGAACAGGCCGACGACCGTGCGGCAGGAGGGCTGCGCGCCCGGCCACGGCGTCTGGCCGTCGGTCAGGGCCACGACGACGTCCGGACGGGGCCGCGAACGCAGCGCCTTCTCGAAGCCCGTGCGCAGATCGGTGCCCCCGCCGCCGACCAGCGGGATGCCCTCCGCCCGGCACAGGGGACGCACGACCCCGGCCGCCGCGTCGCACGAGAGCACGCTGACGAGGTCCCGGCGACCGCCCACGGCACGGGAGATCGCGGCTACCTCCAGCAGGGCGCTGCCCAGTTCGGCGTCGCTGACCGAGCCGGAGGTGTCGATGATCACGCAGACCCGGGGCGGCCGGCGCCGCAGACTCGGCAGCACCGTCCCGGGCACCCCCGCCGAGCGCCGCGAGGGACGGCCGTAGCTGTAGTCGTCGCCCGCCCCGGAGCCGGCGACCGCCGAGCGCAGCGCCGCCCCCAGCAGGTCCCGCCAGGGCTGCGGCGGATGGAAGGCCTCCTCCGCCCACCGCCGCCAGCCCTGCGGGGTGTCGCCCGGCCGCGCCCGGATGCCCTGTGCCACCCGGAAGCGCACCGCGTCCCGCTCCTGCTCGCTCAGCCCGTCCGCCCCCTCGGGGCCCAGGTCCCACGCGCGCTCCAGACCGTCGGCACCGCTGCCGCAGTCCAGCCAGGACAGGTCGACGGTCAGTGCGCCGGGGCCGATGCCGCTCAGATACTCCTCCATCAGCTGCCCCTCGGGCAGCTTCAACCGCCAGGGCCGGACGGCCCCTTCGGGCTCGACCAGTCCCTCGCCGTACACGTCGTCGTTGATCTCGCAGTCCGCGGCGATGTTCATCCGCAGCCGGTCCCCGAAACCGCTCAGCCCGCGCTCCCGGGCTACCCGGTCACCGCGCCCGTGATGGTCGCGCAGCAGGTGGGACACCTCGTGCACCCACACGCCCGCCAGCTCCTCCACCGGCGTCCGGTCCACGAACGCCGGGGAGACGTAGCACCGCCAGTACCGGTCGACGGCCATCGTCGGCACCCGCCCGGACTCGACGGTGTGCAGGGCGAACAGCGCGGTGGCCAGGTACGGGCGGACCCGGGCGGCGTGCAGACGGGCGGCGAACAGCTTGTCGCTGTCCAGCCGGCCCGCGGCAGTGTGGGTGGCCCCCACGGGGCCGGCCGTACTCATCGCCGGGTCCCGGAGGCGACCGCCGCCCGGTCCGCCCGCCGCGACAGCGCCACCGTCCCGGCGAGCCTCTCGATCGTCTCCGGCACGTCCCAGTCCTGCTGCCGCAGCGAGGCCAGCGTCGTCGCGGGCACGACCACCAGGTCCGGGGCGCCGGTCTCCAGCGCCCGCACCAGCACCGCCCACGCCGCGTCCCAGCGGGCCCGGTCGGGACGCGCGCGTACGGCCGCCACCACACCGTCGAGCACGGCCTGCCGGAGGTCTCCCCGCTCGGGCAGGACGGCCCCCGCGGGATCGGCCAGTACGTCCTCCGGGTCCGGGAGGTCCAGCCGGTCCAGGCTCGCCAGCAGTTCCAGGCCGGGACCGTCGCCCACCGTGCCCCGCACCAGCAGGGAGAGCACGTCCCGCGCGGAACCGGCCGCGGTCGCGAAGGCGACCAGCGACAGCGTCATGTCCCAGCTCCGCGGCGACGGCCAGGGCCCGCCCCGCCGGGTCTCGCCGGCGGGCAGTCGGTGCACGAGCGTGGGCCGCGCCGCGAGCAGGGCGCACACCGCGCGGCGGGCGAACTCCACGGCCTCGGGCAGCTTGCGCGGATCGAGCCGCGGCAGGGTGGCCCGCGGCCAGGTCCCGCCCAGTCCCCGTACGACGACCTCGTGGTCGTGGGTCCACTGGAGATGGACGAACCGGTTGGCCAGCGGCGGGCTCAGCTCCCAGCCGTCGGCCGCCGAGGACCGGGGGTTGGCGGCGGCCACGATCCTTACCCCGGGCGGCAGTTGCAGCGCGCCGATACGCCGCTCAAGGACGAGCCGGAGCAGCGCGGCCTGGACGGCGGGCGGCGCGGTGGACAACTCGTCCAGGAACAGCAGCCCCCGCCCGGCCCGCACCAGCCGTACGGCCCAGTCCGGCGGGGCCATCGGCACGCCCTGGGTGGCGGGATCGTCCCCGACCACCGGCAGGCCCGAGAAGTCCGACGGCTCGTGCACGCTGGCGATCACTGTGGTCAACGGCAGGTCCAGGGCCTCGGCGAGCTGGGTCAGGGCCGCGGTCTTGCCGATCCCGGGCTCACCCCACAGCAGGACCGGCAGATCGGCGGCGACGGCCAGGGTGAGGGCCTCCAGCTGGGAGTCGGGGCGCGGTTCGGTGGTGGAGACGCGCAGCAGGGCCAAGAGCTGTGCGGCGACGTCGAGTCGGGAGGCGGGGGCAGGAGAGGTCATCGTCATGTGTGAGCACCTGTGGGCCAGGCGTGGGCCAGGAGAGGGGAGCGTGTCCCCGGTGGTGGATTCAGTGCGCGTGGCGCGGATGGGCGCGCCGGGTCCGGGAGTCGCGACCGGTCGGACGCGGGCGGAACCAGGTGGGGCCGGGCCCGGTCAGGCCCGCCCTGAACAGGCCGTAGGTGACGCGCCGCAGCGCTGCCGCCTCCAGTTCGTCCCGGAGGGGGCCGGTGCGCAGCAGCGCCTCGGGCCCGAGCAGTCCTTCCACGACGGCCAGCGCGCCGGCGGTGTCGCCGTGCACGAGACGTTCGCGGACGCCGTCCAGGCAGTGCGGACGCCGGTGCGCCTCGTCGATCGCCTGGAGACAGGGGAGCGGGGTGCCGGTGAGCGCGACCAGCAGTTCCTCCCGACGGATCTCGTCCGGGTCGTGGTCCAGCGGGACCAGCACCCCGTCGACCAGGCCGATCCGGTGGCGGGCTCCCCGGCACTCCACGGGACGCGGCCGGCCGGGCAGGTCGGGGGCGCGGGGCGGTCCGGTGGCCGCG
>NZ_RSAJ01000816.1 GCF_003933965.1 Streptomyces sp. RP5T
CCCGCGCCCTCCGAGGCCCCGAAGCGCTCCGGGTCCGCGGGACGCAACCGCAGCGGCCGCTCCTCGCGGGGCCGCCGCCGCTCCACCCCCACCAGCCGATAGCCGTACGACCGACTGACGGGGCCGGTGGCCGGGCCGCCGGCGTTCCGTCGAGAAGGAGACGAACAGGGCCGCTCCCTGGCCGTTCTCACCGTCACGTCCCGATCGCTCCCCGTGGAGGCACCATGCGCATCGTCATCGCACGTTTTCCCTTCGACCTGACCATGAGCGAGGTCGAGAGGTCGATGGACGGCGTCCAGCCCGAACCCGCCACCGGCCTGTGTGTGACCGTCGGCCCCCACGTCTACCCGGTCAAGCAGGTCGGCCAGGTCATCACCCGGCAGGACCGCCGTGACTTCACCGCCGGCGAGGTCGGCCGGGCCCTGACCCGGCTCGGCTTCACCTGCCACGAGGTGCAGCCGCCCCGCCAGGAAGCCTTCAACGACCCGGCGGCCTCGCTGCCCTGGGCCGACAACCCGCTGGGCTGAGGTCACCGGGCGCCGTGCGGCGCCGGGATCGTCCCGTCAGCGTCTGCCGGCGCTTGTCGGTCCATGCCAGTCCTGGTCAGTCCTTGTCATCGGCTGTCATCGCTCGTCATCGCTTGAGCGGGGAGCCGTGCGGCGCGACGCTGGGAGCATGGACAGTTGGGGCGGCACACCCGGAGGCACGGTGGAGCCACGCGTACCCGAGGACCTCGCGGTCGTCGTCGGTGCCGACGGGACCGTCACGACGTGGTGCGCCGGGGCGCGTCAGCTGCTCGGATACGAGGCCGAGGACGTCGTGGGACGCCCGGCCGCCGGACTGCTCGCCGCCGACCTGCCCGAGTCCGCGCGCCGCCATGTCGCCGAGGGCCGGCGCTGGGTCACCGAGGTCGCGCTGCGCCCCCGCAGCGGCGGCCGGGTCGTCGTACGGCTCAAGGGGACCCCGCTCGTGGACGGCGAGGGCGCGCGGCCGTGGCTGGTGACCGCCGCCGCCCCCGAGCACATGGCCGGGCCCGTCCAACCCGACGCCGAGGCCCTGTGGGACCTCACGCTCGCGCAGCTGCCCGTGCCGGTGGCGGTCTACGACACCGAGGCCCGGCTGGTGTGGGCCAACGAGGTCATGACCCTCCTGATGGGCCGCGACGTGGCCGAGATGCGCGGACTGACCCTGTGGGAGATCCAGCCGACGCCGCCCTTCGACGAGTACGACCGCCTCCAGCGGCAGGTGCTGCGCACCGGTGAGCCGGTCTTCCACGAGAACTACGGACAGGCGCCCGGCGAGGTGCGCGGCCACGCCTGGTCGATGTTCCTGTCCCCGCTGAAGGACGCGAGCGGAATGGTGCGGGGCCTGTCCGCGGCCGTCTTCGACACCACCGAGCAGTACTGGGCCCGCCGCCGCCTCGCCGTCCTCAACGACGCCAGCCTGCGCATCGGCAGCACCCTGGACGTGACCCGGACCGCCGAGGAACTGGCCGATGTGGCCGTGACGGGCTTCGCCGACTTCGTCACCGTGGACCTGCTGGAGTCGGTCGCGCTCGGCGAGGAGCCGGAGCCTGTGCCGGGGGACCGGCCGGTCACGGTGCGCCGTACGGCCCAGCGGTCGGTCCTCGAAGGCTGTCCGGAGGCGGTGGTGGCGTCCGGCGAGCAGACGTTCTACCCGGTCGACACGCCCCCGATGCGAGCCCTGATCGCCGGCCGCGGCACCCGCCCGAAGCTCGGGGACCCCGGCATGCGGGAATGGGTCGACTCCTCCCGGGCCCGTGCCGAGTCCGTCGCCAAGTTCAGGATCCACTCGGTGATGATGGTGCCGCTGCGCGCCCGCGGGGTCACCCTCGGCCTCGTGCACTTCCTGCGGCACCGTACGGCGGAGCCCTTCAGCGACGACGACCTGCTGCTGGCGGAGGAGATCGTCGCGAGAGCCGCCGTCAGCGTGGACAACGCCCGCCGCTACACCCTCGAACGCCGTACCGCGCTCGCCCTCCAGCGCAGCCTGCTGCCCGAGCGGCCGACGGACCTCGCGGCCATGGACGTCGCCTACCGCTACCTCCCGGCGGGTTCCGGCGCGGACGTGGGCGGGGACTGGTTCGACGTCATCCCGCTGTCCGGTGCCCGGGTCGCCCTGGTCGTGGGCGACGTGGTGGGCCACGGCATCCACGCCTCGGCCACGATGGGCCGCCTGCGCACGGCCGTACGCACCCTCGCGGACGTGGACCTCGCCCCGGACGAGCTGCTCACCCAGCTCGACGACCTGGTGGTCCGGCTCGACCGGGAGGAGGGGCCGGACACCCGCGACCGCGCGGCGGAGGCCCCGACGCCCGGTGAGGTGGGGGCCACCTGTCTCTACGCCGTCTACGACCCGGTCTCCCGCCGCTGCGCGATGGCCCGGGCCGGCCACCCGCCGCCGGCCGTGGTCACCCCGGACGGCGAGGTCCGCTTCCTGCACCTGCCGACCGGGCCGCCGCTCGGCCTCGGCGGACTGCCGTTCGAGTCCGTCGAGGTGGAGCTGGAGGAGGGCAGCCTGCTCGCCCTCTACACCGACGGCCTGGTGGAGGCGGCCGACCGCGACATCGAGGTGGGCCTCGACCTGCTGCGCGGGGCCCTCGCCGACCGGGCGGGCCCGCTGGAGGAGACCTGCGACGACGTCCTGCGGGCTGTCCTGCCGGCCCGTCCCGCCGACGACATCGTGCTGATGCTGGCCCGCACCTCGGCCCTGGACGCCTCGCGGGTGCGCACCTGGCACCTCCCGCGCGATCCGGCGGCGGTGGCACGGGCGCGGAAGGCGGCGAGCGAACAGGTGACGGCGTGGGGCCTCGGGGAGGCGTCCTTCGCGACGGAACTGGTCGTCAGCGAACTCGTCACGAACGCCGTCCGCTACGGCGACGATCCCGTCGTCCTCCGGCTGATCCGTGACGCGGCGCTGATCTGCGAGGTCGCCGACGGCAGCAGTACGGCTCCGCATCTGCGACGGGCGCGGGTGTTCGACGAG
>NZ_RSAJ01000817.1 GCF_003933965.1 Streptomyces sp. RP5T
CGCCAGGGGCGGGGGCGACCGCGTCCGTGCGGGCGGCGACCAGGAAGGCGGTCGTCACGGTCACCCCGGCCGACGGCTCCGCGACGGCCGGCTTCACCAGCCCCGTCAAGGTCACCGTCACCGACGGCACCCTCGCCTCGGTCAAGGTCACCGGCAACGACGGCTCCACGCTGGAGGGGTCCTACGACGACACGAGGACGACCTGGACCTCGTCGAGGCACCCGTACTCGGGCACCAGGTACACCGTCACGGTCACGGCCCAGGGCGGCACCGAGCAGACGGCGACCTTCACCACCAGGTCGCCCGGCGAGACGTTCGTGGGCTACTTCACCCCCGAGGCGAACTCCACCTCCGGCGTCGGCATGCCTGTGTCGATCAACTTCACCCATGCCGTGTCCGACAGGGCCGCCGTGCAGAAGGCGATCACCGTGACCGCGGAGCCCGCCGTGGAGATCGTGGGCCACTGGTTCAGCGACACCCGCCTCGACTTCCGCCCCGAGACCTACTGGGCGCCCGGCACGACGATCACGCTCGGTCTGCGGCTCAGGGACGTCGAGGGCGCGGACGGCGTCTACGGCGTCCAGTCGAAGGACGTCACCTTCCACATCGGCCGGGCGCAGATCAGCACGGTCGACCTCGCCACCCGGCGGATGGTGGTCGAACGGGGCGGCGAGACGATCGCCACCTACCCGGTCAGCGGCGGCGACCCGGACCACACCACCTGGTCCGGGATCATGGTGATCAGCGAACGGTTCAAGCAGACCCGTATGGAGTCCTCGACGGTGGGGCTCGGCGACGAGTACGACATCTCCGACGTCCCGCACGCCCAGCGCCTGACCACCTCCGGCACCTTCGTGCACGGCAACTACTGGGCCTCCACCTCGGTGTTCGGCCACCAGAACACCAGCCACGGCTGCGTCGGCCTGCACGACGCCAAGGGTGCGAACGACAGCTCCGTGGACGGCTACAGGTTCTACGAGAGCTCCATGCTCGGCGACGTCGTGATCGTGAAGAACTCCGGGGAGAGGACCGTGGAGGCGTCGAACGGCCTCAACGGCTGGAACCTGTCCTGGTCGGACTGGAAGGCCGGCAGCGCGGTCCCGGCGTCACAGGAGCCCGGCGAGAGCGGCCTCTGAGGGGCTTCCCGGCACCGCCTGGTAGACGATGATCACCTGCTGCTCGGCGCCCCCGACGGTGAGCGCCTGCCGCCGCAGCGCCAGCTCGCCGACGACCGGGTGGGTGAAGCGTTTGAGCTCGTCGCGGGAGGGCCGCGCGTCGTGCCGGGCCCAGAGGCGACGGAAGTCCTCGTCCGCCTCCAGCTCGGAGACCAGCCGCCCGACCCGGGGATCGCGCGGGTCGGCCTCGGCGCGCAGGGCGGCGGCGGTCTGCGCGGCGATCTCCGGCCAGTCGGGGAACAGCCGCCGGCATGCCGGGTCGAGGAACATGTCCCGGACCAGGTTGTGTCCCGGCTCGTACATCGGGGCGAGCGCACGGGCCCACTTGTTGGCGGCCAGGACGTCGAAGCGCCGGTCGCGCACATACGCCGGGGTGCCCGCCCACGCGTCGAGCAACTGGTGTACGTCCGCCGCGACTTCGGTCTGCGCGGGGCGTGCGGGACCGGGCGTGGGCGCGGCGAGCGTGAACAGGTGCGCACAGGCGTCGTCGTCCAGCTCCAGCGCCCGTGCGAGCGCCCGCAGCACCTGCGGCGACGGGTGCTGGTCGACGCCCTGTTCCAGCCGGGTCAGATAGGGCTCGCTGATGCCGGCGAGCCGGGCCAGCTCGTCGCGGCGCAGCCCCGCGACCCGGCGTCTGCCATGGCCGGGCAGCCCCGCCCGCTCGGGCGGGACCCGGCCCCGCCGGGCCTTCAGGAACTCTCCGAGCGCGTTGTCGGCCGCCATGGCGGAAGGGTAACCCCGTGGGGGTGCTGGCTGCCGTCCGGCCGGGGGCGCAGGGTCGTAGGCATGACGAAGACATGGTTCATCACCGGCGCGTCCCGCGGCTTCGGCCGGATCTGGGCCGAGGCCGCACTGTCCCGAGGCGACCGTGTGGCCGCCACCGCCCGCCGCCCCGAGTCCCTGAAGCCCCTCGCCGACACCTACGGCGACAGCGTCCTGCCCCTCACTCTCGACGTCACCGACCGGGCTGCCGCCTTCGCCGCCGTCCGACGGGCCGCCGACACCTTCGGGCGCCTCGACGTGGTCGTCAACAACGCGGGCTACGGCCTGTTCGGCATGGTCGAGGAGACCACCGAGGAACAGGCCCGCACCCAGCTGGAGACCAACGTGTTCGGCCCGCTGTGGGTGACGCAGGCGGCCCTGCCGGTCCTGCGCGCCCAGGGCGCCGGGCACATCCTGCAGGTGTCCAGCCTCGGCGGCCTGGCCGCCTTCCCCTCTCTCGGTCTGTACAACGCCTCCAAGTGGGCGCTGGAGGGCATGAGCGAGGCGCTCGCCCAGGAGGTCGGCCCGCTCGGCATCCGCGTCACGATCGTCGAACCCGGCCCGTACGGCACCGACTGGTCCGGTTCCTCCGCGGTGCACACCGAGCCCATAAACGCCTACGACCCGGTCCGCGCGGCACGCCGGGCGGGGGCCTCGGCCCGCGCACCCCAGGATCCCGCGGCCACCGCCGAGGTCGTCCTCGAACTGGTCGACACCGACGAACCGCCCCTGCGGCTCTTCCTCGGCACGTACCCCTATCCCGTCGTCGAGGCGGCCTACCGGCAGCGCCTGGACACCTGGGACGCGTGGCGCGGGCTCGCCGCGAAGGCGTGAGCCGGCACTGCCCGGCCCCCGCCGACGCAAGCACCCCACGGCCGCCGTGCCACCGGCCACCGTCGTCGGGTCCCGCTCGGCAGGGACCCGGGGCCGCCTTCACGGGCTGAACTCACCTGCGGCACAGCGACTTTCACTGTTTCACCTCTTGACGACCGGAGTGACCTGGAGCACATTGGGCGCACTTTGAGAGCGCTCTCAGAGTGCGCTCGACCAGCACCCGCTCCCCCACCC
>NZ_RSAJ01000818.1 GCF_003933965.1 Streptomyces sp. RP5T
CCCACACACCCCTGCGGCACCTGTGCGCCGACGGCGCTCGCCGCGGCCGCCTCGACGGCGGCCCGCCCGGTCGCCGCGTCCGGCCGGGCCCGGAAGTCGCCGCCCCGCCCGAGATCGAAGACACAGGCGGCGGGCACGACCGGCACCACGTGCGAGGGGTCGGGTCCGACCCGCACCCCCCGCCCCTGCTCCTCCAGCCAGGCCATCACCCCGGAGGCCGCGTCCAGCCCGTACGCGCTGCCCCCGGTCAGCACGATCGCCTCGACCTTCTGCACCAGGTTGCGCGGGTCGAGCGCGTCGGTCTCCTTGGTGCCGGGGCCCCCGCCGCGCACGTCCACCGCGGCGACGGCCCCGCCCTCGGGGGCGAGCACGACGGTGGTGCCGGTGAGCCAACCGCCGCCGGTGCGCGTCGCGTGCCCCACGCGCACCCCGGCGACATCCGTCAGAGCGTCAACTGTCATGGGACCAGTCTCGTCCAGGCACCCCCTCGACCCGCCGGAGTCACGCGATCACGCCTCCACGGTCACGCCACCCGGACCGGCTCCTGGCGCTCCCGGGCCGCCCTCCGCGCGGTCAGCGTCGTCCCGGTCACCACGGCCAGCGTCGCCACGACGCCCGCCGCGAGGACCGCCCAGTCGCCCAGGAAGGTGCAGGAGATCACCAGCAACGCCGCGACCGGGAGCACGAGTTGTTGCGCGATGCCCACCTTGAAGTACCGCGAGTGCAGGAGCCAGACGGTGAGCAGGTAGAGGGCGGTCGGCAGGGTCACCGCGGAAGACGCGGCCAGGGTCGAGATGTGCGCCTTGCCGACGGCCTGCTCCACGGCCACCTCCAGGCCCGCCCCGATCGCGGCGGCCGAGGCGAACACCAGGTAGTGGCCGTAACCCCACAGGAACGCCTGCCGGCTGGAGCGCAGATGGCCGTGGATGGGCACCACGAAGTAGATCCACCAGGCGGCGAAGATGACCAGGAGCCCGCCCGCGGCGATGGGCAGCAGCTCGTCCAGCGCGTCGTTCTCGGCGATACCGGACTTCACGGCGACCGTGGCGGCGGCGATCGTCTCGCCGAGCACGATGATCGTGAACAGCCCGTACCGCTCGGCGATGTGGTGCGGATGCCACGACGTGGGATGGTCCCGCTCGGCGAACAGCGGCACACACATCTCCAGCACCGCCATCACCAGGAACAGCCACGGCCGGCCGCCCTCGGGCAGCACCAGCAGCCCCAGCCAGCCGATCTGGCACAGCAGCACGCCGAACGCGTACCGCAGGGCCATCGTCCGCTCCGCGCCCTCGGCCGAACGCGCCACCCGCAGCCACTGCGCGATCAGCGCGAGCCGCATGATCACATAACCCACCAGGACGGCCAGGAAGTCGTGGTCCTCGAACGCCCGGGAGATTCCGGCCGCCAGCACCAGGACGCCGGCGATCTGGATCAGGGTGACGACCCGGTACAGCGCGTCGTCGTTGTCGTACGCCGAGGCGAACCACGTGAAGTTCATCCACGCCCACCAGATGGCGAAGAAGATCATCGCGTAGTTGAGGATCCCCTCGCCGGCGTGCCCCTCGGCGACGAAGTGCACCAGGCCCACGCCCGCCTGGGCGATGGCCACGACGAAGCACAGGTCGAAGAGGAGCTCCAGCGGCGAGGCGACACGGTGGGCCTCGTCGCGGCCGCGGGCGGTGAGTCTGCGCAGGGGGCTGTGCGTAGGGCTGGACGTCATGGTGCCAAGCACAGCAGATCCCGTCCCGAAACGCTTGCGCACCCCCACCTGCTTCGGCGGACCGCAAGGCCGAGGTCGGGACCGGGACCGGGACCAGGGCCGGGACCGGGGCAGGTGGCCGCTCCCGCGGTGGCGGTCCGGCGGGGCCGTACCCTGGACCCATGAGCAGCGCCCCCCGCCCCGAGCCCCGCGAGCCGAAGCCCGCGCTGGTCTTCGACGATCCGCTGGACCAGCAGTCCCCGGACGACACCGACCGGGGCTGGGGCGACCGGCCGCGCGCCGACGGCGACAGCGCGGCGGACCTGAAGCGCTTCCTCGACGAGAAGCCGCCCCACCACCTCTGAGCGCGCGGCGGGAGCAGGACGGCTAGCGCCCGTCGTGGCCCGAGCCCCGCTGGGCGACCAAGGCGTCGCGGATCTCCTTGAGGACCTCCAGCTCGGTCACCTCGATGACCTCGTGCGTGCCCTCCTTCGCCTTGCGGCGGGCCTCCACCCGGGCCAGGTACTTCGACATCGGCAGGACCATCAGGAAGTAGACGACGGCCGCGGTGATCACGAAGCTGAGGGTGGCGCCGAGGACCGAGCCCCACCGGATCGGGATGCCGCTCACGACGGTGCCGTCCGCCGTGACCTTGCAGGGGTCCCGCAGACACGAGCTGTAGCTGTCGAGGTTCTTGGTGCCGATCGCCCCCACCAGCGGGTTGATGATTCCCTTCACCACCGAGTTGACGATGTTGGTGAAGGCGGCGCCGATGACGACCGCGACTGCCAGATCGACGACGTTCCCGCGCATCAGGAAGGTCTTGAAGCCCTCCCAGACGCTCGGCTTCTTCTCGCTCACCTAGAGGCCTCTTCTCGCACGCACAGGTTGTGGAACAAACAGCTCCGCAACCTACGTCAACGCGAGGTGACCCTGTCCAATTGGGTAGCTCGAAAGGGCGACTTGACAGGAACCTCCGCAACACAGGGACCACACCGCTCAACACAGCGTCACCGCCAGCCGGGCCGTCGTGCTCGCGCCCGCGAGACGGGCCGCCGTCGACCGCGGGACCGAGAGCACGACCAGCGCCCCGCCCTCGGCCGACCCGTCCAGTGGCTCGGGCACCTTCGTCACCCGCGCCCCGCGCGCGACCACCCGGGCGTCCCCGCCCAGTGCCGACTCCCGCGACGCGATGACGTCGACCCGGTCCCCGGGCCGCAGCAGCCGGACCGTCGCGCCGTCGGCGATCCGCACCGGCGCCGACACGGTCTCCACCGCCCGGTGCCCGCGCACGGGTTCGGC
>NZ_RSAJ01000819.1 GCF_003933965.1 Streptomyces sp. RP5T
GATCCCCCCTCCGTCCCGGCGCTTCTCCCCGGCTCTGCGGTTAGGCTCGATCGACACGACCTTGATCGGACGGGAGGCCGGGATGACGTCGGCGCCGGGGCGCAGGAGCAGTACCTTCACGCGGCTGCTGCGGCACGGTTTCACCGATCCGTCGGCCGCCGAGCGGCTCCTGGACAGCGCGGAGCTGAGCGCCGTGCGCAACGACCCCGTGCTGCTGGAGGCGCTCGGCGCCACCGCCGACCCCGATCTCGCGCTGCTCGGTCTGGTGCGGCTGCTGGAGGCGCAGCCCGACCGGGAACTGCTCGACACGGTGATAGCGGCGAAGCCGTTCCGCGACCGGCTGCTCGGGGTGCTCGGCGCGTCCGCCGCGCTCGCCGAGCACCTCGCCCGGCACCCCGGCGACTGGCACGCCCTCGTCACCTACGAGCCCCGGGACCTGCACCCCGGCGTCGAGGAGTTCGAGACCGGGCTCGCCGAGGCCGCCGACCCCGTGGCCCTGCGTGTCGCCTACCGGCGCTGTCTGCTGTCCATCGCCGCCCGTGACGTGTGCGGCACCATCGACCTGGCCCAGACCGCCGCCGAACTCGCCGACCTCGCCACCGCGACGCTGCGCGCCGCGCTCGCCATGGCGCGGGCCGCCGCCCCCGACGACGCGGCGCTGTGCCGGCTCGCGGTGATCGCGATGGGCAAGTGCGGCGGCCACGAGCTCAACTACGTCTCCGACGTCGACGTGATCTTCGTGGGGGAGGCGGCGGACGGGGCCGACGAGGGCAAGGCCCTGCGCGCCGCCACCAAGCTCGCCTCGCACATGATGCGCATCTGCTCCGAGACCACCGTCGAGGGGTCCATCTGGCCCGTCGACGCCAATCTGCGGCCCGAGGGACGCAACGGCCCGCTCGTGCGCACCCTCTCCTCCCACCTCGCCTACTACCAGCGCTGGGCCAAGACCTGGGAGTTCCAGGCCCTCCTCAAGGCCCGCCCGGTCGCCGGCGACCGGGAGCTGGGCGAGGCGTACGTCTCGGCTCTCGAACCCCTCGTCTGGAAGGCCGCCGAGCGCGAGAACTTCGTCGCCGACGTGCAGAAGATGCGGCGCCGGGTCGTGGAGAACATCCCCGTCTCCGAGCTCGACCGGCAGCTCAAGCTCGGTCCCGGCGGCCTGCGGGACGTCGAGTTCGCCGTACAGCTCCTGCAGCTGGTGCACGGCCGGGAGGACGGCTCCCTGCGCAGCGGCACCACCCTCGACGCCCTGCAGGCCCTCGCCGCCGGCGGCTACGTCGGCCGGGCCGACGCCGCCCAGCTCGACGAGGCCTACCGCTTCCTGCGCTCCATGGAGCACCGCATCCAGCTCTACCGGCTGCGCCGCACCCACCTCGTGCCCGAGGACGAGCCCGACCTGCGGCGCCTGGGCCGCTCCCTGGGCCTGCGCGCCGACCCGGTGACCGAGCTGAACCGCGAGTGGAAGCGGCACGCCTCCGTCGTACGACGACTGCACGAGAAGCTGTTCTACCGGCCGCTGCTGGACGCGGTGGCTCAACTCGGGCCCGGCGAGATCAGGTTGAGCGCGGGCGCGGCGCAGGAACGGCTGGTCGCGCTCGGCTACGCCGACCCGGCCTCCGCGCTGCGGCACCTGGAGGCCCTCGCCTCCGGAGTCACCCGCAAGGCCGCCATCCAGCGAACTCTCCTTCCGGTACTGCTGGGTTGGTTCGCCGAGTCCGCCGACCCGGACGCCGGACTGCTCAACTTCCGCAAGGTCTCGGACGCGTTGGGCAAGACCCCCTGGTATCTGCGCCTGCTGCGCGACGAGGGCGCCGCCGCCGAGAACCTCGCACGCGTCCTGTCCGCCGGGCGCCTCGCCCCGGACCTGCTGATGCGCGCCCCGGAAGCCGTGGCCCTCCTCGGGGACGGCGACGGCGGCGGGCTCGCCCCGCGCGGGCGCGAGCACCTGGAGCAGGAGATACTCGCCGCCGTCCGCCGCGCCGACGGGGCCGCGCAGGCGGTCACCGCGGCCCGTGGCGTCCGCCGCCGCGAGCTGTTCCGTACGGCCGCCGCGGACATCGTCGGCTCCTACGGCACCGAGACCCGGCCCGCCGAACCGGACCAGGGCGCCCTGGTCGACCGCGTCGGCGCCGCCGTGTCCGACCTGACCGCCGCGACCCTCGCCGGCACCCTGCGCGCGGTCGTCCGGGAGGGCTGGGGCGACACCCTGCCGACCCGGTTCACCGTGATCGGCATGGGCCGCTTCGGCGGTCACGAACTCGGCTACGGCTCCGACGCGGACGTCCTGTTCGTGCACGAACCGCGCGAGGGCGTCGAGGAGCGCGAGGCCTCCCAGGCCGCGGGCAAGGTCGTCTCCGAGATGCGCCGCCTGCTGCAGATCCCGAGCGCCGACCCGCCGCTGCTCATCGACGCCGACCTGCGCCCGGAGGGCAAGTCCGGGCCGCTGGTGCGCACGCTGACGTCGTACGCGGCCTACTACCGCCGCTGGTCGCTCGTCTGGGAGGCGCAGGCGCTGCTGCGGGCCGAACCGGTCGCCGGGGACGAGGAGCTGGGCCGGCGTTTCATCGAGCTCATCGACCCCCTGCGTCATCCGGCGGGCGGCCTCGGCGACGACGCCGTCCGGGAGATCCGGCGCCTGAAGGCACGCATGGAGTCCGAGCGGATGCCGCGCGGAGCCGACCCGAAACTGCACACCAAGCTCGGGCCCGGCGGCCTGTCCGACGTCGAGTGGACCGTGCAGCTGCTCCAGATGCGGCATGGAGCCGAGGTGCCGGGGCTGCGCACGACCCGGACCCGCGCGGCCCTCGTCGCCGCCCGGGACGCCGGATTCATCTCCGCGGACGACGCCCAGGTCCTCGACGAGGCGTGGGTGCTGGCGACCCGCGTGCGCAACGCGGTGATGCTGGTGCGGGGGCGGGCCGGGGACACCTTCCCCACCGAGGCGCGCGAACTCGCCGCCGTGGGCCGTTACCTGGGGTACGGGC
>NZ_RSAJ01000081.1 GCF_003933965.1 Streptomyces sp. RP5T
GCACGGGGGCGGGGAGTCACGACGGGCGACTGCGCCGAACCGGTTCGGCGAAGCTAGCACCGGGACATCCGGCCAGCAATCCCCTCGACGCCGGTGATCTCACCGACCCCCGGGCCCGCCAGGGATTGCGGCACGGGTATTGACAGGCGTCCGGGCAGTTCCTACGTTCACTGTCACGCGAACCGGTTCGACAGCCGGTCGCTCCCGTCCCAAGGAGTCGCCGTGAACATCGGTGAGATCGCCCGGCGGGCCGGTGTCTCGCGCAGCACCGTGTCCTACGCGCTGAGCGGCAAGCGCCCCGTGTCGGAGGACACGCGCCGGAAGATCCAGCGGATCGTCGACGAACTGGGCTACCAGCCCAGCGCCAGTGCGCGCGCCCTGGCCAACGGCCGGACCAGCACCATCGGCCTGGTCTTCCCGCCCGCCGGCAACCACTACACGGGCATGCAGCTGGACTTCATCGGCAGCGTGGTGGAGGCCGCAGCGGCCCGGGACTACGACGTGCTGCTGTCGCCGAGCGGCGTCGACAGCGACCGCTCCTTCCAGCGGCTGCTGGGGGAGCGGCGGGTCGACGGCGCGATCCTGATGGAGATCCGGCTGGAGGACGACCGGGCCGACCACCTGGCCGCCCTCGGCTTCCCCTCCGTCGCCATCGGCCGCACCGCGCACCCGGAGGACGGCTGGTACGTCGCCCTCGACCACACCGCGCTGGCGGCGGCCTGCGTCCACCACCTCGCGGACCTCGGCCACCGCCGCATCGCCTTCGTCAACCGGCCCGAACAACTCCTGAGGACCGGGTACGAGTCCGCGCACCGCGGCCTGGACGGCTTCACCAAGGCCGCGGCCGAACGCGGGCTGACCGTCCGCACCTACTGCTGCGGGGACGACGCCGCCGCGGGCCAGGCCTGCCTGGAACGGATCCTGCACGACGACCCGGCCACCACCGCCCTGGTCACCCTGAACGAGGCAGCCCTGGGCGGCCTCTACCGAGGGCTCGCCCACGCGGGCCGCCATGTGCCGCGCGACTTCTCCGTCACCGGGGTCGTCGCCAACCGCTGGGCGGAGACGGTGACCCCGCAGCTCACCGCGGCGGACGTACCGGCGGCCGAGATGGGCCGGCTCGCCGTCGACCTGCTCGTGGAGCGGCTGGACCACCCCGACGCACCACCCCGCCAGCACCTGCTCACCCCACCGATCTCGCTGCGGGCCAGCACCGGGCCCGCGGGCACCCCGCAGACCTGACCGGGTCCCCCGGACACTCCTCACACCGCCGCACGCCCGGACACCCGACGGCGTCGTTCGCGGTGCCCTCCCTACCGCGTGACCCACCGCCACGGCACCCGCATGCCGCAGACCGAAGGAACCCGCCATGAACAGTTTCTCCAGACGGCACCGTCCGACCGTCGCCGTCCTGCTCTCCCTGGCCGTCGCCGGCGGCGTCAGCGCCTGCGGCTCCGGCTCGGGCAGCAGCGGCGCCGAGGGCGCCGACAGCGGCACCTACACCGTCTGGGACCCGTACCCGCAGTTCTCCAAGGGCTCGGCCTGGACCAGCCTGCTGGACAAGTGCGGCACCGAGGCGGGCGTGAAGGTCAAGCGGACCGGCTTCGACACCAGCGACCTGACCAACAAGGCCCTGCTGGCGGCCCAGCAGGGCAACTCCCCGGACGTCCTCGTCGTCGACAACCCAGTCGTCTCGACCCTGGCCGAGGCGGGCGTCCTCACCACGACCGACGAGAACAAGCTGGACACCTCGAAGGTCGACCCCAACCTCCTCGCCGCCGGCCAGTCGGGCGGCAAGACCTACGGCACCCCGATCGGCGCCAACACCCTGGCCCTCTACTACAACAAGAAGGTCCTGAAGGACGCCGGCGTGGACATCGCCTCGGTCAAGGACTGGGCCTCCCTGACGGCGGCCCTGGAGAAGGTGAAGAAGGCCGGCAAGAAGGGCATCACGTTCTCCGCGATCGGCACCGAGGAGGGCAGCTTCCAGTTCCTGCCGTGGTTCTGGGGCGCGGGCGCCGAGCTGACCCGGCTCGACTCCGCGCAGGGCGAGTCCGCGCTCACCCTGTGGAAGGACTGGGTCAAGGGCGGCTACGCCCCCAACTCGGTGCTCAACAACACCCAGACGACCAGCTGGCAGGAGTTCGCGACCGGCGACTACGCCTTCGCGGAGAACGGCACCTGGCAGCTCGCCAATGCCGAGAAGGCCGGCTTCGCGTACGGCGTGCTCCCGATCCCCGGCGCCTCCGGCGGCAGCGCGGCCGCCCCCACCGGCGGCGAGTTCGTCACCCTCCCGGTGCAGGACGACACCGGCCGCTACCCCACCGCCCAGAAGCTGGCGACCTGCCTGACCAGCACCCAGAACCTGTACGACACCGACACCACCCTGTCCTACGTGGCCCCCACCGCCGAGGTCCAGGACAAGCAGGTGGCCGCGAACGCCGAACTGAAGCCGTGGGTCGACGCGGTCAAGGCCGCCAAGGGGCGCACCAGCGACGACCTGGGCACCAAGTACCCCAAGATCTCCGAGCAGATGTGGAAGGCCGTCCAGTCCGCACTCAGCGGCTCCAAGTCCCCGAAGGACGCGCTGACCGACGCCCAGTCCGCCGTCAAGTAAGCCTGATCCGGGGCCTGTCGATGACTCAGACCACACAAGTGCCGCGCCCGCGGACGGACTCCGCGAGCCCCGCCCCCGAGGTGCGGCGCCGTCCCGCCTCCCCGCAGTGGGCCGCCTGGGCCTTCCTCGCCCCGGTGACCCTCTACCTCGTCCTGTTCTACGCCTATCCGCTGTACCGCAACATCGACCTGAGCCTGCGCAACTACACCGTGCGTTCGTTCGTGCGGGGCGACGCGCCGTTCACGGGCCTGGCCAACTACCGGACCGTCTTCGACGACCCGACCTTCGCCCCGGCCCTGCTGCACACCGTGGTCTTCACCGGGGTGTGCCTGGTCTTCCAGTACGCCATCGGGCTGGCGCTGGCGGTCTTCTTCCACCAGCACTTCCGGCTCTCGGCCATCCTGCGGGCCCTGTTCCTGGTGCCGTGGCTGCTGCCGCTGATCGTGTCGGCGTCCACCTGGTCGTGGATGCTCAACAGTGAATCGGGCGTCGTCAACGCCGTCCTGCACGCCGTCGGCGTCGACCCGGTGCACTGGCTGACCTCGCCCTCCTGGTCGCTGACCTCGGTGATCATCGCGAACATCTGGATCGGCGTCCCCTTCAACCTGGTCGTGCTCCACAGCGGCCTGCAGTCCATCCCCGCCGGCCTCTACGAGGCGGCCGCCCTCGACGGCGCGGGCCCCTGGCGGCGCTTCTGGAGCATCACCTTCCCGCTGCTGCGCCCGGTGTCCGCCATCACCCTCCTGCTCGGCCTCGTCTACACCCTCAAGGTCTTCGACATCATCTGGATCATGACCAAGGGCGGCCCGGCCGACTCCTCCACCACCTTCGCCACCTGGTCCTACCAGCTCGGCTTCGGCAACCTGCTGCCCGCCTTCGGCCCCGGCGCAGCCGTCGGCAACCTGCTCGTGCTCGCCGCCCTGGTCTTCGGCCTGGTCTACGTGCGGGTCCAGCGAAAGCAGGCGCTGTCATGAGAAGGGCTCTGAAGACCGCCGTCGGTCTGGTGCTGACCGGGATCATGCTCTTCCCGGTGTACTGGATGCTCAACGTGTCCCTCACCCGCGACCAGGACATGCGCAAGAGCCCGCCGGACCTGTTCCCCGCCCACGCCACCCTGGAGGGCTACCGGGCCGTCATCGACCAGCAACTGCCCTACCTGGGCACCAGCCTCGTCGTCGGCCTCGGCACCGTCGCCCTGACCGTGACCCTGGCCGCCCCGGCCGGCTTCGCGCTCGCCAAACTGCGCCCGCGCGGGGGCGGAATCCTGAGCTTCGTCCTGCTGGCCGCCCAGATGATCCCCGGCATCATCATGGCGATGGGCTTCTACGCCATCTACCTCCAGCTCGGCCTGCTCCAGTCGGTGCCCGGCCTGATCGTCGCCGACTCCACCCTGGCGGTGCCCTTCGCGGTGCTCATCTTCACCGCGTTCATGTCCGGCATCCCCGGCGAACTCCTCCAGGCCGCGCAGATGGACGGGGCCCGGCCGCTGCGCACCTTCTGGTCGGTCGTGCTGCCGATGAGCCGCAACTCCGTGGTCACCGTGTCGCTGTTCGCGTTCCTGTGGTCCTGGTCCGACTTCATCTTCGCCAGCACCCTCGTGAACGGCGGCGCCCACGAGCCCATCACCCTCGGCATCTACCACTACATCGGCAACAACAACCAGCAGTGGAACGCCATCATGGCCACCGCCGTCGTCGCCTCCCTGCCGGCCGCGGTCATCCTCGTCCTCGCCCAGCGCTACGTCGCGGCCGGCGTCACCGCCGGCGCGGTCAAGGACTGACACCCGCGGCGCACCCCTCCCCGACGACCACCGACGATCCCTGCTCGAGAAACGAGTGCCTCTCCATGACCGCCGACCGCCCCGGCCCGGCCTTCTCCGTCCAGGACATCCCGTTCAGCACCCACGGCTCCTGGTTCGGCATCTCCCCCGTGCTCGCGGAGAAGACGCGCGCCGAGGACCTCCACCTCGTCTCTCACCAGAACGGCATGCACGCCGTGCTGCGCCTCGTCCCCCTGGACCCGGCGACGGGCGAGCGGGCCGGGACCCGGATCGAGGCGACCCCGGGCCTGCTCACCTGGACCTGCCCGGCCGGGCGCGTGGACCTCGGCTACGAGACACCGGACACCGTACGGCTGCGCGGTGCGGGCCCGCCGCTGCGGATCTCGGCGGCGGCCCGGACCCTGACCCCGTTCAGCGGGACGTACTTCTACCGCGACCCGGCCGCCGACGCCCACGTGTTCACCTCGTACGAGACCGGACGCCGCTACCGGATCACCCTGCTGTCCGGCGTGCTCACCGAGGTGTCCGGCGACCAGGCCCTGGGCAGCGCCGACCGGGGTGTCACCGTGGCCGCCGACGCGGACGGCGGATGGGAGATCGCGGTCGAGGAGATCGACACCGCCCGCCCTCCCTACGTGCCGGCGGCTGCCTTCGGCAAGGTCGTCGAAGCCGCGCGGAACTCTTTCGCCGACTTCGTCGACACCGTGGCACCCTGGCGCTCGGCCGCCACCCCGGCCGCCGAACTCGCCGCCTACGTCCTGTGGTCGGCGACCGTGCACCCGGCCGGCCTGGTCACCCGGCCCGGCGTCCTGATGTCCAAGCACTGGATGGACAAGGTCTGGAGCTGGGACCACTGCTTCAACGCGCTGGCCCTGGCCCCCGGTTGCCCGGAACTGGCCTGGGACCAGTTCCAGTTGCCCTTCGACCACCAGGACGGCACCGGGGCGCTGCCCGACTCGGTCACCCACTCCGAGGTGCTGCGCAACTTCGTCAAACCGCCCATCCACGGCTGGGCGTTCGGCCATCTGCGACGCAGGCTGCCCTCACCCCCCGGCCGCGCGGAGCTGGCCGCGACCTACGACCGGCTGGAACGCTGGACGGAGTTCTGGCTCACCGCGCGGCGCGCTCCGGGGGCCGACCTGCCGCACTACCAGCACGGCAACGACAGCGGCTGGGACAACGCCACCACCTTCGACCCCGAGCGCGTGGTCGTCACCGCGGACCTGGCCGCCTTCCTCACCCTCCAACTGCGTGAACTCGCCGATCTGGCAGCCCAGTTGGAGAGAGCCGAGGACGCCCGCAGGTGGACGCGGGCCGCCGAGGAGACACAGCGGGCGATGCTCGACCAGCTCTGGAAGGGTGACCGGTTCGTCGCCCAGGGGGTCGGCAGCGGCGACACCTGGGGCACCTCCAGCCTGCTCGACCTGATGCCGATCGTGCTGGGCGAGCATCTGCCGGACGAGGTCAGCGAGGTGCTGGCCGGCCGTATCGAGGCCCATCTGACCGCGTACGGCCTGGCCACCGAGCTGCCGACCTCGCCGCACTACCTCTCCGACGGCTACTGGCGCGGCCCGATCTGGGCGCCCGCCACGGTCCTCGTCGAGGACGGTCTGCGCCGCGCCGGCCACCACCGGCTGGCCGACGAGATCAGCGCCCGCTTCCGCGTCCTGTGCGAGCACCACGGTTTCGCGGAGAACTTCGACGCCCTGACCGGAACGGGCCTGCGCGACCGGGCCTACACCTGGACGGCCGCCGCCTATCTCGTCCTCGCCGAGGCGCATGCTCAGCGGGCCGCCGGGTGAGACCGGTCAGGCCAGGGTGACCTCGACCGGCAGCTTCTTGATGCCGTTGACGAAGTTCGAGCGGACCCGGGGGACTTCGCCCGCCAGCCGGATGTCGGCGAGGCGCGGGATCAGCTCCTCGAACATGATCCGGATCTCGGTGCGGGCGAGGAGGTTGCCCAGGCACAGGTGCGGGCTCCCCTTGCCGAAGGTGACGTGGTCGTTGTCCTCCCGGGCCACGTCGAAGTCGTACGGGTTGCCGAAGACCTCCTCGTCGCGGTTGCCGGAGGCGTACCACATGACGACCTTGTCGCCCTCCCTGACCTGCTTGCCGCCGAGTTCGACGTCCCGGGTCGCGGTGCGGCGGAAGTGGTAGACGGGGGAGGCCCAGCGCAGGAACTCCTCGACCGCCGTGGGGATCAGCGAGGGGTCGTCCCTGAGCCGGGCGAGCTGCTCGGGGTGCTGGAGGAGGGCCAGCATGGAGTGGGTGATGGTGTGGCGGGTGGTCTCGTTGCCGGCCACCACCAGGAGCAGGAAGTAGTTGTCGAAGTCCTGGGGGGAGAGCGGTATGCCGTCGCGCGGGGTGGTGTTGACCAGCTGGGACACCAGGTCGGTGCCCTCGCCGCCGCGTCGCTGCCGGGCCAGCTCCCGGCCGTACGCGAAGACTTCGAGGGAGGCGGGGGAGCGGAAGGGCAGATCGCGGTACTGCTCGCTCTCCGCGCTGTGCAGCAGGACGTCCGCGTAGTCGGGGTCGGTGTTGCCGATGATGCGGTTGCCCCAGTCGATGAGCTGCTGGTTGTCCTCCGGGGGGACGTCGAGGAGCCGGGCCAGAACGTTGATGGGGAAGTCGGCCGAGACCTCCTTGACGAAGTCGAAGGTCCCCTTGGCGAGGGCCGCGTCCAGGGTCTTGGCGGTCAGACCGCGCAGGAAGTCGGTGTAGCCGCCGATGACCCCCGCGCCGAACTGGCGCTGGATCACGCTGCGCAGGGCGCGGTGGCGGACCCCGTCCAGCTCCAGGATCGAGGCGCGTTTGCGGATCTGGTCCTCGTCGACCTCCTCCAGGTTCACGAACCTCGTGGAGGTGAAGGTCTGCGCGTCGCGGTCCACGCGTGCGATGTCCGAGTGCCGGGTGACCGCCCAGAAACCGGAGTTGGGAGCCTCCTCGGGCTGCCAGTGCACCGGGTCCTCGTGGCGCAGGGTGTGGAACATCCGCCAGGGGGTGACCCCGTCGGTGAAGTGGTCGAGGTTCGCGAGGTCGACGTCGGCGAGACGCATCGGCTCGACGGAGGTGGCTGCTGTCGTCATGCGGGAGTCCTTCACAGGTGGTAGGCGTACTCGGTGAACTCCCAGTCGGTGACGTGCCGTTGGAAGCGTTCGACCTCGTTGCGCTTGTAGGTGAGGTAGGAGGTGGTGAAGTCCTTGCCGAGCAGTTCGGTCAGCGCGGTGTCGGCCTCCAGGGCGTCGAGCGCGGCGGTCAGGTCCAGGGGCAGGACGGCGGCCCGGGCGGTGTCGTAGCCGTAGCCCTCCAGCGGGGCGGGCGGTTCCTCGCCGGCCTGGATGCCGAGCAGGGCGGCGGCGAGGGTGCCGGCGATCAGGAGGTACGGGTTGGCGCCGGCGTCCCCGAGCCGCAGTTCGAGCCGGGACCCCGAGCCGCGCTCGGGCGGGACGCGCACCATGGCGCTGCGGTTGTCCAGCCCCCAGTCGATCAGCCAGGGGGCGAGCGTGTCGGGCCCGAAGCGTTTGTACGAGTTGACCGTCGGGTTGGCGAGGGCGGCCAGCGCGGGA
Source organism: Streptomyces sp. RP5T (assembly GCF_003933965.1). Classification (GTDB taxonomy): domain Bacteria; phylum Actinomycetota; class Actinomycetes; order Streptomycetales; family Streptomycetaceae; genus Streptomyces. The sequence goes on from NZ_RSAJ01000081.1 coordinate 7,964, forward strand.
GCGTGCGCCAGGATCCCCGCGACGGCGTGCCGGGCGGTCGCCGACAGACCGTGGGAGCCCGTCGGGTCGTCGAAGGCGTTGCCGCCCTCCGCGTCCTGGCAGGAGAGGTGGAGGTGGAATCCGGAGCCGCCCGCGTCACCGAAGGGTTTGGCCATGAAGGTGGCCAGGTTGCCCTCCTTGCGGGCCAGTTCCTTCACCGCGGCCTTGAAGCGGAAGGCGCGGTCGGCCGCGTCCAGGGCCTCGGAGTGGGTCAGGTTGATCTCGTACTGGCCGCCGTCGAACTCGTGGTTCCCGGTGACCACGCCGAGTCCCAGGTCGCGCAGCAGCCGCAGGGTGTGCAGCAGGTGGTTGGCCGGGTCGGCGCGGAGCCCGGCGGTGTAGACGGCGCCCGTCACCTCCGGGGCGCGGCGCCAGCCGGTGGGGGTTCCGGGGACGGGCTCCAGCAGGAAGTACTCCAGCTCGGGGCCCACGACCGGGCGCAGCCCCTGTGCCGCGCACCGGGCCAGCACGGCCCGCAGCAGGTCGCGCGGTGACTCGGCGGCCGGGCCCGAGGTCGCCGGGTCGGTGACATCGCCCAGACAGGTGGCCACGCCCGGTTCCCAGGGCAGCGCGGACAGGGTCGACAGGTCGGGCCGTACGCACACGTCCGGCAGTCCCGCGTCCAGACCGCCCGCGACCGGGACCACGTCGCCCTGCGGGGTGGTGTGGTAGACGGCCCTGCAGAAGGCCAGGCCGTGCTCGCAGGCCGAGGGCAGATGATCCACCAGGACGTCCCGGGCGCGGTCCGTGCCGATGAGGTCGGGATAGATCACCCGCACCACGTCGATGCCGTCGGACACGAGCCGTTCGATGTGACGGCCGATGTCTGGAGAGTCGTGAGCGCTCACCGATGCCTCCTTGGGCGGCTGGAGCAGCCTCGGGTGTTCGTTTGACCCCGAACGTTATGGAGGGGGTCGTCGACCCGCAAGGGGTGGAGACGAATAATTTATCCACCTGGATAGGTGTTGACCAGAGGGGGCGGTCTGCCTACCTTGTTTGAAGCCAAACGAGTTGGGGGTGCCTCCGCACCCCTTTGGCAAGGGGCCCGGCCGCAGCCGGCCGGGCCCCTCTTTCCCCTTCCGCCCCTTCGCTCCCGCTCCCTCAGGAGGACCGGCCATGAAGGTCGTCGTCGACATGAACAAGTGCCAGGACCACGGCCAGTGCGTCTTCGCGGCCCCCGACGTCTTCTCGATGGACGAGGACGGCCGTCTGCTGTACGTCCCCGACCCCGACGACGCGCTGCGCGACGAGGTCGAGGAAGCCGCGGACGTGTGCCCGCTCCAGGCGATCCGGATCGAGGGCTGACGTGGACGCCGGCATCGTCGTGGCGGGCGCCTCCCTGGGCGGCCTGCGCGCGGCCGAGCAACTGCGCGCCGCCGGCTGGAACGGCCGGATCACGGTCGTCGGCGACGAGCCGCACATGCCGTACAACCGGCCTCCGCTCTCCAAGGAGGTCCTCGCGGGCAGGGCGCCCTTCGCCTCGCTCGCCTTCACCCCCAGGGCGACCACGGCCGACGTCGAGTGGCGGCTGGGCACCCGGATCGTCGCGTCCCGGCTCGACGAACGGACCCTCTCGCTCGACGACGGCTCGGTCCTGCCGTACGACGCTCTCGTGATCGCCACCGGCATGCGGCCCCGCCGGCTGTGCTGCCCGGGACCGCTCACCGGCAGGCACACGGTCCGCACGATCGACGACGCCCAGGGCCTGCGGGACGAACTGACCCGGCCGGGCGCACGCGTGGTCGTCGTCGGCGCCGGGTTCATCGGCTGCGAGGTCGCCGCGACGGCCGTGGCGCTCGGCGTCACGGAGGTCACGGTCGTCGACCCGCTGCCCCTGCCCATGGTCGGCCCGCTCGGGGAACTGCTCGGCCGCGCGCTGCTCAAGCGGCACGAGGAACGCGGCGTGCGCTTCGCGCTCGGCACCGGCGTGTCCGGTTTCGCGGGCGAGGACCGCGTCACCGGGGTCGTCCTGTCCGACGGGACCGTGCTGGAGGCCGACGTCGTCGTCGAGTCCGTCGGCTCGGTCGCCAACACCGAGTGGCTCGACGGCAACGGGCTCGATCTCTCCGACGGTGTGCTCACCGACGGGCTCCTGAGGGCCGGGGGCCGGCCGGAGGTCGTCGCGGTCGGCGACGTCGCCCGCTTCCCCAACGCCCGCTACGACGGCGTACCCCGCCGTGTCGAGCACTGGTCCATCCCCACCGACACCGCCAAGCACGCCGCGCGGACGCTCGTCGGCGCCGAGCAGGCACCCTTCGGGCCGCTGCCCACCTTCTGGAGCGACCAGCACGACTTCCGGGTGCAGTCCTTCGGCGCGCCCGCGCTCGGCAAGGACGACGTGCGGATCCTGGACGGCGACCCGGAGGGTGACGTCCTGGCCGGCTACCACACCGGCGGCCGGCTCGTCGGCGTCGTGGCGCTCGGCGGTCACGCCGCCGCCACCGGTGCCGCCCGCTACCGCGCCCAGCTGCTCAAGCAGCCCGTCCTCACCGCGTAAGGAACCCCCGTCATGTCTGCTGTCCGTGGCTACTTCCACCCCAAGACGGCGAGCGGTGCCTCGTCGCTGATCCCCGCGCCCCCGTGGCGCTACTCCGGCGACCTGCTCACGGTCGAGTACCGCACGGATCCCGCCCGGGTGCGCGAACTGCTCCCCGAACCGCTGGAGTTGGCCGACGAGGACCCGGGTGCCGTCGCGCTGATCTGGGCCGACTGGCAGTCCTGCTCGGCATCGGGAGAGGAACTGCTCGACCCGGTGCGGGCCCAGTACAAGGAGGCCTTCGCGGTCGTCCGCTGCTCGTACCGGGGGCAGACCTACTCGCGGTGCGTGTACATCTGGGTCGACAAGGACTTCGCGATCGCGCGCGGGCTGCACCAGGGCTACCCGAAGAAGCTCGGGTCGATCCACCAGACCCGCCCGCACCCCTACGGCCCGGCTCCGCGGATCGAGGCCGGCGCCCGCTTCGGCGCGACGCTCGCCGCGGCGGACCGACGGCTCGCCCAGGCCGTCGTCACCCTGCGGGAGCCGTCCTCCGGCAACGGGTTCGTCAACGGGCATCCCATGGCCCACCACCGGTGGCTGCCCCACATCGAGAAGGGCAAGGGGCTCGCGCTGGACGAACTGATCGAGACCGGGGCCGCCTCCTTCGAGGGCGGTCGATCCTGGGTCGGCGAAGCCGAGTTGGAGCTCTTCGAGGCGCCGACCGAGGAGCTGGCCCGGCTGGAGATCCGCGAACCGATCGCCGCCTACTACCGGCAGGTCGGCGTCGTCTGGGACGGCGGCCGACTCCTGGAGTCCGCGACCTCCGGAGCCGAATAACCCCCGTCCACCGCGCAGCACTTGGAGACCGGACATGACCGAACACACCCTCACGGTGGCCGGGGTCGCCGTCGACACCCGGCACTGGATCGGCGGCGAGCGCGTCGCCTCCGCCGACACCTTCACCGACGTCTCACCGATCGACGGCGGCGTCCTCGGTGAGATCGCCCGCGGCGGTCCCGCGGAGGCGGCCGCCGCCGTCGCCGCCGCCAAGGCCGCCTTCCCCGGCTGGGCCGCCACCCCGCGCGCCGAACGCGCCCGCATCCTGCACGCCGTCGCCGACGGCGTCGAGAAGCGGATCGAAGAGCTCGCCATCGTCGAGACCACCGACAACGGCGCGCTGCTGCGCTCGCACCGCCGGGGCGTGATGCCGCGCGTGGCGCACAACTTCCGTTTCTTCGCGGACTGGCTGCTGACGCTGGACCACGACGACTTCGAGACCCGCGGCCACACCAACCACGTCTCCTGGGACCCGGCGGGCCCCTGCGTGCTGATCACGCCGTGGAACGCGCCGCTGATGCTCGCCACCTGGAAGGTCGCCCCGGCCCTCGCGGCCGGGGACACCGTCGTCCTCAAGCCCGCCGAGTGGTCGCCGCTCACCGCCTCCCTCCTCGCCGACATCGCCGCCGAGGCCGGCCTGCCCGCGGGCGTGCTGAACGTGGTCCAGGGCTACGGCTCCGAGATCGGCGACGCGCTGACCTCGCACCCCGACGTACGCCGGATCAGCTTCACGGGCTCGGTGCCGACCGCTCGGCGCATCGCCGCCTCCGCCGCACCGCAGCTCACCCCGCTGAGCCTCGAACTCGGCGGCAAGTCACCGCTGTTGGTGTTCGCCGACGCCGATCTGGAGCTCGCGGTCGACCTCGCGGTGGAGCAGTACGACAACGCCGGGCAGGTATGTCTGGCCGCCACCCGCATCCTCGTCGAGGAGTCCGTCGCCGAGGAGTTCACCCGACGATTTGTCGACAAGGCAACCCGGCTCCGGCAGGGCGACCCGCGTGACGAGGCCACCGACATCGGGCCCACCATCCACCCCCGCCAGCTGGAGAAGATCGACGGGTTCGTCCGGCGGGCCCTGGCGGCCGGAGCCCGTGCCGTCATCGGCGGACACCCCAGGGACGGCCGGTACTACGCGCCGACCCTGCTCACCGATGTCGCCCAGGACTCCGAGATCGTCCAGGAGGAGGTCTTCGGGCCGGTCCTGACCCTCCAGACCTTCACCGGCGAGGACGAGGCGGTCCGGCTGGCCAACGACACCCGCTTCGGACTCGCCGCCACCCTGGCCACCGGCGACCCCGAGCGCGCCGCACGCGTCAGCGCGCAGCTCGTCGCCGGCACCGTCTGGATCAACTGCTTCTTCGTCCGCGACCTCCAGGCCCCCTTCGGCGGCTCCCGGCACTCCGGAGTCGGCCGCGAGGGCGGCACCTGGAGCTTCGACTTCTACTGCGACCTGAAGAACACCGTCACCGCGCCGAACGGATGGCAGAACCATGGGTGAGATCCTCGGGGCGGGCCTCCTCGCCCACGTCCCCACCATCGTGCTCCCGGAACAGGAGCGGCTGGAACTGAACGAGGGCAAGGAGATCACCCTCGTCACCGGCCTGCGGCAACTGCGCCGCGAGGTGTTCGAGCGCGACGACTACGACACCGTCGTCGTCCTCGACTCCCACTGGGCCACCACCGTCGAGTTCGTGGTCACCGCCCAGCGGCGCCGGGCCGGCCTGTTCACCTCCGAGGAACTGCCGCGCGGCATGTGCAGGATGCCGTACGACTTCCCCGGCGACCCCGAACTCGCCTTCAACATCGAGAAGTTCGCCGACAAGCACGGCACCTGGATCACCGCGATCGAGGACGACTACCTGCCGATCTACTACGCCACCATCAACCTCTGGAAGTACCTGGGGGAGGGGCTCCCGGACAAGCGGTGGGTGACGATCGGGGTCTGCCAGACCGGCGACATGGAGGACCATCTGCGCCTCGGACGGGCCCTGGCCGACGGCATCGCCGCCACCCCCGGCCGCCGGGTCCTGCTGATCGCCTCCGGCGCCCTCTCGCACACCTTCTGGCCGCTGCGCGAACTGCGCGACCACGAGGCCAGCGACCCCGTGCACATCCGCACCCCGCAGGCGCGGGAGGCGGACGTCGAGCGCATCGCCTGGTTCAAGGAGGGCCGTCACGACAAGGTCCTCGACACCATGGACGCCTTCTGGAAGGTCAGGCCCGAGGCGAAGTTCTTCCACTACCTGATGATGGCCGGTGCGCTCGGCGAACGGGCCTGCACCGCCGGGGCCCGCCAGTACGGGGCGTACGAGAACTCCGTCGGCACCGGCCAGGTCCATCTGTGGTTCGACCGGCCTGCCGAGGGCTGGACGGGCACCGGCCACCGCGCACCGTCGTACCAGCGCACCCCGCACAGCCGTCCCCAGGAGGTCTGAGTCATGGCTGCTTCTTCCGAGTACCGCCGCATCCTCCTCGACGGCGCCGCCGTCCAGGTCACCGTCGACGGCGACGAGCTGGTCGCCGGGGACGGCCGCCGCGTCAAGGCCGACGAGGCCCGGCACCTGCCGCCCGTGGTGCCGTCCAAGGTGATCGCCGTCCATCTCAACCACCGCAGCCGCGTCGACGAGTTCGGCATCGACCTGCCGGACACCCCCACCTACTTCCACAAGCCGACCTCCTCCCTCAACTCCCACCAGGGCGCGATCGTGCGCCCCGAGGGCTGCAAGTGGCTCAACTACGAGGGCGAGGTGGCCATCGTCATCGGCAGGACCGCGCGGAACATCTCCCCGGACGAGGCGGGGGAGTTCATCGCCGGCTACACCGTCGCCAACGACTACGGGCTGCACGATTTCCGGGACACCGACGCCGGCTCCATGCTCCGCGTGAAGGGCTCCGACACCCTGTGCCCCCTGGGCCCCGGCCTGGTCACCGACTGGGACTTCCACGGCAAGAGCCTGCGGACGTACGTCAACGGCGAGGTCGTGCAGGACGGTTCGACCGACGAGATGCAGTGGGACATGCACTACCTCGTCGCCGACATCGCCCGCACCATCACGCTGTACCCCGGCGACGTACTGCTGTCGGGCACGCCCGCCAACTCCCGCCCCGTCCGGCCCGGTGACGTGGTCGAGGTGGAGGTGGAGGGGCTGGGGCGCCTCACCAACCACGTCGTCACCGGTCCCACCGCCATCCGCACCGACGTCGGCGCCCAGCCCACCGAGTCCGAGGAGGTACTGTCCACCGCGCTCGGCGGCGACTGGGAGTTCCGCGGGATCCGCCCGCCCCGGCGCTGACGAGCCGGCGGCCGGTCCCGTGGGTCTCCCGGCCCCGGGCTCAGTCGAGGACCGCGGTGGCCTCGACCTCGACCAGGTGCTCGGGTACGTCCAGGGCCGCGACGCCCAGCAGCGTGGCCGGCGGGACCGGGGTGATGCCGAGTCTCGCGGCCGCCCGCGAGATCCCCTCCAGGAGCTGGGGCATCTTGTCGGGGGTCCAGTCGACGACGTGGACGTTCAGTTTCGCCACGTCGTCGAAGGAACCGCCGGCCGCGGCCAGGGCCGTGCCGACGTTGAGATAGCTCTGCTCGACCTGCGCGGCCAGGTCGCCCGCGCCGACCGTGCGGCCCTCGGCGTCCCAGGCGACCTGACCGGCGACGAAGACCAGCCTGGATCCCGACGCGACCGCCACCTGCCGGTAGACGTCGATCTCCGGCAGTCCGTCGGGGTTCAGCAGGGTGATGGACATGTTCCGCGCCTTCCGTGGTGGGCCACCTGGGCCCGTGTGGTCTCCGGTGGTTACTGGGAAACCGTAGGAGAGCAGGCGTTGACATGGAAGAACGCACTTTTCGGTGACTGGGGAACCCGATGGTGACCAGGCAGCTCAGCGGTCCGGGACAAGGCCGGGAACGCGGGCGGCGGGATGCCCGTCCAGGGCGCGCGGGAGACCGAAGGGCCGGGGTGGACGATCAGCGCCCCGGTTGCCCTGGTCGCCTCGAACCCGGGACCCATCGCCCCGCGGTGTCCGCTCCGCACGGCGCTCACCCGACCGGTATTCCGGTGCGTCCGGCCGGGTAGGGTCGCCGACATGACCGAATCCGCGGACGTCCCCGAGAGCCGACGGTCGCGCAGGCGAGTGCACTACGGGGAAGGGCGCGAGGCCCTGCTGAACGCCGCGGTGCGGGTGGTGGGCCGGGGCGGACTGCGCAAGCTCACCTACCGCGCGGTCGCGCAGGAGGCGGGGGTCACCCACGGGCTGGTCGTCCACCACTTCGGCTCGCGCGACAGCCTGATCGAGGAGACGCTCGCCCACACCATCCGCACCTCGCTGAACGTCAGCGCGCTCGAACCCGGCACGGGCAAGGTCGACGACTTCTCCTCGGGCGTGTCCGAGATGGTCACGGCGGATCCGGACCGGCAGGCGTTCCAGTACGAGCTGCTGCTCGAATCCCGCCGCAGGCCGGAGCTGCTGCCGCAGATCCGCGCCCTGTACGACGAGTACTTCGACGCCACCCACCGCGAGCTGAACCGCATGCTGCCCGCCGGTGCCGACCGGGCCCTGACCCGGCTGGTCTTCGCCGCCCTGGACGGCCTGGTCCTCCACCAGCTCATCCTCGGCGAGCCCGAGGTCACCGACGCGGCGATCGAGGAGCTGCGAGCCCTGCTGAGGCTGCTCGCCGCCTCGGACGGCGACCTGCGGGAGCCCGGCGCATGATGCGCTGACCTGCGCGGACAGGGGCCCCGGACGTGCCGTCCGGGGCCCTTTCGCGCGCGGGGTGGTTACGGTCGTGCAAGGAATCGCCCATCGGACGGGAAACCTCCGCACACCCCCTTGCCAAACGGATAGTTCCGCCCCACGATGAGGCAACTCGTTTGGCTCGAAACAATTCCCGCCCCTTCCCGCTCCCGGCAGGTGATTCGAGTGGACAGTCAGACAGCGGTCAGTGCGAAGACCGCTTCCGAACCATCCACGACAGGCAGGCTCAAGCCCAACTCGCTCGGCGTCCTGGGCATCCTGTTCTTCGTCCTTTCCGCCCAGGCCCCGCTGACCGGCATCGCCGGTGCCGTCCCCATCGCGGCCGGCATCGGCAACGGGGCCGGCACCCCCGCCGCGTACCTCGTGGCCGGTGCCGTGGTCCTGCTGTTCTCCGTCGGCTTCGTCGCCATGGGCCGCCATGTCGTGGACGCGGGCGCCTTCTACACATACATCGGCAAGGGGCTCGGCCGCCCGACCGGCTCCGGCAGCGCGGGCGTGGCCCTCTTCGCCTACTGCGCGATCCAGGCCGCCATGTACGGGCTCTACGGCGCCACGGTGAGCGGTCTCGTCGAGCACTACACCGGCACCCATGTGGCGTGGTGGGTCTGGACCCTGGTCACCATGGTGATCGTCCAGGTGCTCGGCGCCTCGGGCATCGAGATGGGCGCCAGGATCCTCGCCGTGTTCGTGCTGGCGGAGTTCAGCATCCTGATCGTCTTCGCCCTCGTCACCTTCTTCAAGGGCGGCGGTCCCGAGGGGCTCGGCGTCACCGACAGCTTCTCGCCCTCGGCCGCGCTCCAGGGCGCTCCGGGCGTGGCGTTGATGTTCGCCATCGCGTCGATGTTCGGCTTCGAGGCCACGGCCATCTACGGCGAGGAGGCCCGCGAGCCGCGCAGGACCGTGCCCCGGGCCACCTACCTGTCGGTCGCGGTGGTCACCGGCTTCTTCGCCTTCACCTCGTGGATGCTGGTCTCCGCGCACGGCGCGTCCCGCGTGACGGCCGACGCGGGCAGGGCGCTGGAGAGCGGCGACGCCACCGGCTTCGTCTTCGCGCCGATCGCCGCGCAGTTCGGCGGCTGGGTCAACGACGTCCTGCCCGTCCTGCTGGCCACCTCCCTCTTCGCCGGCATCCTCGCCTTCCACAACTCGGCCAACCGCTATCTGTTCTCCCTGGGCCGCGAAGGGCTCCTGCCGCACGGGCTGACCACCCTCAACCGCCGGCACTCGCCCTGGACGGCAGGCCTCGTGCAGACCGTCATCTCGGTCCTGCTGGTGCTGCCCTTCGCGCTCCTGGACAAGGACCCGGTACTGACCCTGTTCTCCTGGTTCAGTGGCGTCGCGGTACTGGCGATGATGCTGCTGTACTTCCTGACCTCGGTCTCCGTGGTCGTCTTCTTCCGCCGGTCGGGCGCGGACAGCCGGCCCTGGAACACGGTGATCGCCCCTGTGCTGGGCGCGCTCGGCATCGCGGGTGCCATCTGGCTCATCGTCGAGAACTTCACCACGCTCATCGGCGGCGACCGCACCACGGCGATCTGGCTCCAGCTCACCGTCCCGGCGGTCCTGGTCCTCGGACTGCTGGCCGCGCGGCTGACCAACGCCAGGACGCCGGACGAGGCCTGACGCCCACACCCCGGACGCGGCCCGGGTGTCCCCGCCGGGCCGCGTCCGGGGTGTGGGTGCGGGGCCCGGCGCCGGCAACTCCGGCTTGCCGTCGGGGTGGTGCGGGTCTGTCGGTCTGGTGGTCGCGGGGGTGACCCGGGGGAGTGGTGTGGCCCGGGCCTCCCGGGCGGGCCGTGCCCGGGGCGTTGGGTCGGGTGTCGGCGCCGTGCCTTGCGCTGGCGGCTCCTGCTCGCCGTCGCGGTGGTGCCGGTGTGCCGGTCTGGTGGCCGTGGGCGCGGTCCGGGCCTCCCAGCCGGGCCACGCCCGGTGTCCTCGTCGCCGGTGCGGTGCCCGGCGCCGGCGGCTCCGGCTCGCCGTCCCGGCGGGCTGGTGGGCGCGCAGGTGACCGGAGTCAGCGCGTCGGTCAGGTGGCGGGCGTTGTCGCGGGCCGTGGATTCCAGGGTGCGGGTGTGTGCGAGCAGTTCCTCCGGGTCCACGCCGTGCCGTACGCACTGTTCCCGGCCGCCGAGGGCGAGATACCGGTGCACGACCGGCGTGGTGATCTCCGGGTGGAACTGGACCCCCAGGCTGCGACCGGCGAGAAAGGCCTGCGGGCACACCTCGTTGCGGGCCAGCTCCACCGCTCCGGGCGGCAGGGTGCAGCGGTCGTAGTGCCACTGGAACCACGGGCCGCCGGGGATCAGCGCGGGGTCGTCGCTGTCGATCCGGGTCCAGCCGATCTCGGGACGCGGCGCCGGTTCCACCGAGCCGCCGAGTGCGGTGGCCAGGGCCTGGGCGCCGAAGCAGATGCCCAGCACGGGGACGCCGAGGTGGTGGGCCTTGCGCAGCAGGGCGAGTTCGCCGCCGATCCAGCTGCCGACCGCCGTCTCGTCGTACACCGACCAGGGCGCGCCGAGCGAGACGACCAGGTCCCAGTCGTCGGGTGCGGGAAAGGTGAAGGAAACGTCCGGCGCGTGATGGCGCTCCGCGGGGACGACGGTCACGGTCGTGAGGTCGTACCCGCGCTCCTGTAGCCGGGCCCCGATCAGGCCGGGCTCGGTCGCGTGGTCGTGCATGAGGACGAGTGCGCGCACGCAGGGTGCTCCTTTCTCCTGCCGGGCCTTGTGCCGGGACTCCCGCCGATCATATCGTTTGAAGCCAAATAAAATCCCGGAGGTTCTCCCATGCCAGACGTCCCCCACGAGGAGTGGCTGCGGCGCGCCAAGTCCCTCGACCTGTCCGGCGCCCATCACATCGACGGAGCCGACGACCCCGGCGGGGGAGCGGCCTTCACCCTCGTCTCGCCCCGCGACGGCCAGGCACTGGCCCAGGTCGCCGACGCGGGGCAGGCCGAGATCGACCTCGCCGTGGCCGCCGCCCGGCGGGCCTTCGACTCGGGCCCCTGGCCGCGCCTGGCCCCCGCCGAGCGCGGCCGGACCCTGCTGCGCATCGCCGACCTGCTCGAAGAGCGCCGCGAGGAACTCGCGTTGACGGTCACCCTGGAGATGGGCAAACCCGTCACGGACGCCCACGGCATCGAACTGCGCGCCCTCATCAACACCTTCCGCTGGTACGGCCAGCTCGCCGACAAACTCACCGACGAGTCCCCGCACACCGCGCCCGACGCCCTGGCCCTCGTCACCCGGGAACCGGCCGGCGTCGTCGGAGCCGTCGTCCCCTGGAACTTCCCGCTGACACTGGCCGGTTGGAAGGTCGCCCCGGCACTGGCGGCCGGCTGCACGGTCGTACTCAAGCCCTCGGAGAACTCCCCGCTCTCCGCGCTGCTCCTCGGCCGCCTCGCGACCGAGGCGGGACTGCCGCCCGGCGTCCTGAACGTGGTCAGCGGCGACGGCCCGGTGGCCGGACGGGCGCTGGGCCTGCACCCCGACGTCGACGTACTGGCCTTCACCGGCTCCACCGCCGTCGGCCGGCACTTCCTGCGCTACTCCGCCGACTCCAACCTCAAGCGCGTCTGGCTGGAACTGGGCGGCAAGTCGCCGAACATCATCCTTCCCGACGCCCCCGACCTGGAGCAGGCGGCGGCCACCGCCGCCTGGGGCATCTTCTTCAACCAGGGCGAGATGTGCACCGCCCCCTCCCGCCTCCTGGTGCACTCCTCCGTCGCCGAACGGGTCACCGAGGCCGTCGTCGCCCGGGCGCGGGAGCTGCGGGTCGGGGACCCCCTCGACCCGGCCACCGAGATGGGCGCCCTGGTCACGGAGAACCACCTGGCCCGCGTCGAGGACCACATCGCCACCGGCCTCGACGAAGGGGCCCGGCTGCGTGCCGGCGGCGGCCGCACCCTGGCCGGGACCGGCGGCAGCTTTCTGGAGCCCACCGTCTTCGACCGGGTCGAGCCCGGCATGCGGCTGGCGCGCGAGGAGATCTTCGGACCGGTCCTGTCCGTGCTCACCTTCGACGACCTCGACGAGGCGGTACGGCTCGCCAACGCGACCGAGTACGGCCTCGCCGCCGCGCTGTGGACCTCCGACCTGTCCACCGCCCACAAGGTCTCCCGCGCACTGAGGGCCGGCACGGTGTGGGTCAACTGCTACGAGGAGGGCGACCTGACCGTCCCCTTCGGCGGCATGAAGCAGTCGGGCAACGGCCGCGACAAGTCCGCGCACGCCCTGGAGAAGTACACCGAGCTCAAGACGACCTGGATCCAGCTGTGAACCGTACGCCCGCCTCCCCCCGACCTCTCATCGCGATCCCGGCGCGCTTCTCCGCCACCACGTCCGCCCTCCGGTACGCCGCCGAGGTCAACGCCCGCGCCCTGATCGAGGCCGTGTGGCGGGCCGGCGGCGAACCGGCGAGCATCCACCCCGCCGCCACGGACGTCCCGGCCCGCCTCACCCGCTTCGACGGCGTCCTGCTCCCCGGCGGCGGCGACCTCGCCCCGCACCGCTACGGCGCCGGTGACACCCACGCGGCCGTCTACGACGTCGACGACCTCCAGGACGACTTCGACCTCCGAGTCGCCCGCGCCGCCCTCGACTCGGGCCTGCCCCTGCTCGCGGTCTGCCGCGGCCTCCAGGTCGTGAACGTGGCCCTCGGCGGCACCCTGGAACAGCACATGGACAGCGACCACCGGCACCTCGTGCACCCGGTGACGATCGGGCGCGGCACCCTGCTGGAGCGGATCACCGGGGCGGAGAAGGCCGACGCCTCCTGCTACCACCACCAGCGGATCGACCGCCCGGGCGACGGACTCACGGTCACCGCCCGCGCCGCCGACGGCACGGTGGAGGCACTCGAACTCCCGCGCGCAGAAGCCTGGTTCACCGCCGTCCAGTGGCACCCGGAGGACACCGCCCACGAGGACCCCGCCCAGCAGAGCCTGTTCGACGCCCTGGTCCGGGCGGCGGGCGAGAGGCGCGCGAGAGACCGCTGAGACCGGTTTCGAGATGCTCGCTCTTCCCGCCCCGATGCCCACGACTTGATGGTGCGCCGTCGGTGAAAACCCAGTGGAAGTGCTGTCAGTGGGTCCCCTTATGCTGCACCGGACGATCACGCGGGACCAGGGGAGGACGCGGCATGTTCGGCAAGCTGTTCGGCAGGGATGCGGAGAGACCGGCGGATCCGTACGCCCTGCCCGTCCCGCGCAGACAGAGGAACGGGACGTACCCGCTGCGAGCCCTCGGGGACACCCGGGTGCTCGCGCTGGTGGAAGCGGCCGACGCCGGGGACTGGGAGGCGGTCAAGGAGGCCCTGGCCCCCTTCGATCTCGGGCGTGACCATGCCGTGCTCGGCCAACTCGCCGACCTGGACGGGGTGCAGGACTGGATCGGCCGGGCCGTCGAGGAGGACAAGGAGCACCGGGCGACGGCCCTGTTGATATCCGGGACGCGCCACATCGGCTGGGGCTGGGAGGCCCGTACCTCCGCCCGCGCCGTGGACGTCACGCGGGAGCAGTGGCGGATCTTCCACGAGCGGCTGGAGATCGCCGAGGAGCACCTGCTCGAAGCCGCCGAGCTGCGACCCGACTGGATCACCCCGTGGCGGCGCCTGCTCACCTCCGGCCGCGGCATGTCGCTCGGCCCCGCCGTCAACCAGACCCGGCGCGACGCCGCCCTGCGCCGCGACCCGCTGGACCTGGACACCCACATCGAGTGGGTGTCCCAGCTGCAGCCCCGCTGGGGCGGTGAGCCGGGCCAGGCCCTGGCGTTCGCCCGCGAGGCCTACGCCGCGGCGCCCGACGGACACCGCCTCGGCTGTGTGATCGCCATGGCCCACATCGAGGAGTGGGTGGAGTCCGACGACCGCGACTGTCTGCAGGACCCGCGGATCCGGACCGAGTTGAGGGAGGCCGCGGAGCGCAGCATCCTGCACCACTCGTACGAACGCCGCCTGGGCTGGCAGGGCGACTACAACACCTTCGCCATGGCGCTCTCGCTGGCGGGCAGCAGCACGGCCTCCAATGTCTTCCGCGAACTGGAGGGCGCCTTCACCGAGTGGCCGTGGACCTTCATGGCGGACCCGCAGACGGCCTACGCGCGCTTCCGCAAGGCCTTCTGAGCCCGCAGGCCACACGGCTCCCGCCCGGCCCGGCCGGACCATCGCCCACCCTTGCCGTTCCCTTCTCCCCGGACTGCCCCATGCCTCTTCGCCACGACTCCGCCGACCACGCCACCACCGACCGCACCTTTCAGGTCGACCTGCGCGGCCTGGTCGACCTCCTCTCCCACCACCTGTACTCCAGCCCCCGTGTCTACCTGCGCGAACTCCTGCAGAACGCGGTGGACGCGCTGACCGCCCGGCACGGCCTCGAACAGGGCGCCCCCGCCGACGCGTTCGGCATCCGCCTGTACGCCGACGGCTCCGTGGTGCGCGTCGAGGACGACGGTGTCGGTCTCACCGAGGCCGACGTGCACACCTTCCTCGTCACCATCGGCCGCAGCAGCAAGCGCGCGGAGCAGATCGCCGACCAACGCGCCGACTTCATCGGCCAATTCGGCATCGGCCTGCTCTCCTGCTTCCTGGTCGCGGACGAGATCCACGTCGTGAGCCGCTCCGCCCGCACCCCCGACGCCCCCGCCGTGGAGTGGCGCGGCCGCGGCGACGGCAGCTACACCGTGAGCACCC
>NZ_RSAJ01000820.1 GCF_003933965.1 Streptomyces sp. RP5T
CCCCCGTCGGGCCCCCGTTCGGTCGTTCCCCCGCTTTCCGGGTTCCCCCGTGCCTCGCTCCCGCCGACCTCGGCCGGCGGAAGGAGCGGTTCCGGGGCGGCTCCGTTCCGGCGCCCCGTGTCGCCGGTGCCGGAGCCGTTCCCCTTCGCCGTGCCTCCACTCTCCCGTTCACGCAGGTCGAGGCCCATCCGCGCGCGTACTCATCTCAGCCCCTAGGTACGGATACTCAGTCCTGCGTGCTCACCCCCAGGACGGCTCGTGGCCGACTGGTTACGATCGCGTCCGTGTCCGTACTCCCTTTGGTGTTCACCAGCGGCTGGGCCAGCGGCGTCAACGCCTACGCGGTGGTGCTGCTGCTCGGCGTGTTCGGCGTGTTCGGCGCGACGGGGCTGAGCGACGACGTCCCCGAGACCCTCCAGCGCCCCGAAGTGCTCGTCGTCGCCGGCGTGCTGTTCCTGTGCGAGGCGGTGGCCGACAAGGTCCCTTACGTCGACTCGGCGTGGGACTCCGTGCACACCGTGGTCCGGCCGGTCGCGGGCGCCTGGGTCGGGGCACTGCTCGCGGGGCAGAGCGGTTCGCTCAACGACGTGGTCGCGGGCCTGGTGGGCGGTTCGACGGCGCTGGCGAGCCACGCCGTCAAGGCGGGTACGAGGATGGCCGTCAACACCTCCCCGGAGCCCTTCAGCAACATCGCCGTGAGCCTGGCGGAGGACCTCGGCGTGGCCGGCATCGTCTCGTTCGCGATCTTCCATCCGGAGGCGGCGGCGGTCATCGCGGGCACCCTGCTGGTGGCGGGCCTGGCGGTGCTGTACTTCCTGATCTCCCGGATCCGCAGATTCCGCCGCCGCAGGGCCCAACGCCGCGAGGAGAGACGATTGGCGGCAAGTCCCCCTGCCTAGGGGGGCCGGCAGGCCCCGCCCCTGCCGGCCCGCGCTGTCAGTGGCGGCCGATAAAGTCGCAGGCATGGCACGGATTGCGGTGATCGGCGCCGGGGCGGGCGCGATGGCGGCCGCTGCCCGGCTGGCCGTCGCGGGCCACCGGGTGGCGGTGTACGAGCGTACGGAGACGTACGGCGGAGCGGTGCACCGGTTCGAGCGGGACGGGTTCGGCTTCGACACCGGGCCGGGGCTGCTCACCCTGCCCGCGGTCTGGCGCGATCTGTTCATCAAGACCGGCAAGAAGCCGCTGGAGTCGGTCGTCGAGCTGGTCCAGGTCGACCCCTCGTCACGGCACGTGTTCACGGACGGCACCGAGGTGTCCCTGCCGAACGCCTCGCGCGCGGGAGTGGTCGCCGCGCTCGACGAGGCCCTCGGCGCGGGCGCGGGCGCCCGTTGGGGCGACTTCCTCGTCCGGGCCCGCGAGGCCTGGGACCGCACCCGCAGGCCGCTGCTGGAGGAACCGCTGTGGCCCAACTGGCAGGTGCTGGAGCGCGAGCCCTACCCCGCCGTGCCGCACAAGCGGCTGCTGCGCACCCGACGCGCCGTCACCCTGGCCGAGATCGGCGCCTGGGAGCTGCGGGACCCCCGCCTCGCGGACCTGCTGTACGGCCACGCGCTCACGTACGGCGTCGACCCCGGCACCGCGCCGGCCGCCGCGGCCGTCCTGCCGTACATGGAGCACGCCTTCGGGACCTGGTATGTCCGCGGTGGCCTGCGGGAGTTGGCGCGGGCGGTGTACGAGCGGTGCGTGGAGCGCAAGGTCGAGTTCCACTTCGGCGCCGAGGTGACGGGCGTCCTGGAGAAGGACGGTCGCGCGGCGGGCCTGGAGCTGTCCGACGGAACGCTCGTGGAGGCGGACCTGGTCGTCGGCACCGGACCCTGGCGCCTGCGCGGCCTGGTGACGGGTCGTGAGCTCTACGGCCCGGCGGACGTGCCTCCCGACGCCGAGGACCTGCACCCGGGCCGGGTCGTGGTCTGCCTGGCCCTGCGCGGCGCCCGCGAGCCGGACACCGCGCACCGCACGGTGGTGTACGGCCCCGATCCGGAGGGCGAGCTGGACCTGTTCCGGCACGGGGGGACGCCCGAGCCCACCATCCGGATCGACCGGCCGGACGACCCCGCCCTGCGCCCCGACGCGGAGCACGAGTCCATGGTGCTGACGGCGACCGTGCCGTGCGGCCGCGGGCACGACTGGGGCACGCAGGCAGTCGTCGACGCCTTCGCGGACAAGATGGTCACCGCCGCCGAGCGCGCGCTGCCGGGGCTGGGTGAGCGGGTGCTGTGGCGCGAGGTGCGCACGCCCGTGCACACCGAGCGGGAGACGGGGGCGGAGGGCGGTGCCGTCCCGCCGCCCTCCCTGGCCGGTGGCGAGGGCACCCTGCACCCGTCCAACAGCACGGCGGTGCCGGGGCTGTTCACGGCCGGCGGCTGGTCGCATCCCGGCGGCGGCCTCGCCCACGCGGGCATGTCGGGCGCGCTGGTGGCCGGACTGATCGTGGAGGGGCCGGACTTCCGCGGTTCCCAGTGAGGGGAGCCGCCAGGCGTCAGAAGCGGTACTGCTCGTCGTACCCGTTGCCCTGGTTCTGCTGTCCCTGGCCGCCGTTGTCCTGGTAGTACTGCTGCTCCTGCGGGAGCTCGCCGCCGTAGGTCTCGTCGGTGCGCTGCTGCGGGACCCACACCCCGCCGGCCGGGGTCTCGCCGCCGTACGTCCCGCCGTACTGGTCGTAGCCCTGCTGCACGAACTGCTGCTGGCCGCCGTAGGAGGTGTCGTAGGAGCCCGCGCCGTAGGTCTGGGTGCCGATGTACGGGTCGGAGTAGGCGGCGTACTGCTGCTGTCCGGCCTGGTCGTAGCCGTACTGCTGCTGGTCGTACCCGGTGTAGCCGTCGTAGCCGTAGCTCTGGTCGGCGGCGGCCGTCGCGTACTGGTCCTGGGCCTGGCCCGCGGCCGCGTAGGACTGGTCGCCGGCGTAGCTCCCGTCGTTGTACACGCCGTAGGAGCCGGTGTCGTCGGGCAGGGGCTGCGGCTCGTAGA